>NZ_JBMKHJ010000010.1:0-147779 GCF_049237265.1 Enterobacter cloacae complex sp. IR5384 | reverse complement strand
ATCAGACACCGTCTGAATTTGCAGCGGGCTGGAGAAAGGGTCATTCTGAGAATGAAGATTCCGACGTTACTAACTGAGTGTTGTATCTAATCGTGGGGGCAGGTCATGCCGGTTAGCAACAACGTCTAAAAGACCTGCGATCACGTGGGTCCCTCTCCAGCAAAGGGGCAAGGGGTGCTATATAACGGTGTACTGCTTACCCAATACGGCCTTGTATTTGAAAGATGCCGCATCTTGGCAGGATTCGTATTACAGCCTATAGTCTGTTAATGAGCATTACAGCCTATATGCTGTAAATCCCTGCGTTATGCTTGTTAACTCGTCGATACGGAAGGTCACTTATGAACACTCAATACGCTTTGAAGACTTTGAATCAGTTACGTCCTGTTTTAATCGGCTTTCGCAAAGCCAATGGACTGACGCAAAAAGATGTTTCTGAACGTTTGGGTATAACACAGCAAACTTATGCCCGACTAGAGGCCAACCCTGCAAGTGCGGGTTTTGAGCGTTTGTTTAGGGTGTTCAGCGTCCTTGGAGTGGAGATCGTACTTTCATCCAGGGAACCATTGTCAGATGCAAAGCCCGAATACGGAGCTATGCACAATTATTCTTCACTTCCAGCCAGGCGGGAGAAATGGTGACGCCTGGCGCTTCCCGGTCTAATTTTTCTTCAACAAGATTAACCCCTTAGCGGCCTGAAGTATCAGGTTGCGATAGAGCCTTTCATTTCTTCTGTTATGTTAAATACACCATTTTGAGCTATTTCGCTCGGCCTTAAATTATCTCTTCATTCTTCAGTGAAAATTTTATGTCGATCACATTATCGATGAATTTAGGAAATAATCCGTAAATGAAAATCTATCTTCTTTTAAATTCATCAGTGTCAGTAGCAAATATTACGCATAAAAGAATGGTTATTATTATCATTTAAATTATAAAGCTCATGAGTCAATTCCAAAAAATATAATAAGCATTGAAATCATTACCCGTGATTCTGGAGTTTTAACTTTGCCATGTAACCAACCACAAGTTAGTTTCCGGTGTTTTGAGGGGCAGTAAAGTTCTGAAAGCGCGACCAGATCATAATCCCGAAATGTCGTTAAGATATTCTGAATAACGGTTATCCCTGCTTGTTGGCAGGCATTTGAAAATATATTTTGTATTCAGGTTGCAGCAAAACGCTTTCTTACACACAGGACTTCATATGCGGCTCAGAAAATTAAAACTGAAAAACTTCAGAGGCTACAGAAACTCTACTGAAATCATTATTGATGAAAGCATGACGGGTATTGTCGGTCGTAATGACTTTGGGAAATCAACGCTTCTGGAAGCGCTGGCTATTTTTTTTGAAACAGAAGGAATGAAGGCTGACAAGAATGACATGAACTGTTTCAGCCTAAGAGAAGGGGACGGCCGTTTTGAAATAGCCTGTGAATTTGATGACCTGCCCGATTTTATCATGATCGACGACAGGGTGCAGACCACGCTCGCCTCAGAACATCTGCTGAATGAGGACGGCAATTTTGAAATCGTCAAAACGTTTAAAGCAACGACCTCAGGAAAACCGGAGCAGACCTGCATCCGCTGCATCCACCCGGATGAGGAGCCCCTGAGAAATTTACTGGGCATGAAAATTTCTGAGCTCAAGGCGGTGGGAAAAGAAGTTGAAAAAAATGTGGCGGATAAACGCACTGCATCGTTATGGCGTCAGGCCATCAGGGAAGCCGCAGCCCCCTATACCTGTTCGGAAATTATGCTGGATGTCGATAAAGAGTTCGGAACCGACACAAAATCATTATGGGGTAAGATCCTCGATTTGCTGCCCACGTATGCGATTTTCAAAGCCGACAGGGAAAGCAGCGACGGGGATTCCGAAGCTAAAAACCCCTTACAGCAGGCCGTAAAAGACGCTCAGGCTGCGCTGCAGGACAAAATTACAGCGCTGGAAAATGAGATTCAGGACAGCGTCCTGGATGTCGCACAGAGAACGCTGGATAAATTACGTGAAATGGCCCCCGAACTCGCCAGTGAACTGACTCCACGATTTAAGGAGAAACCCAAGTGGACCTTCAATTTCACCCTGGACGGGGAAAATGGCATCCCCATCAATAAGCGCGGCAGCGGGATAAGGAGGCTTATCCTGTTGAATTTTTTTCGGGCTGAGGCTGAAAAGAATGTCGCGGGGACGCCCAGAAATGTGATTTATGCCATAGAGGAGCCTGAAACGTCACAGCATCCGAACTATCAGATGATGCTGATGAAAGCGTTACTGGCACTGGCAGGCCAGCCGCACCGTCAGATTATCGTCACCACCCATGTCCCGGCGCTGGCCGGATTAATCCCTGTCGAAGGCGTACGTTATGTTACCCGAAATGAGGCGGGTGAACCCGTAGTAAAAATGCCGGATGACGCAGTGCTGAAGGAAGCCACTGAAAGCCTGGGGGTGCTGCCAGAGACCGGTATGGAAAGGGCGCAGGGGATTGTTCTGGTAGAGGGAAAGTCGGATGTTACTTTCCTGAGGCATGCGGCCAGTTCATTAAAACAGTCAGGTGCGCTGCCAGCCTCTCTGGAGGACGTGAAAATAGTGCCAGTCCTCATAGGAGGGTGTGGTAGCGTCAAACACTGGGTTACATTGAATCTGGCCAAAGATCTGGGGCTTCCCTGGTGCGTATTTCTGGACTCCGATATTGGGGGAGACCCTGCACAGGTTCTGTCCATCCAGAAGCGTAAAAAAGAAGTAGAGGAGGCCGGTAAGGTATTTTTCGCTACGCGCAAACGTGAGATAGAAAACTATCTGTGCCCGGATCTTATCGAGGAAATTACTGGTGTAGCCGTCACGTTTACGGACACCTGTGACGCTAAAAAAATAATCGGCCGGGCTGTGGGAATGAAACCCGATAATGTACTAGATAAATTCTGGCCTCAGATGACATCAGAAAGAATCATCTCAAGATCAACCTATCATGACGGAACGCAGGAGAGAAGCGAGCTGGTTGAGATCCTGAGCGACATTGTATCCATGACGAGATAATGTATTAAATAAGCATCTCAGGTGCATATATTCCGGTCCTCAACAAAGGACCGGAGTACAGAGTAGTAAAAACCCGAAATTAATCGGGTTTGAATTATATAAAGATTAACCGACTCCCGCGCCCAGGAACGATGTAAAATCACGCTTGTCGTGACATTTCTACAATGTTTACTTTTGACTATCAAGCCATTTATTCATCTGCTCAATTTCACCTTTTTGAGCTTTAATGATGTCCTGCGCGAGCTTTCTCATTTTCGGATCTTTTCCGTATTTGAGCTCGGTCTCAGCCATTGCTATTGCCCCTTCATGGTGCGCTACCATGCCTTTCGCAAAAGCCTTGTCGGGATCGGACTCATTTACGGCAGCCATCATTTTGTCATGCATGTCTTTCATGCCAGCCATATATTCCTGTGACGAAGCCGAGGTAGACATATCAGTCATTTTCATTTCTGAATGTTCTGCTGAAATCGCTGGCAGGGATAACATTAATACTGCAAATAAAGTGTTTCTGGCTTTCATAAAAAATATCCTTTTAGCGTTGATGCCCGTTAACTGTAGCAGAATCTGATAAAAATGCCCCCTGTAGGGGGCAAAGATGTTGCCATATATCCGGTTACGGAAAAATCTATCAAGGAAATAAGGACAGCACAGATACTTCCCTCGCCGTCAGCCTGCACTGAGCATGCGACGATGCGCTTCGGCCATGGCCTGATGTGGGCCAGACTGACCGTTATTCATAAATTCATGGGCAACTGCAGCTCTTTCATGCTCATTCATTGCCGCTAATGACTTCGACGGCCCGGTAGGGGAAACGGTCTGACTTCCCATCATCCTCTGATGACTTTCCACCATTTTCTGGTGCGCATCCGCCGACCCGTTCGTCATGGTTTCATGAGCAATAATGGCCTGTTCATGCTGGTCCATACCGGCCATACGAGGTGCAGTCCCCTGGATCCCGACAGGAGCCGCAGCAGACTGCATCTGGTGAGCAGGTGCCTGTGCATTGTTGACCCGCTCATGGATATTCACGGTTTCAGTGGCCCAGGCCGAAGAAATTAAGCCAAAGCCCAGCAAGGATGCTAATACGATATTTTTCATGATAACTCTCCATTTCTTAATTAGTGATGTCCGGGGGAGTACAACCGGTGTTTTCAGTTCCATAACTGAAACAGGTTCGGAAGTGTTTATTTCTCCGGGAGGGGACTGGATATTCATTTCCTGGCGTCCACTGACGCCGGATATTGATAAAGCAATCCAGCCTTCCTGATAAGTTGCACTAATTATATCGAATGGCTTCTGTTTGCTGCATGACAGGCTAATGACATCTTTGTCATTTAAATCTTTATTCCCAGCACTGGGTGTCCGGAATCATTTTCTCCAGTCTGGGCACGGATAAGATAAAACGCGTTGAGTGTACGTCCGATTCCACCTGCACTCTTCCGTGATGTGCTTCCACGATTGACTTCACAATCGCAAGGCCGATGCCGCTGCCTTCTCCTTTTCGTTGTCTGGACGGATCCACCCGATAAAAACGGTCAAACAACCTTGATAAATGCTCTTCAGGGATTGGTTTCCCCGGATTTTCAATCACAAGGTCAAAAAAGCTCTCCTGCTCTCTTATTGAGACGGTGATTGCCTGTCCCTCCGGGGTATAACGCAGGGCATTGGATAACAGATTATTGATCGCCCTTCTGAACATTTGTGGATCTCCCTCAACCAGGCAGGGCATCCCGTTAAATTTGAGCGTGATATTGCGTTCTTCGGCCCAGGCTTCGAAAAACTCGAAGACTTTCATGACTTCCGCTCTGAGGTCAAACATGACCCTGTCAGGTATCAGCTGATTATTATCTGCCTGTGCCAGGAACAGCATATCGCTGACCATTTTGGTCATCCGGTTATACTCTTCAAGACTGGAATAGAGGACATCCTCAAGTTCCCTCTGTGTTCGATCCTGACTCAGTGCGATTTCAGTCTGCGTCACCAGATTGGTGATGGGCGTTCTGATCTCATGCGCGATATCGGCAGAGAAATTGGCCTGGCGGGTAAAGACATCCTCAATCTTTCCAATCATATGATTGAACGAGATAACCAGTTGCTCCAGCTCAATGGGAACGCGTGTCGGTTCCAGTCGCGCATCAAGATTCTCGGAGGTGATGTTTTTAATGGCATTGCTGACATTACGAAGGGGCAGGTGCCCCTGACGGACAGCGATTCGAATGATCAGAACAATCAACAGGCTTATCACGACGGCAATCGCAATCAGGTTCTTTTTCAGCGCATCGAGGTAATGGAGATGGAAATTAATGGATAGGCCAGTCAGCATGACATAGTTCTGCTGTTTGCCCTGAAATATCGCCTGACCAGAGGAGGCGATAATCCTGTATGTTTCCATCTTCATTTCGGACCCGGTATCCATCGGTCCCGCAGGATCCTCCACCGTCCAGAGAAAGACATCCCGTGCGCGGCTGTGCTCGCTAAAATCTGCTGAATTCACTGCCGGGCGTAGTGCCGCCCCCTGAGCTGAGCTAAAGAGCACTTCCCCCCTGGGATTGAGGAGCAAAAGGGCAACGTTGCGGTAGCTGGCAATTGATTCCTTTATTTTGCTTATTTTTTTATCATCCGGATCCACCGGGGACTGCAGTATACGGTTCAGTGTGGTGCTGATTTGTTGAAGATCGCTGACATCCTGCTCGGCAAAATGATTTTCAACAGAATGCAGCATAAACCAGGTGAATGCGATAAAAGCCAGTATCGTGGACAGGCTGATAAAAAAGGTCAGCCGCAGAGCGAGTGAGAAAGGGCGTCTGGAAGGTTTGCTATGCATCCGGGACCTCCAGCATGTAGCCCACGCCCCGGACTGTCTGGATCAGCTTTGTCTCGTAATCGTTGTCTATTTTAGCGCGGAGTCGCTTTACTGCGACATCGATCGCATTAGTGTCGCTGTCAAAATTCATGTCCCAGACCTGAGAGGCAATCAGGGAGCGGGGAAGAACCTCTCCCTGATGGCGAATGAAGAATTCCAGCAGGCTGAACTCTTTACTGGTGAGCACAATGCGGTTTCCGGCGCGACTGACTTTTCTGGATACGAGATCAATCGAGAGGTCAGCCACCTTAAACTGGCTTTCCGTGATCATCGTGTTTCCCCGCCTCAGAAGGGTTCTCACCCGGGCGAGCAGTTCGGCAAACGCAAAGGGTTTAACCAGATAATCGTCCGCACCCAGTTCCAGTCCTTTGACCCTATGTTCGATCGTGCCGAGGGCTGTCAGCAGTAAGACCGGCATACCCTTTCCGGCAGTGCGCAGCATGCGGATGATATCCCAGCCGTTCACATCAGGTAGCATGATATCCAGAATGACTAAATCATACTCGGCTGTCATGGCGAGATGATATCCGGTAAGACCATTATCAGCGTGATCCACTACGAACCCTGCCTCTGTAAGCCCTTTGCTGAGATATTCACCTGTTTTAATTTCGTCTTCGACGATCAATATTTTCATCTTGCTCCCCGGCTGGCTGCTAATGTCATTCTATTGCGCCCACGATCGTTATCAACGGATTACAGCAAAAATGACAACATTGTCATTATCCTGTCACCCGGCAAACAGAGAGCGTTAGGTAAAGTACCCCTATCAATACTCTGGACTTCATTTGAACCATTTACCAGGTCTGCCTGGACGAGAAGCGTTATGTTCAAATTAAAATTACTCAGCATTAGCACGATATTCATCCTGGCAGGCTGCGTGTCGCTTGCGCCTGAATATCAGCGGCCCGCAGCACCGGTACCCCAGCAGTTTTCACTGTCCCATAACAGCCTGACGCCAGCGGTAAATGGCTATCAGGATACGGGCTGGCGTAACTTTTTTGTCGATCCCCAGGTTACCCGGTTGATCGGTGAAGCTCTGACTAATAACCGTGATTTGAGAATGGCTGCCCTGAAGGTTGAAGAGGCCCGAGCCCAGTTCAACGTCACGGATGCAGATCGTTATCCCCAGCTGAATGCCTCATCCGGGATAACATACAGCGGTGGTCTGAAAGGTGACAAGCCGACCACACAGGAGTACGACGCGAGACTGGAGCTCAGCTATGAGCTCGATTTTTTCGGCAAACTTAAGAACATGAGTGATGCTGATCGCCAGAACTACTTTGCCAGCGAAGAAGCCCGTCGGGCCGTACACATCCTGCTGGTATCCAACGTTTCACAAAGCTATTTCAGCCAGCAACTGGCGTACGAACAACTTCGTATTGCGCGGGAAACGCTGAAAAATTATCAACAGTCCTATGCTTTCGTTGAGCAGCAGCTCGTGACCGGGAGTACGAACGTTCTGGCACTTGAACAGGCGCGAGGACAAATCGAAAGTACCCGCGCCGAAATAGCCAAACGAGAAGGCGATCTGGCTCAGGCAAACAATGCCCTGCAACTGGTGCTGGGAACGTACCGCGCACTTCCGTCAGAAAAAGGGATGAAAGGCGGGGAGATAGCCCCAGTAAAATTGCCACCAAATCTGTCTTCACAAATTTTGCTGCAGCGACCGGATATTATGGAAGCGGAATATCAGCTGAAAGCGGCTGATGCCAATATTGGCGCAGCGCGAGCGGCCTTTTTCCCCTCAATTACCCTGACCAGTGGTCTTTCCGCAAGCAGTACGGAGCTGTCCAGCCTGTTTACGTCAGGAAGTGGAATGTGGAATTTTATCCCTAAAATTGAAATTCCTATATTTAATGCTGGCAGGAATAAAGCCAATCTGAAGCTGGCTGAAATTCGCCAGCAACAGTCGGTGGTTAATTACGAACAAAAAATTCAGTCAGCCTTTAAGGATGTTTCCGACACGCTTGCGCTGCGCGACAGCCTTAGCCAGCAACTTGAGTCACAGCAGCGTTATCTTGATTCACTTCAGATAACTCTCCAGCGTGCCAGAGGATTGTATGCAAGTGGTGCTGTCAGTTACATCGAAGTGCTGGATGCAGAACGTTCCCTCTTCGCTACCCAGCAAACCATTCTCGATCTTACCTATTCCCGGCAGGTTAACGAAATTAATCTGTTTACCGCGCTGGGTGGCGGTTGGGTAGAGTAAATTTATTTAATTAATCAGGAAATTAAAATGCGTAATTCACTTAAAGCCGTTTTATTTGGTGCCTTCTCTGTCATGTTTTCTGCCGGTCTTCATGCTGAAACACATCAGCATGGCGATATGAATACTGCCAGTGATGCTTCGGTACAGCAAGTTATCAAGGGCACCGGTGTCGTTAAAGACATTGATATGAATACTAAGAAAATCACCATTTCGCATGAAGCAATTCCAGCGGTGGGCTGGCCTGCAATGACCATGCGCTTTACTTTTGTTAATGCAGACGATGCTATTAATGCCCTGAAAACAGGCAACCATGTCGATTTCTCGTTTATTCAGCAGGGCAATATCTCCTTACTCAAAAGCATTAACGTGACGCAGTCCTGATTGGCTGTCCGGAGCGATTACATCCTGTGCGCCTGTACATTCACATAGGTATATGTGTGAGTTAACCGTCAGGCGCATATGCCAGGTGTTTTGATTTTTTAGCGGAAAATTGTATGGCTTCTTTAAAGATAAAATATGCTGCAATAATTATCAGCAGCCTCATAGCAGGGGGGCTGATATCGGTTACTGCCTGGCAGTATGTAAACTCAGCACAAAAGACAGAAAAAACAGAACAAAAGGCACCGGAACGAAAGGTGCTTTTCTGGTATGACCCAATGAAACCGGATACCAAATTTGATAAACCCGGAAAATCGCCCTTTATGGATATGGACCTGGTGCCAAAATATGCTGATGACAGTGGCGATAAAAGCAGTGGCGGGATCCGTATCGACCCAACCCAGGTTCAGAATCTGGGATTAAAAACGCAAAAAGTCACGCGAGGAATGCTGAATTATTCTCAGACAATCCCGGCTAATGTCAGCTATAACGAGTATCAGTTTGTTATTGTGCAGGCGCGTTCTGACGGGTTTGTCGAAAAAGTCTACCCCATGACGATTGGCGATCATGTGAAGAAGGGGACGCCACTTATCGATATTACCATTCCGGACTGGGTGGAAGCACAGAGTGAATTCCTTCTGTTATCCAGCACCGGTGGTACTTCCACGCAAATTAAAGGCGTTCTGGAACGGCTTCGCCTGGCAGGTATGCCGGAAGAGGATATTCAGAGACTGCGTTCTACCCGGAGCATTCAGACCCGTTTTACCATTAAAGCACCTATTGATGGTGTCATTACTGCATTTGACCTGCGCACCGGCATGAATATTTCGAAAGATAAGGTGGTGGCTCAGATTCAGGGAATGGACCCGGTCTGGATCAGCGCTGCAGTGCCAGAATCTATCGCCTATCTGCTGAAAGATACGTCGCAGTTTGAAATTTCGGTACCGGCTTATCCGGATAAAACATTCCATGTCGAAAAATGGAATATTCTTCCCAGCGTGGATCAGACAACCCGTACGCTTCAGGTCCGTCTCCAGGTTTCTAATAAGGATGAGTTTCTCAAGCCGGGCATGAATGCCTATCTGAAACTGAATACCAGAAGCCAGGAGATGCTGCTGATACCAAGCCAGGCCGTTATCGATACCGGCAAAGAACAGCGCGTGATTACTGTTGATGATGAAGGCAAGTTTGTGCCGAAACAGATCCACGTTCTGCATGAGTCACAGCAACAGTCCGGCATCGGCTCCGGCCTGAATGAAGGCGATACCGTGGTGGTCAGTGGCCTGTTCCTCATTGACTCTGAAGCCAATATTACGGGCGCACTGGAACGTATGCGCCACCCTGAAAAAACAGAAAGCAGTATGCCAGCAATGTCTGACCAGCCTGTAAATATGCATTCAGGGCACTGAGGAGACGACGATGATTGAATGGATTATCCGGCGCTCTGTCGCCAACCGTTTCCTGGTCATGATGGGGGCCCTGTTTCTCAGCATCTGGGGCACATGGACGATTATTAACACGCCTGTCGATGCCTTGCCTGACCTGTCAGATGTGCAGGTCATTATCAAAACCAGCTATCCCGGCCAGGCCCCGCAGATTGTAGAAAACCAGGTCACCTATCCACTTACCACCACCATGCTGTCCGTGCCTGGCGCAAAAACCGTGCGTGGTTTTTCACAGTTCGGTGATTCGTATGTGTATGTCATTTTTGAAGACGGCACCGATCTGTACTGGGCCCGTTCCCGCGTGCTGGAGTACCTGAACCAGGTACAGGGAAAACTGCCCGCCGGTGTGAGTTCTGAAATCGGTCCGGACGCCACGGGGGTGGGCTGGATATTTGAATATGCCCTTGTCGATCGCAGCGGAAAACACGACCTTTCAGAACTGCGTTCTCTGCAGGACTGGTTCCTGAAATTTGAGCTGAAAACCATCCCGAACGTGGCTGAGGTCGCTTCGGTTGGCGGCGTGGTGAAACAGTACCAGATTCAGGTCAATCCGGTAAAATTGTCTCAGTATGGTATCAGCCTGCCCGAAGTGAAACAGGCCCTTGAATCGTCTAACCAGGAGGCCGGTGGCTCATCCGTTGAAATGGCCGAAGCTGAGTATATGGTCCGTGCCAGCGGTTATCTTCAGAGCATTGATGATTTTAATAACATCGTCCTGAAAACAGGCGAGAACGGCGTGCCGGTTTATCTGCGGGATGTTGCCCGCGTGCAGACCGGGCCTGAAATGCGGCGTGGTATTGCCGAGCTGAACGGCCAGGGCGAAGTCGCTGGCGGCGTGGTGATCCTGCGGTCGGGTAAAAATGCACGCGACGTTATCACGGCAGTGAGGGATAAACTTGAGACGCTGAAGGCCAGCCTGCCGGAAGGCGTTGAAATCGTGACCACCTACGATCGCAGCCAGCTCATCGACCGGGCGATTGATAACCTCAGTTCCAAACTTCTGGAAGAGTTTATCGTGGTGGCCATCGTCTGTGCCCTGTTCCTGTGGCACGTACGTTCTGCCCTGGTGGCGATTATCTCTCTGCCGCTTGGTCTGTGTATCGCCTTTATCGTCATGCACTTCCAGGGACTGAACGCCAATATCATGTCGCTGGGAGGGATAGCGATTGCCGTCGGTGCGATGGTGGATGCCGCCATTGTGATGATTGAGAATGCGCATAAGCGGCTTGAGGAGTGGGATCATCAGCATCCGGGTGAGCAGATTGACAACGCCACCCGCTGGAAGGTGATTACCGATGCCTCCGTTGAAGTGGGACCCGCACTGTTTATCAGCCTGCTGATCATCACCCTGTCCTTTATTCCTATCTTTACCCTGGAAGGTCAGGAAGGACGTCTGTTTGGCCCGCTGGCATTCACGAAAACGTACTCCATGGCGGGCGCGGCCGCGCTGGCCATCATCGTCATTCCGATTCTGATGGGATTCTGGATCCGGGGGAAAATTCCTGCAGAGACCAGTAACCCCCTGAACCGGGTACTGATCAAAGCGTATCATCCATTGCTGTTGCGGGTTCTCCACTGGCCAAAAACAACCCTGCTGGTTGCGGCCTTGTCCATTTTCACCGTTATCTGGCCGCTGAGCCAGGTGGGCGGTGAGTTTCTGCCGAAGATTAACGAGGGCGACCTGTTGTATATGCCGTCGACCCTGCCGGGTGTCTCTCCGGCTGAAGCTGCAGCGCTCCTGCAGACGACGGACAAGTTAATCAAAAGCGTTCCTGAAGTGGCCTCTGTATTTGGCAAGACCGGTAAAGCAGAGACCGCCACGGATTCCGCACCGCTCGAAATGGTTGAAACCACGATCCAGCTCAAACCTGAGGATCAGTGGCGTCCAGGCATGACGATTGACAAGATTATTGAAGAACTCGACAGGACCGTCCGTTTACCGGGGCTGGCAAACCTCTGGGTGCCGCCAATCCGTAACCGTATTGATATGCTCTCAACCGGGATCAAAAGCCCGATAGGTATCAAGGTGTCCGGAACGGTTCTGTCCGATATCGATGCAACGGCGCAGAGTATCGAAGCGGTCGCCAAAACCGTACCCGGCGTAGTGTCTGCTCTCGCAGAGCGACTGGAAGGCGGGCGCTACATTGATGTGGATATCAACCGGGAAAAAGCCTCCCGCTACGGAATGACGGTGGGCGATGTGCAGCTGTTCATCTCATCAGCCATCGGCGGCGCGACGGTAGGGGAAACGGTTGAAGGCGTGGCCCGGTACCCGATTAATATCCGCTATCCGCAGGATTACCGGAACAGCCCGCAGGCCCTGAAACAGATGCCGATCCTGACCCCGATGAAGCAGCAGATCACGCTGGGCGATGTTGCGGATATTAAGGTCGTTTCCGGGCCGACTATGCTGAAAACGGAAAATGCCCGTCCAGCCAGCTGGATTTACATTGACGCGCGCGGCAGGGATATGGTGTCGGTGGTTAATGACATTAAAACGGCGATCAGTCAGAAAGTGAAACTGAGACCGGGTACCAGCGTGTCATTCTCCGGACAGTTTGAACTGCTTGAGCATGCCAACAAGAAACTGAAGCTGATGGTGCCGATGACGGTGATGATCATCTTCATCCTGTTGTATCTGGCATTCCGCCGGGTTGATGAAGCCCTGCTGATCCTGATGAGCCTGCCGTTCGCCCTGGTTGGCGGGATATGGTTCCTGTACTGGCAGGGCTTCCATATGTCTGTCGCAACCGGAACGGGGTTTATCGCTCTGGCCGGGGTGGCAGCAGAGTTTGGCGTGGTCATGCTGATGTATCTGCGTCATGCCATTGAAGCGCACCCGGAATTGTCCCGTAAAGAGACGTTCACACCGGAAGGCCTTGATGAAGCCCTCTATCATGGTGCCGTACTGCGTGTCCGGCCGAAAGCCATGACCGTGGCGGTGATCATTGCGGGTCTGCTGCCAATACTCTGGGGAACCGGTGCAGGTTCAGAAGTCATGAGCCGTATCGCGGCACCCATGATTGGTGGGATGATCACGGCTCCGCTGCTGTCCCTGTTCATTATTCCTGCCGCCTACAAATTAATCTGGCTGCGCAGACATAAAAAAAGCGTGTCCTGAACCTGAAAGGGCACCCCCTGTGGGTGTCCTTCTTTACTGATTCACCCTGACGTCAGGGTTTAAATCGATAATATACAGAGGTGAGTATGAAAAAAGTGGTTCTGATGGCGCTGGCTCTCGGCCTTTCACTGCCCGCGATGGCGAGTGAAAAAGTGATTGATATGTACAAATCTGAAAACTGTGGCTGTTGTTCCCTGTGGGGCAAGGCGATGGAAAAAGACGGGTTTGAAGTACGAACTCACGTCATGAATGATCAGGCGCTGTCAGCCCTGAAAGAAAAGCATGCTATTCCTGCAGGACTGCGAAGTTGTCATACCGCGGTTGCCGGTAATTTGATCATTGAAGGCCATGTGCCTGCGACAACGATACATAAGGCAATGCAGTCTGGTTCAGGTATATACGGTCTCGCCACCCCCGGTATGCCAGCAGGAAGTCCTGGAATGGAGATGGGAGCCCGAAAAGAGGCTTACGATGTTATCGCATTCTCACCGGATGGAAGTAAAAAAGTCTTCCAGCGAATCGAATAGTCAGCGGAACGGCTGATAACGGGACGCCGGTAGCAGGCACTCCTGTGCCGGCGATATTCGTGGTAATCGCATCCATGACATACCCTGAAGACAGAAGATGCTTCGGTATGCATAAGGAGAGTTACTGTGAAAAATGACAATGCAGTGCAACACAACAACCAGACTGCTTCTGAGCAGACATTATCCCCGGACGAGGGCCACGTATTGCATAAGGTGAGAGATCCCGTGTGCGGGATGGCCATCCTGCCCGACAGGGCGCACAGCAGCATTCGATACCAGGACCATCAACTTTATTTCTGCTCCGCCAGCTGTGAGAGTAAATTTAAAGCCCATCCCGATCGTTATCTTACCGAAGATGCCAGTGAACATTCCCATCACCATCACCACGATCATCACGAAGTCAGCCCTGATCAGATAAAACAGCCTCACCACCAGGCGGAAAAAGAGAATTCTGAAGGTGTGTGGACATGTCCGATGCACCCGGAGATACGCCGCAGTGGTCCCGGAAGCTGTCCTGTCTGTGGAATGGCACTGGAGCCGCTCGTAGCTACGGCATCCACGGGGCCGAGTGATGAACTTCACGACATGACAAGACGCTTCTGGCTGGGGTTGTTGCTGGCGTTTCCGGTTCTGGTACTCGAAATGGGATCTCATCTGTTTCCCGAGTTGAGGAATACAGTACCGCCACAGTACAACACATGGCTGCAGCTGCTTCTGGCCTCCCCTGTCGTGTTGTGGTGTGGCTGGCCATTCTTCGCCCGGGCCGGAATGTCGTTACGTAACCGCTCCCTGAATATGTTTACCCTTGTTGCAATGGGGACCGGCGTAGCCTGGGTTTACAGCGTCATTGCAACCGTCTTCCCCTCCTGGTTTCCTGCATCGTTCAGAAACATGGATGGCCTGGTGGCCGTTTATTTTGAAGCCGCAGCAGTTATTACGGTGCTTGTTCTGCTGGGACAGGTTCTTGAGCTGCGGGCACGGGAACAAACCTCAGGCGCCATTACTGCGCTTCTGAACCTTGCCCCCAAAACCGCCAGACGGCTGGATCATGACGGTCATGAAACGGATATTAATGCGGAAGATGTCCTGCCTGGCGATAAGCTCCGCATCAGACCTGGAGAGAGTATTCCGGTCGACGGTATCGTGATCGAAGGCAAAACAACCGTTGATGAATCGATGGTGACCGGGGAATCTATGCCGGTTACCAAAACGGAGGGTGACCCTGTCATCGGGGGGACCATTAATCAGACAGGGAGTCTCATCATCCGTGCAGAGAAAGTCGGTGATGAAACAATGCTCTCACGAATTGTTCAGATGGTCGCTGATGCACAGCGTTCGCGTGCCCCCATCCAGAGAATGGCTGACAGCGTTTCAGGCTGGTTTGTTCCTCTGGTGATACTTATCGCGGTTGTTGCTTTCGTGATCTGGTCTGTCTGGGGGCCCGAGCCCAGGATGGCGCACGGTCTCATTGCGGCTGTGTCGGTCCTGATTATTGCCTGTCCCTGCGCGCTGGGGCTGGCCACGCCGATGTCGATAATGGTGGGGGTGGGCAAAGGAGCCCAGGCCGGGGTGTTAATCAGGAATGCCGAAGCCCTTGAGCGTCTTGAAAAAGTGGACACGCTGGTTGTCGACAAAACAGGCACGCTCACGGAAGGTTCGCCTACGGTGACAGGGATTATCAGTCTCAATCCGGGTGGGGAAACATCTCTTTTGCGTGTAACAGCCGCAGTGGAAAAAGGCTCGCAGCATCCGCTGGGTATGGCAGTAGTTAAAGCAGCACAGGAAAAGGGGATCGCAATACCCGCAGTCACTCATTTCGATGCACCGTCGGGTAAAGGTGTCTCAGGCGATGTCGAAGGTCAACGGGTTGTTATTGGTAATGAACTGGCTATGCAGGAAAACAGTATAGTTATTGATAATCAAAAGGCCGTTGCGGATACGTTGCGGATGGAAGGCGCTACCGTTATCTATGTGGCCACAGACGGGGACCTTGCAGGCCTGATAGCTATCTCGGATCCCGTGAAAACAACCACGCCGGATGCGCTTAAAGCTTTGCGTCAGGCGGGGATCCGCATCGTTATGCTCACCGGGGATAACCAGCTTACTGCTGAAGCAGTCGCACGGAAACTGGGAATAGATGAGGTTGAAGCCGGAATTCTGCCGGATGGCAAAAAAGCAGTGATAACCCGACTGAAAGAGTCTGGCCATGTGGTTGCGATGGCCGGAGACGGTGTGAATGATGCCCCGGCGCTGGCAGCGGCTGACGTGGGTATAGCCATGGGAACGGGTACAGATGTGGCAATTGAAAGTGCCGGAGTCACCCTTCTCAAAGGCGACTTGATGATACTGAACAGGGCCCGTCATCTGTCAGAGATCACCATGAAAAATATCCGTCAGAATCTGTTTTTTGCATTTATCTACAACGCACTTGGCGTGCCTGTGGCTGCAGGTCTGCTTTATCCTGTGTATGGAATACTGCTGTCGCCAGTTATTGCGGCGGCGGCCATGGCTCTTTCCTCCGTCAGCGTCATTGTGAATGCGTTGCGTCTGAAAAGTGTCAGGCTCGGGAAATAACACTGAGTGAAGGGTCAGTTACGAACAGAAGGAGTCCAGTATGAAAAGTACCACCTATGCGCTTATTGCTGTCGCCGCGATCGCGGCATTTGCCCTCCTGCGCGAACACTGGTCACATGTGGCAGGTTACTGGCCATATCTGTTATTGCTGGTCTGCCCGCTAATGCATCTTTTCCACGGCCACGGAGGGCATGGAGATCATCAACATCACGGAAGTGAAAACGATAAAAAAAATTAATCCGGCAGACGGGGCCGCGTCGCGGTCCCGTTATCAGTCCAGGTATCGTTCGTAGTCTCTGGCATGCGCAAAGGCATGCTGTTCGAGTTTGTTATCAGCGGGTGCCGCTGCCCGGAACGCCAGAGAGTTAACAGGGTTGTTATTGATGACCAGCTCGTAATGCAGATGAGGACCGGATGAACGTCCGCTGTTACCGGATAACGCAATAGCACCTCCCCGTGTAACCCTGGCCCCTTTAGTAACGAGTATTTTATTGAGGTGGAGATAGCGAGTTTTAACACCGGCTTTTCCCGTTACTTCAACAAAATATCCCATGGTACTGTTGTATTCGGCCCGGGTGATTTTTCCGTCGATGACGCTGACTATTTTCGTGTTCATGGGCATGGAATAATCAATGCCATTATGGGGACTCACTTTTCCCGATACCGGGTTAAGTCTTGCAGGATTGAAAGGCGAACTGAGTCTTGCTGTGGCCGGTAACGGATAATCGAGACTGCCTTTCCCGGAAGTATCGGAAAGGTTATAGAACTTTTTATCTGATATACGATACGCCGTGTAATTAAATGAACCGGACGTAAATTTATAGGCCACGACACGTGATTTTCCCGCTTTCTTTTGCAGTACGAGTTTTAATGATTCATTTTTTTTCAAATGCCGCAGATTAAACCGGGAAGGCAAGGAGCGCTGAAGAGTAGCGATCTCGTTCGATTCCAGCCCCGAGCGGGTGGCTGAAAGGTAGGCATTTTCTTTTACGACATCGGTAGAATACATTTACTGGAATTCGCCGTTAGCATGAACACTGCGGCGTATGCTAGGGGTTTTCAGGAGGCGTGTCATCTGTCAGTTAATCGGGAGCACCGTTGATGGTCGTCATTTTTGTAACATATCTTGTTTCCCGTTTGCTCCTGAAGCTCTGGGAACTGTATGACCAGCCCGACGGTGATGATTAACGGGACTGAAACAGGTTACGGCAGAGCAATATGGGGCTCATGTCCTGCTACGTAACCCGTCAGTAAAGCCCTGCTGCGCACCTGACGCTAAGCACTAACCCGCCTGCAGTTACCTGGTCGAATACAGCCCGCGAAGCTTTCTTGCCTGCGTCTGATGTGCTTCCGCACCGGCATTATTGACCTGCTCATGCACGAGAGCGGCTTTTTCTCCGGCATTCAGTTCGTTAAAAGAAGAAGACGAGGTCTTTGAATTTGCATCACTGCCGGACAGCATTTTTTTATGTTCCTCAATCATTTTCTGATGCGCATAGGACGCGCTGTTGTTCATAAATGAATGAGCAACAATGGCCCTTTCATGTTCATTCATTTCAGAGAATGAGGGCGTGTTGTTTTTATTAACCCTGTCCGGTAAGTTTTCATGCGTCGAGGAATTCACATGACTGACGGCTGAGGCATTATTAACAAATCGATGTGCTTCATGGGCAATATCACTGGACTGAGCAAAAGCTGCCCCACAAAATAAAGCTGTAAACGCAGTGGTCGTGATTAATATATTCATGTGTAATTACCTTCTGAGGTACATAAAAGATGTCCTTATGATCATATATAAAAATAATCAACCTGTGGGGAAGATGACGTAAATGTAATACAGCTATGTACATTACACGATTGTAATGAATTTGTTTCTTAAGGTGTGCTAGATTCATTTCATTGTAAGTGGATGAACCAGTAATTTAATTTAAATCGGTTCTCGAATTCTGTCAGTAACCATACTTTAAATAAGGGAATGCGCATGCTGTTGAAAACGTCTCGACGAACTTTCCTGAAGGGGTTAACCCTCTCTGGCGTAGCCGGAAGTCTTGGCGTATGGAGTTTCAATGCGCGTTCCAGTCTGAGCCTGCCAGTTGCCGCATCCCTGCAGGGTACTCAGTTTGACCTGACCATTGGTGAAACGGCCGTCAATATCACGGGCAGTGAGCGTCAGGCCAAAACAATCAATGGAGGCCTGCCGGGGCCCGTTCTTCGCTGGAAAGAAGGTGACACCATTACCCTGAAGGTCAAAAACCGTCTTAATGAACAGACGTCCATTCACTGGCACGGCATTATTCTTCCGGCCAATATGGATGGTGTTCCGGGGCTGAGTTTTATGGGCATAGAGCCTGATGATACCTACGTTTACACCTTTAAGGTTAAGCAGAACGGGACTTACTGGTACCACAGCCATTCCGGTCTGCAGGAACAGGAGGGGGTATACGGTGCCATTATCATCGATGCCGGGGAGCCAGAACCGTTTACTTACGATCGTGAGCATGTGGTCATGTTGTCTGACTGGACCGATGAAAATCCTCACAGCCTGCTGAAAAAATTAAAAAAACAGTCGGATTACTACAATTTCAATAAACCAACCGTTGGCTCTTTTTTCCGCGACGTGAATACCAGGGGGCTGTCAGCCACCATTGCCGATCGGAAAATGTGGGCTGAAATGAAAATGAATCCGACTGACCTCGCGGATGTCAGTGGCTACACCTACACCTATCTCATGAACGGGCAGGCCCCGCTGAAAAACTGGACCGGACTGTTCCGTCCCGGTGAAAAGATACGCTTACGGTTTATCAACGGCTCGGCAATGACCTATTTCGATATCCGTATCCCCGGGCTGAAAATGACGGTCGTGGCTGCAGATGGCCAGTATGTAAACCCGGTTACCGTTGACGAATTCAGGATTGCCGTTGCCGAAACCTATGATGTCATTGTGGAGCCTCAGGGTGAGGCCTATACCATCTTCGCACAATCCATGGACAGGACCGGTTACGCTCGAGGGACACTGGCCACGAGAGAGGGGTTAAGTGCTGCCGTTCCCCCCCTCGATCCCCGTCCTCTGTTGACCATGGAAGATATGGGTATGGGGGGAATGGGACATGATATGGCAGGAATGGACCACAGCCAGATGGGAGGCATGGATAACAGCGGAGAGATGATGTCTATGGACGGTGCTGACCTTCCGGATAGCGGGACATCCTCCGCGCCCATGGATCACAGCAGCATGGCCGGTATGGATCATTCCCGGATGGCCGGAATGCCGGGTATGCAAAGTCATCCTGCGTCAGAAACGGATAACCCACTGGTTGATATGCAGGCGATGAGCGTCTCTCCGAAGTTAAATGATCCGGGTATTGGTCTTCGAAATAACGGAAGAAAGGTTCTCACGTACGCGGATTTGAAAAGCCGCTTTGAGGATCCTGACGGACGTGAACCTGGCCGTACCATAGAACTGCATTTAACCGGCCACATGGAAAAGTTTGCCTGGTCATTTAACGGAATCAAGTTTTCAGATGCCGCACCGGTGCTGCTGAAATACGGTGAGCGGCTCAGGATCACGCTGATCAACGATACCATGATGACTCACCCCATTCACCTGCATGGTATGTGGAGCGATCTGGAAGATGAAAACGGTAATTTCATGGTTCGTAAACACACAATAGATGTTCCCCCTGGTACAAAACGCAGTTACAGAGTGACAGCAGATGCGCTTGGCCGCTGGGCGTATCACTGCCATTTGCTCTATCACATGGAAATGGGAATGTTTCGTGAAGTCCGGGTGGAGGAATGATGCGAATGAAGAGAAATTTGAAGGCCATACCTGTTCTGGTCGCCGGTTTGTTTACCTCACAGCTTTCTATTGCGGCGGGCTCCGTCTCTGCAGATCCCCACGCCGGGCACGACATGTCTGCCATGCAGATGCCAGCAGATGAGAATTTCACTGAGATGACGTCAATGGAGCCCATTGTAACTGAGAGCAGAACGCCAATTCCGCCTGTTACCGATGCCGACCGGAAGGCTGCATTCGGCAATTTACAGGGGCATGCGATTCACGACAGTGCGATTAATTATCTGGTTCTGCTGGATCAACTGGAATGGCAACGGTCGGATAACACCAACAATTTCAGCTGGAGTGTTAACAGCTGGATTGGAGGCGACACAGATCGGATTTGGCTAAAGAGTGAAGGTGAACGAAGCAATGGGGAAACGGAGGCGGCTGAAGCGCAGTTACTCTGGGGACATGCGGTTGGCCCATGGTGGGATTTGGTTGCGGGTGTCAGGCAGGATTTCAGACCTGCTTCTGCCCGGACCTGGGCTGCTGTCGGTTTTCAGGGGCTGGCACTCTATAATTTTGAGTCTGAAATTACGGGTTTTGTCAGTAATGGCGGAAAAGCAGCCCTTCGTCTGGGAGGAGAATACGACGTTTTACTGACTAACCGGCTCATACTCCAGCCATCCTATGAGGTGAATTTCTACAGTCAGGATGATGAATCGCGGGGTCGCGGCAGGGGACTGACTGACACAGAGCTGGGGCTCCGGCTGCGCTATGAAATACGCCGTGAGTTTGCACCCTATATAGGCGTTTCCTGGAATCAACTTTACGGGAAAACATCCGATATGGCGAAAAGAGAAGGTGAGAAAGACCATCAGGTAGTATTCCTGGCGGGAGCCAGAATCTGGTTTTAACGCACTGATATAAAACACTCAACTAAACAGGTAAATAAAATGTCGATTTTAAATAAAGCCATTCTTACAGGTGGCCTCGTTATGGGCGTTGCTTTCTCTGCTATGGCCCATCCGGAATTAAAAAGCTCTGTGCCACAGGCTGATTCAGCCGTAGCGGCCCCGGAAAAGATTCAGCTTAATTTCTCGGAAAATCTGACCGTGAAATTCTCAGGTGCAAAATTAACGATGACGGGTATGAAAGGCATGTCATCACATTCTCCGATGCCGGTCGCGGCAAAAGTGGCGCCAGGCGCTGACCCTAAATCGATGGTCATTATTCCGCGAGAGCCTTTACCCGCTGGCACTTATCGTGTTGACTGGCGCGCGGTTTCTTCAGATACGCACCCTATTACCGGTAATTACACCTTTACAGTGAAGTAATATTATGAACGACCTGATTATGATTGTTATTCGTTTTCTTCTTTATCTGGATTTGATGGTAATATTTGGATTGCCATTTTTTCAGATATATGGAATAAGCGGTGTCAGACATGAAACCTATAACCTGACTAATTTCAGGTCGTTTATAACTTTTGCTGTTGTTACAGGCATCATTCTTACTGGCATTAATATGCTCCTGGTATCTAATGCCATGAGTGGAGTAACTGACCTCAGAGAATTATCCATCCATGTTATCGAGATGGTGATAGAAGAAACTGATGTGGGTATTAGCTGGATTGTCAGGCTCTGTGCCCTGTTTACCACACTCGGTGCTTTGTTCCTTTACACTAATAAGAGAGTATTGTCCTGCCTGCTGATGACGATGAGTGGGGGCGTGGCGCTGGCTACACTTGCCTGGGGAGGACACGCCGTTATGCATGACGGTCTGCATTACTATCTCCATTTACTGAGCGATCTGACCCATCTCGGCGCTGCAGGTGCCTGGACAGGTGCTCTGGTTGCATTTGCTATCCTGCTGATGCGCAGAAACGAGCATAATGCACAGAGCGTCATTGTGATATCTGACTCCCTGGCAAAATTTGCCACGGCAGGAACGGTGATTGTTGTAGCCCTGATCCTGAGTGCGCTGGTCAACTATCTGTATATTGCTGAGGGTAACTTAACTCCCTTATTCAACAGTTCCTGGGGGAGGATATTGCTTGCCAAGACGGCTCTGTTTGTTCTGATGCTTCTTCTGGCTGCAGCAAACCGGTTTCACCTGGGTCCCCGGCTTGAAGTTATGGTCAGGGAAGGGAATTATGATCGCAGCGTTGCCCTGATGCGAAACAGCATCCTGACAGAATTCGTTGTTGCGATTATCATTCTGGGCGCCGTAGCGTGGCTTGGAATGCTTGCTCCGTCTCAGGTCAGCTAGGGGACAGCCAAAGCTCATGCGTGAGATTTTTACTTTCATATCAGCGAGTTGACCATGCAGCGTATTTTAATCGTTGAAGACGAACAAAAAACAGGTCGTTACCTGCAGCAGGGACTGGTTGAGGAAGGCTATCAGGCCGATCTCTTTAATAATGGCCGCGATGGTCTCGGGGCCGCGTCGAAGGGACAGTATGATTTGATAATACTGGACGTGATGCTGCCTTTCCTCGACGGGTGGCAAATCATCAGCGCACTGAGGGAGTCCGGGCACGAAGAACCGGTCCTGTTTTTAACCGCAAAGGACAACGTGCGGGACAAAGTGAAAGGACTGGAGCTTGGCGCAGATGACTACCTGATTAAGCCCTTTGATTTTACGGAGCTGGTTGCACGTGTAAGAACCCTACTGCGCCGGGCACGCTCGCAGGCCGCAACAGTCTGCACCATCGCCGATATGACCGTTGATATGGTGCGCCGGACCGTGATCCGTTCGGGGAAGAAGATCCATCTCACCGGTAAAGAATACGTTCTGCTTGAGTTGCTGCTGCAACGCACCGGAGAAGTGTTACCCAGGAGTCTTATCTCGTCCCTGGTCTGGAACATGAATTTTGACAGTGATACGAATGTGATTGATGTCGCCGTGAGACGTCTGAGAAGTAAAATTGATGATGACTTTGAGCCAAAACTGATCCATACCGTTCGCGGTGCCGGATATGTCCTGGAGATCAGAGAAGAGTGAGGTTCAAAATTTCCCTGACCACACGCCTGAGCCTGATTTTTTCTGCGGTGATGCTTACGGTATGGTGGTTATCAAGTTTTATCCTGATTAGCACCCTTAATGGCTATTTCGATAATCAGGACCGCGATTTTCTGACAGGTAAACTTCAGCTCACCGAAGAGTTTCTTAAAACAGAGACGTTCAGGAACAAAACGGATATTAAGTCATTATCAGAAAAAATAAACGATGCGATGGTGGGGCACAATGGCTTATTCATTTCTATAAAAAACATGGAAAATGAAAAAATTGTTGAACTCTATGCCAAAAATTCTGTTGTTCCAGCGGTCCTGCTTAATAAGTCGGGTGATATTCTCGACTATATGATCCAGACGGAAGAAAATAACACCGTGTACCGCAGTATCTCGCGGCGGGTTGCCGTGACGCCGGAACAGGGTAAAAGCAAACATGTCATCATTACGGTTGCCACGGATACTGGGTATCACACCCTGTTTATGGACAAACTCAGTACCTGGCTGTTCTGGTTCAATATCGGTCTGGTCTTTATTTCTGTTTTTCTGGGCTGGCTGACCACACGTATTGGTCTGAAACCGCTACGGGAAATGACCAGTCTGGCTTCCTCCATGACCGTACACAGCCTGGATCAGCGTCTAAATCCCGATCTGGCTCCGCCGGAAATCTCTGAGACCATGCAGGAGTTCAATAATATGTTTGATCGCCTGGAGGGGGCATTCCGGAAACTGTCAGATTTCTCGTCTGACATCGCGCATGAGCTGCGCACACCAGTCAGTAATCTGATGATGCAGACGCAGTTTGCACTGGCTAAGGAAAGGGATGTTTCGCATTACCGCGAAATTTTATTCGCTAACCTGGAAGAACTGAAAAGGTTGTCACGAATGACCAGTGACATGCTTTTTCTGGCACGTTCAGAGCATGGTCTGCTGCGGCTGGATAAACATGATGTGGATCTGGCAGCCGAACTGAATGAATTACGTGAGTTGTTCGAGCCCCTGGCAGACGAAACAGGAAAGACAATCACGGTTGAAGGAGAGGGCGTTGTTGCCGGAGACAGCGATATGCTCCGACGTGCTTTCAGTAACCTGCTTTCCAATGCAATCAAGTATTCTCCCGATAACACCTGTACAGCGATACACCTTGAGCGTGACAGTGACTGTGTGAACGTGATGATTACGAATACGATGTCCGGCCAGGTTCCCGCTAATCTGGAACGTTTGTTTGACCGGTTCTATCGCGCAGACTCATCAAGGTTCTACAACACGGAAGGCGCGGGGCTGGGATTATCAATTACAAGGTCGATCATTCATGCTCACGGCGGCGAGCTGTCAGCAGAACAGCAGGGGCGTGAAATTGTGTTCAAAGTGCGCCTGTTAATGGATTAATCCCGTTGTTCAGGAGAAACCTGGAAGGTGACAAAATTGTCATCATTCAGTCACGCGATAAACAGAGGCGGTTTTTTATAATTATTCATAAATCAGGAGCAGCGTGATAACACAATCACCTGGTTCCTGGAGTGATGATTAACCCGCCCTGAGATCAACTGCTTTCTCTGTTATAAGCCATTGATTGTTTGGGTATGTAAACACCGGAGACCCAACCATGAAAAAGATTCTCGTATCATTTGTTGCCATTATGGCTGCCGCTTCATCTGCCATGGCTGCAGAGACAATGAACATGCATGACCAGGTAAATAATGCACAGGCACCTGCCCACCAGATGCAGTCATCTGCTGAAAAAAGTGCAATTCAGGGAGACAGCATGACAATGATGGATATGAGCAGTCACGATCAGGCCGCAATGTCCCATGACATGATGCAAAACAGCAATTCTGCTGCCCACCAGGACATGGCTGAAATGCATAAAAAAATGATGAAAGCTAAACCCGGAGCTACCAACGAAACAGCAAAGTCATTTTCTGAAATGAGCGAGCATGAGAAGGCCGCAGCTGTACATGAGAAGGCGAATAATGGTCAGTCTTCCGTTGTTCACCAGCAGCAGGCTGATAAGCATCGCAGTCAGATCACCCAGAATTAACCCGCAGCTCCACTTGTTAGACCCTCATTTGACGCCGAAGTCACTGGCTTACGCTCCCGTCCGGGAGCGTTTTTTTTCCCATATATCAAACTTTAACTCTGAAGAGGTGGAAGTATCTGACCAACACTGTCACGTAACGCCAGATAACTACAAAAACACCTTTTTCCTCCTGTAAATTGCAGTTCCTGCAAGAACATCAAGGCATAATGTTGGAACAGCGTGTGATACACACTTAGCATCATGTTTTGTATGTGTTTTTTTAAAACTTTACAACTTTAAAGTCTTTTTCAGGTTAAAGGATACAACTTTAATGTCTCTACACAGCCGAAAAGAACGTTTAAACTTTTACTTTTCAGAGTGATGTGCCCAGAGCACCACTCTTTTTCTCTGCTGGCATATGCCAGTCTGCATGGTTTTTGTGTTTTGCCTCTACAAAAGGGTTGTGTATGTCTACTGCTCATCTCGGTTTCCCGACGGAAACCGTTGTTGTCTTTGTGGTGATGGCTGTCGGGGCGATGTTTATCGACCTCTTCATGCACCGTCACGATAAGCCTGTCTCGCTGAAAAGTGCCGCAATGTGGTCCGTTTTCTGGTTCTCAATGGCGATGGCGTTTGCCGGGTTCCTGTATGTTCACCACGGTGCCGAGATGGCGAGCCTGTTCCTCACCGGCTACGCGCTGGAAGAGGTACTCTCGGTCGATAACCTGTTTGTGATGATGGCGATTTTCGCCTGGTTCGGCGTGCCGGATAAGTACCGTCACCGCGTACTCTACTGGGGGGTGCTGGGGGCGATTGTCTTCCGCGGTATCTTCGTGGCCATTGGGACCAGCCTGCTGAGTCTGGGGCCGTACGTGGAGGTTATTTTCGCGCTGGTCGTTGGCTGGACGGCGGTAATGATGCTCAGGCGTAACGAAGAGAGCGACGAGGTTGAAGATTACTCCGGACACCTGGCCTATCGCCTGGTAAAACGCTTCTATCCTGTCTGGCCGAAAATCAGCAGCCACGCCTTTATTCTGACCCAGAAAGAGGTGGATGCGGAGCTGGAAAAAACAGAAAACCAGGACGTAATGGTTGGGCGCGTCAAAAAAGCGAAACGTTACGCGACGCCATTATTACTTTGCGTGGCGGTCGTGGAGCTGTCAGATGTGATGTTCGCGTTTGACTCCGTACCGGCCATTATCGCCGTCAGCCGCGAGCCGCTGATTATCTACAGCGCCATGATGTTTGCCATCCTCGGCCTGCGTACGCTCTATTTCGTACTGGAAGCGCTGAAGCAGTATCTGGTTCACCTGGAGAAGGCGGTGGTCCTGCTGCTGTTCTTCGTGGCGTTCAAGCTCGGGTTGAATGCAACAGATCACTTCTGGCATCACGGCTACAGCATTGGCGCGACGACCAGTCTGTTCGTAGTATTAGGCGTGCTGGCGCTGGGGATTATTGCGAGCGTGATGTTCCCTGGGAAACGTGAGGCCTGATGCAACGCTCTTCTCCCTCTCCCTGTGGGAGAGGGCCGGGGTGAGGGCACCAGACCGCACCTAACCCTTAATCGGTGAGTTGCGGCGCTTGCGCGGTGGGTGGAAGTGCCGCCAGTGTGGATCCTGCGCTGCGGCCAGCAGTTCGTGGTCGCCACGGGTATCCCCCCAGGCGCGCAGGTGGTACTCGTTCAGATTGCCATACACCTTTTCCAGTCTGGCGACTTTCTGGGCGCAGCGGCAGTTGTTACCGGTAATGCGCCCGGTCAGCTTACCGTCTTTCACTTCCAGTTGTGTGCCAATCAGCTTGATGCCAAGCTTGTCAGCCCACGGCTGGAGCACCAGTGCCGGAGAGGCGGAACAGATGGTCACTTCCGCGCCAGAGTTCACCTCCGCCGCCACCGCCAGCACCCCCTCGGGGCGCATCAGCTTGTTCCAGTATTTTTCGCAAAACGCTTCCGCCTGCTGACGTAACCAGTGTTCATCCACCCCCGTCAGGAACGTTTTGATCAGCACCTCTTTTAGCTCATCACGCGTTAGCTTGCGGCGTACGCAGTGGAGCGTCGGCAATGCCATACGCACCAGTCGTCCCGCGAAGTAACGTTTCCCGAAGGCAAAACGCAGGAAAGGGATGAAGCTATCGTGGTGTGTTAACGTTCCATCAAAGTCGAAGACAGAGAGCACGTTAGATTTGGCCACGGTCTCGTCGGCAATCATATTGGTCATAAATACGTCTTAGCTGAAATACACATTCTGCTCGTTAGTTTACCTGCTTTGGCGCCACAGTCCTTAAACCTCACGCTTTTTTTCTCATTCTTGCGGCCTGAGCCACTCAGATAATGTCATCCACCACGCCACCGTCGACGCGCAACGCCGCGCCAGACGTGGCGGAGGCCTGCGCTGAGCAGACATAGACCACCATATTGGCGACCTCTTCAACCGTGGCCGCTCGCTGGATCACCGAGCTGGGGCGGTTGGCCATCACGAACTCTTTAGCCAGCTGTTCCAGCGACTTACCGGTCTTCTCGATCTCGTCTTTCATCATCTCTGCGAATCCGTCAGACATCGTCGGCCCCGGCAATACGCTGTTGACCGTCACGCCGCTACCCGCCACGAACTTCGCCAGTCCGCGTGCCAGCGAGAGCTGTGCCGTTTTGGTCACGCCGTAGTGGATCATGTCCGCCGGGATATTGCAGGCCGACTCGGAGGAGATAAATACCACGCGGCCCCAGCCTTTCTTCACCATGCCGGGAAGCAGCGCGCGGGAGAGACGCACGCCGGACATCACGTTGGTCTGCCAGTAACGTTCCCAGGTGTCATCGTCGGTGGCATAGAAATCCTGCGGCCCGTAAATCCCGGCATTGTTGACCAGAATGTCCACGTTATTCGCCACCTTCAGCAGCGACTCGACCCCTTCCGGCGTGCTGAGATCGGCTATCGCGGCACGCACCTGCACGCCCGGCACTACCTGCTGCAGCTGCTGAATACCTTTATTCACCGACTCGGTACTGCGGCCATTGACGATCACTTCCGCACCGCTTTCTGCCAGCCCTCTGGCAATGGCGAAGCCAATTCCACCCGTTGAGGCGGTGACCAGCGCCACTTTCCCCGTAAAATCGATTTTCATCATCTGCTCCTTATCGTTTTAACGTTCGGACCTTAAAGCGTAGCAGGTGACGATGACGGCTCCTGGCTAAAAAGGCGCAATAGCGACTCAACCTGTTCGTCCAGCGGGCTAAGCGAGCGCTTCACAATCAGGTGCAGCGGCGTGGCTCGCCGCACGCCATGGCTGAGCGGCAGCATCTTCAGTACCCCTTGTTCCAGCTGAGTCTGAATGCGCTCCTCCGGCAGCCAGCCGTAACCCACCTGCGACATCACCGCCTCAATGGCCGCGTCAATGGTGGAAAAGGTCCACGAGCCACTGGCTGAGTGCGCCGCGGTCTGGTTGTCCGCAATTTTAATCAGCGGCCACGGGCGGAGCATGTCGTCGTTCAGCGGCGCGTCGAGCTGAAAGAGCGGATGCTGGTGATGGGCTACGGCAACAAAGTCGATATTCATCAGCCATTCGCCAAGCCCGGTCATATCCTGGCGGCGGGTTAAGACCATCACATCGGCTTCATCATTGATGGCATCGGCGCGGGTATTTTCCAGCACTTCGGTGAGACGGACCTGAGTCTGCGGATACTGCTGCTGGAACTGACGCAGGATGGCAAACAGACGACGGCGGGGAAAGATATTGTCCACCACCAGATCCAGCCGCGTGCGCATTCCGTTACGCAGGGTAAGCGCGCGTGTCTCAACGTACGCGAAGGCTTTCAGCAGCGGTTTGACCTGGTTGAGCAGCAGTTCCCCGGCAGGGGTCAACACCGCCCGACGGCCTTCCTGCACCAGAAGCGCCACCCCCAGCCGTTCCTGCAGTAGCGCCAGGTTATAGCTGACGGAAGACTGGCTGCGGTGCGTCTCTTCCGCGGCTCTGGCAAAACTGCCCGCATCCACCACCTTCTCCAGCAAGGACCATTGTTCGAGCGTCGTCTTGTGCATAATCAATCTAAAATTTGGATGAATTTGATTCAAACATAGCGTTATTCATTCATTTTTTGAAGGGGTAGGATCGTCTCATCAAAACAAAGGAGACATTATATGAGCACCTTCGACAAACACGACTTAAGTGGCTTCATCGGCAAACATCTGGTTTATACCTACGATAATGGCTGGAACTACGAGATTTATATCAAAAATGAAAATACCATCGACTACCGTATTCACAGCGGCCTGGTGGGGAATCGTTGGGTAAAAGATCAGCAGGTGTATGTTGTTCGCGTAGGTGAGAGTATTTATAAAATTTCCTGGACTGAACCCACCGGCACCGACGTTAGCCTGATTGTGAACCTTGGGGACAAACTGTTCCATGGCACTATCTTCTTCCCGCGTTGGGTCATGAACAACCCGGAAAAAACCGTCTGCTTCCAGAACGATCACATTCCACTGATGAACAGCTATCGCGATGCAGGTCCGGCCTATCCAACAGAAGTGATTGATGAATTTGCCACCATTACCTTCGTGCGCGACTGTGGGGCCAACGATGACAGCGTAATTGCGTGTGCGGCCAATGAATTGCCCGCTGACTTCCCAAATAATTTAAAATAAGCGCGACAATTAACTAAAAAGAAAAGTTCCCGGTTATTTCTGTTTTTAAAGAAATAACCGGGATTTTTTTTGTTTGTTGAGCTTTGGTTTAAACGTTACATTTTGAAAAAATTGAGTGCTGTCACAAAATAAATAATTCATAATTTTATAACTTTATGTTTTTAAAGATATTTATATTCATGTGAAAACATTTTAATTCCCTCTCTTAATTTTTCCCTAAGAAATGAGCGCTACCTTGATATGAGTTTATGAACCGTTGAAATAAACGGTCCGCTAATTGGTTAATATCAAAAGCATGCCATTCTTATTGCAAGGAAATTAATGATGAGTGATTTTTTGCCTTTTTCCCGCCCCTCAATGGGTAATGAGGAAATCGCGGCGTTGCAGGAGGTATTAACCTCTGGCTGGATCACGACCGGGCCGAAAAATCAGGCGCTTGAAGAGGCATTTTGTCAGCTGACCGGGAATCACCACGCCATTGCCGTCAGTTCGGCAACGGCCGGGATGCACGTCACCCTGATGGCGCTGGGTATTGGCCCCGGCGATGACGTCATCACCCCCTCCCTGACCTGGGTCTCCACGCTGAATATGATCGTTCTGCTGGGGGCAAACCCGGTGATGATCGATGTGGACAAAGATACCCTGATGGTCACTCCGGACGCGGTAGACGCCGCGATTACTCCGCGTACCAAAGCGATTATCCCGGTGCATTACGCCGGTGCGCCGTGTGATATCGATGCTATCCGCGCGGTGGGGGAACGTCACGGTATTCCGGTGATCGAAGATGCGGCACACGCCGCGGGCACGTACTACAAAGACCGTCACGTGGGCTGGCAGGGCACGGCAATTTTCTCCTTCCACGCCATTAAAAACATGACCTGCGCCGAGGGCGGTCTGGTGGTGACGGATGACGAACAGCTGGCACAAAAAATCCGCAGCCTGAAATTCCACGGTCTGGGCGTCGATGCCTATGACCGCCAGACCCACGGCCGCGCGCCGCAGGCCGAAGTGATCGTGCCCGGCTTTAAATACAACCTCGCGGATATCAACGCCGCGCTGGCGCTGGTGCAGTTGGGCAAACTGAAACAGGCCAATAAACGCCGTCAGGACATCGCCGAACGCTACCTGCGCGAGCTGGCCGACACGCCGTTCCAGCCGCTCACTATTCCATCATGGCCGCATGTGCACGCCTGGCACCTGTTTATTATTCGCGTGGATGAAGCCCGCTGCGGGATCTCCCGCGATAACCTGATGGCGGCCCTGAAGGAGAAGGGTATCGGCACTGGCCTGCATTTCCGCGCGGCACACACCCAAAAATACTACCGCGAGCGTTTTCCTGATGTATCGCTCCCGCATTCTGAATGGAACAGCGCGCGTATTTGTTCTCTCCCACTTTTCCCGGACATGACTCATGACGACACAACCCGCGTCATTACCGCGCTCCATCAGCTTGCAGGACATTGATATGTTCAGTGCGCCGCCTGTACAAAAAGTTTCTGTGGTGATCCCCGTTTATAACGAGCAGGAGAGCCTGCCCGAACTGATCCGCCGCACCACCGCCGCCTGCGAGACGCTGGGCAAAGCCTACGAAATCCTGCTGGTGGATGACGGCAGCAGCGATAACTCCGCCCTGATGTTGACCGAGGCTGCGCAGGCCGAAGGCAGCCATATCGTCGCGGTGCTGCTTAACCGCAACTATGGCCAGCATTCGGCCATTATGGCCGGTTTCAGCCACGTGACGGGGGATTTGGTCATCACGCTGGATGCCGATCTGCAAAACCCGCCGGAGGAGATCCCCCGGCTGGTCGCCAAAGCCGACGAAGGGTACGACGTGGTGGGTACGGTACGGCAGAATCGTCAGGATAGCCTGTTCCGCAAGCTGGCTTCCCGCACCATCAACCGCCTGATCCAGCGCACCACCGGCAAAGCGATGGGCGATTACGGCTGCATGCTGCGCGCCTATCGCCGCCATATTGTCGACGCCATGCTGCACTGCCATGAACGCAGCACCTTCATTCCGATTCTGGCGAATACCTTTGCCCGTAAGGCGACGGAGATCCCGGTGCTGCACGCCGAGCGTGAGCACGGGGAGTCGAAGTACAGCTTTATGCGTCTTATCAACCTGATGTACGACCTCATCACCTGCCTGACCACCACGCCGCTGCGCCTGCTGAGCGTCTTTGGCAGCATTATCGCGCTGGCCGGGTTTACGCTTTCCGTTTTGCTGGTCGTCCTGCGTCTGGTCTTTGGCCCCCAGTGGGCGGCGGAAGGGGTGTTCATGCTCTTTGCCGTGCTGTTCATGTTCATCGGCGCCCAGTTTGTCGGGATGGGCCTGCTCGGTGAGTACATTGGCCGTATCTATAACGATGTTCGCGCACGTCCGCGCTACTTTATTCAACGTGTTGTCCGCCAGGAACACAAAGTCTCTCAAGAGGAAAAACACCCATGAAAGCTGTTGTCTTTGCCTATCACGATATGGGGTGCGCGGGCCTGCATGCCCTGCTTGAAGCGGGTTATGATATCGCTGCCATCTTCACGCATCCGGACACCGCAGGCGAGAATAACTTCTTTGGCTCCGTGGCGCGTATCGCCGCCGAGCGCGGCATTCCGGTCTACGCGCCGGACGATATCAACCACCCGCTGTGGGTGGATCGCATTCGCGACACCGCCCCGAATGTCATCTTCTCGTTCTACTACCGCAACCTGATTTGCGACGATATTTTACGTCTGGCGACGAAAGGGGCATTTAACCTTCACGGCTCATTGCTGCCCGCCTACCGTGGCCGCGCGCCGCTGAACTGGGTGCTGGTGAATGGCGAAACTGAAACCGGCGTGACCCTGCACCGCATGGTGCACCGCGCTGATGCGGGCGCCATCATTGCGCAGCAGCGTGTTGCCATTGATGCGGATGAGACGGCGCTGCAGCTTCATCAGAAACTCTGCTCGGTGGCACAAAGCCTGCTGCGCGATGCACTGCCAACCATCCTGAACGGCACCTTCAGCGAGACCGCTCAGGACGAGAGCAAGGCGAGTTGTTTTGGCCGCCGCACGCCGGAAGACGGCCGTCTGGACTGGAACAAGCCCGCCCGCCAGCTGCACAACCTGGTGCGCGCGGTGACCGACCCCTGGCCGGGGGCGTATAGCTTTGCCGGCGTCAGCAAATTCATCGTCTGGAAATCCCGCGTGCGCGACGATGTCCCGGCCGCGAAACCGGGCACTATCGTCTCTGTCTCTCCGCTGATTGTCAGCTGCGGCGAGCAGGCGCTGGAGATCGTGACCGGTCAGACCGACAACGGCGTTTATGTGCAGGGCGCGCAGCTGGCGCAGTCTCTGGGGCTGGTTCCCGGCGCCTTGATCACCAGCGCCCCGGTGGTGGCAATTAAGCGCCGCACCCGCGTGCTGATCCTCGGCGTAAACGGTTTTATTGGTAACCACCTGACCGAGCGTCTGCTGAAAGACGATAACTACGAAATTTATGGCCTCGACATTGGCTCCGATGCCATCAGCCGTTTCCTTGACTGCCCGCGCTTCCATTTCGTGGAAGGGGATATCAGCATCCACTCCGAGTGGATCGAGTACCACATCAAAAAATGCGACGTGGTGCTGCCGCTGGTCGCCATTGCCACGCCGATTGAGTACACCCGCAACCCGCTGCGTGTGTTCGAGCTGGACTTTGAAGAGAACCTGAAGATTATCCGCGACTGCGTGAAATACGATAAGCGCATCATCTTCCCGTCCACCTCCGAAGTGTACGGCATGTGTACCGATAAAAACTTCGATGAAGATACCTCTAACCTGGTGGTTGGGCCGATCAACAAGCAGCGCTGGATTTACTCCGTCTCTAAACAGCTGCTGGACCGCGTAATTTGGGCCTACGGCGAGAAAGAAGGGTTGCGCTTTACCCTGTTCCGGCCGTTCAACTGGATGGGGCCACGTCTGGATAACCTGAACGCGGCGCGCATTGGTAGCTCCCGCGCCATTACCCAGCTGATCCTGAACCTGGTGGAAGGCTCGCCCATTAAGCTCATTGAAGGCGGTAAACAAAAACGCTGCTTCACCGACATCAGCGACGGCATCGAAGCCCTGTTCCGCATCATTGAAAACAAGGATGGCCGCTGCAACGGGGAGATCATCAACATCGGCAACCCGGATAACGAAGCGAGCATTCGTGAACTGGCCGAAATGCTGCTGGCAAGCTTTGAGCGCCATCCGCTGCGTAACCAGTTCCCGCCGTTTGCAGGATTCCGCGAAGTGGAAAGCAGCAGCTACTATGGCAAAGGCTACCAGGACGTTGAGCACCGCAAGCCGAGCATTCGCAATGCGAAGCGCTGCCTGAACTGGACGCCAACGGTGAAGATGGAGCAGACCATTGATGAGACGCTCGATTTCTTCCTGCGCACCGTGGAGCTGTCGGAACAGGCCTCATGAAAAAAGTCGGTTTACGCATTGATGTCGATACCTTCAGGGGAACGCGTGACGGCGTTCCCGGACTGCTGAGGCTGCTGAGCAAGCACGATGTGCGTGCCAGCATCTTCTTCAGCGTGGGGCCAGACAACATGGGACGTCATTTATGGCGTCTGGTTAAACCGGCATTTCTGTTCAAAATGCTGCGCTCGCGCGCAGCATCGCTCTACGGCTGGGATATTTTGCTGGCCGGTACCGCATGGCCCGGCAGGCGTATTGGCGCGGGTAACGAAGCCATCATCCGTGAAGCGGCGCAGCACCATGAGGTCGGCCTGCATGCCTGGGATCACCATGCCTGGCAGGCCTGGGCGGGCGTCTGGGACATTCCTCGCCTGGCCCGGGAAATCGAGCGTGGTCTGCGGGAGCTGGAGGCCATTATCGGTCAGTCGGTGCGCTGCTCTGCCGTGGCCGGATGGCGTGCGGATCAACGCGTCGTGAAAGCCAAAGAGCCGTTCGCGTTTCGCTACAACAGCGATTGCCGGGGCAGCGGACCGTTTTTACCGCAGCTCGGTGAAAACCGCGTTGGCACGGTGCAAATCCCGGTCACACTGCCCACCTGGGATGAAGTGGTGGGGCGCGAGGTGACCGCCGACGGCTTCAACCGCTACATTCTGGACCGTATACATCGCGACACCGGCACCCCGGTCTACACCATCCACGCCGAGGTGGAAGGGATTGCGTATCAACATGATTTCGATGCGCTGTTGACGCTGGCGGCGCAGGAGGGGATTCAGTTCTGCCCGTTGATCGACCTGCTGCCAGACGATCTCAGTACGCTGCCCGTCGGCAAAATTGTGCGAAGTGAAATGGCTGGCCGGGAAGGCTGGCTTGGCTATCAACAAACCGTGAGTCCGGTACCATGAAAGTCGCCCGTTATGGCTTAGGGCTTTTCGCCCTGTTTATTGTTTACTATCTCATTCCGGTTGATATCCGTCTGTTATGGCAGCCTGATGAAACGCGCTATGCGGAAATCAGCCGTGAAATGCTCGCCTCCGGCAACTGGATTGTGCCGCATTTTCTGGGGCTGCGTTACTTTGAAAAGCCGATTGCTGGCTACTGGGTCAACAGCCTCGGGCAACTGTTGTTTGGCCATACAAACTTTGCCGTGCGCGCCGGGGCCATCTTTTCCACCGGCCTGACGGCGCTACTGGTTATCTGGATGGCCTGGCAACTCTGGCGCGATAAACGCGTTGCCCTGTTCTCCGGCCTTATCTTCCTGACGCTGTTTCTGGTCTATGGCATTGGCACCTATGCCGTGCTCGACCCCATCATCTCCCTGTGGCTGGCGGCGGCGATGTGCAGTTTCTGGCTGGCCTCGCAGGCGCAGACCCTGGCTGGCAAAGCGGGGGGCTACATCGTGCTGGGGCTGGCCTGCGGCATGGGGGTGATGACCAAAGGCTTTCTCGCTCTGGCGGTGCCGGTCCTTGGCGTCCTGCCGTGGGTGATTGCCCAAAAGCGCTGGAAAGAGGTGTTGAGTTTTGGCGGGCTTGCGATCCTGAGCTGCGTGCTTATTGTCTTGCCCTGGGGGCTGGCGATTGCCCAGCGTGAACCCGATTTCTGGCGCTACTTCTTCTGGGTTGAACACATTCAGCGTTTTGCCCAGAGCGACGCCCAGCACAAAGCCCCGTTCTGGTATTACCTGCCATTCCTGGTCGCGGGCAGTTTGCCGTGGCTGGCGCTGTTGCCCGGTGCGCTGCGTCTGGGCTGGCGTGAAAAACATCCGGCAGGCGGCGGGCTTTATCTGCTCGGTTGGGTGGTGATGCCGCTTTTATTCTTCAGCATTGCCAAAGGCAAGCTGCCTACCTACATCCTGCCGTGTTTTGCCCCGCTGGCGATCCTGATGGCGCGCTATGCCTGCCTCGCTGCGGAAAAGGGGGCCAGCGTGTTACGCATCAATGCCGGGATCAACCTGGCGTTCGGTACCCTCGGTGTCATCGCGGCGTTAGTCGTGTCGCCGTGGGGGCTGGCTAAGCACCCGGTCTGGACATCGGTCGAGCTGTATAAAGTCTTCTGCGCGGTGGTGGCCTTCCTCGTCTGGGCCGTGGTGGGCTGGTTTAGCTTCAGACGGAGCCAGCAGCGCTGGTGGCTGGCGGCGCTGTGCCCTGCCGGGCTGGCGTTACTGATTGGTTTTGCCATTCCCAACCTGGTGGTGGACTCCAAACAGCCGCAGTCGCTGGTGGATACCGTGCGCGACCCGCTCCAGCAGAGCCGGTTCGTGCTGGCCGATAACGTCGGCGTGGCGGCAGGGCTGGCGTGGGAGCTTAAACGTAATGACATCATCATGTTTGGTCAGAGCGGTGAACTGCGTTACGGGCTGGATTATCCGGACGTGAAAGACCGCTTTATCACTAAAGATGACTTTGCGCAGTGGCTGGCGAGGCATCGCCAGCAGGGGAGCGTGTCGCTGGTGATCCTGCTGTCGAAGAACGACGATCTGAACCGGGATAACCTGCCAAAGCCGGACTACCTGTATATCCAGGGGCGGCTGGCTTACCTGCAGTATCTGCCGCAATGATGACCTGGCTTTGGCTGGTGCTGGCTAGTCTGCTGACCTGCGCCGGACAGCTCTGTCAGAAACAAGCGACTCGTCCGGCGAAAACCGGGCGGCGTGGCGCGCATATTGTGCTGTGGCTGGGGCTCGCCTTGCTGGCGCTGGGCTGCGGCATGCTGGTCTGGCTGGTGGTATTGCAGCGTCTTCCCGTCGGGGTCGCCTATCCCATGCTGAGCCTTAATTTTGTCTGGGTGACGCTGGCAGCGAAGGGGCTCTGGCATGAGAAGGTGGCCCGACATCACTGGCTGGGCGTAGGGTTGATTATGATCGGGATTGTTTTGCTGGGAGGAAGCCTGTGAAAGGGGCGTGCTGGGCGTTATGCAGCGTGGCGTTAGTCAGTGCCGCGCAGCTGCTGCTGCGCAGTGCCATGCAGGCGCTTCCGCCCGTCGGCGAAGCGCTGGCATTTTTCAGGGCCCTCTGGCATTTTTCGTCCGGTACCGGCGCGCTGCTGCTGGGGCTGATGGGCTATGTGGCCTCTATGGGCTGCTGGTATCTGGCGCTGCATCGCATGGCGCTCAGCAAAGCGTACGCCTTGCTGAGCCTCAGTTATATTCTGGTGTGGGGCGCGGCGATCCTGCTGCCCGGCTGGGGCGAGTCGTTCTCGTGGCAGGGGCTGGCGGGTGTCGGGTTGATTATGCTGGGCGTGCTGGTGATATTCCTGCCCCGGACATCTCGTGGTGAAAAATCGCCCCGGGGGTAAGGGTGAACGGAGTGGGTGTGCAGACGGCGAGACTCAGCGAGCCAAACTGAAGCTGGCTGACCGAGTGGGCCTCAGAGGTACTGTCGATGCTGACAATCTGCCAGGCGCTGCCGCCTCGTTGCTTCACAATCGCCTCTTTACGCGTCCAGATCCCCCAGAAAGCGGGGAGCTTCGCCTCCTGCGCTTCGCGTTCCAGCTCTGCATGCTCCGCCACGCTGAAAACCGCGTTCGCCAGTGCCTGCCAGTTATCACGCGGGCGTATCACTTCGATATCGCAGCCTACTTCACCTTCATCGCTCACCAGCAGGGCAATGTCGTCCCCGCTGTGGCTCAGGTTAAACCAGAGCCGATGATCTTTCGCAAAGGCGGGTTTTCCCTGTTCACCGTACACGATATCGGGCAGCGGAGACGGGGATAATGTCCGGGCGAGCAGCGTCCTGCCTGCCAGCCAGGAACGGTTTCGCGCACCCTGAGGTGCCATATCTGCGAGCGTTGACGCCAGCGGGTCCGCGCAAAGAGTGGAGATTTTTCCCAGTATAAACTGGTACATAGTTACGCCCAGCGTTTGATAATGATTGAGGTATTGATGCCGCCAAACGCGAAGTTATTGCTTTGCAGATACTCGCAATCAATCTGACGGGCTTCCCCCATAATATAATCTAAAGCACCACATTGCTCATCCGGTTGTCTTAAATTGAGCGTCGGGGCAAACCAGCCTTCACGCATCATCTGCACGCTCATCCACGCTTCCAGCGCACCGCAGGCACCTAACGTATGGCCAAAATAGCTCTTCAGCGAGGAGAGGGGGACCCTGTCGCCAAAGATGGCCGCAGTGGCCTGGCTTTCGGCGATATCACCCCGATCGGTGGCGGTGCCGTGGGCGGAAATATACCCGATGTCCGTGGCGCCTAAACCGGCCATTGCCAGCGATTGCTCCATGCAAATCTGCATGGTTTCACGCTGCGGCTGGGTGATATGCGCCGCATCGCAGTTGGTGGCAAAGCCCACGATTTCGCCGTAGATGGTCGCCCCGCGCGCTTTGGCGTGCTCCAGTTCTTCCAGAATCAGCGTGCCTGCCCCTTCGCCGATGACCAGACCATCGCGCGCGGTATCGAAGGGCGACGGCGTGGTTTTCGGCGCGTCGTTGCGCTGGCTGGTGGCGAACAGCGTATCAAATACCGCCGCCTCTGAAGGACAAAGCTCCTCGGCGCCCCCGGCGACCATAACGGTCTGATAACCATGGCGAATGGCTTCCCAGGCGTAACCAATCGCCTGGCTGCCGGAAGTACAGGCACTCGACGTGGGAATGACGCGCCCCCGTAGACCAAAGAACAGGCCGGTATTGACCGCGGTGGTGTGCGGCATCATCTGCACATAGGTGGTGCCGGTGATGTTGTTGGTGTGTTTTTCCATCAGCATGGAGGCAAAGTCGCTTACCGGGCCCGTGCTGCCCGTGGACGACCCATAGGCGATGCCGGTTTGCCCCTGCGTCAGTACCGGGTCATCGATCAGGCCCGCCTGCTCAAGCGCCAGTTCGGTGGCGCGGGTGGAGAGCAGCGACACGCGGCCCATGGCGCGAATGCGCTTGCGGGTATAGTGTGCCGGAAGGGTGAAATCCTCGATGGGGGCGGCCAGCAGCGTTTGCAGACCGGCATACTCTTGCCACTCCGTCATGATGCGCACGGCGTTTTCGTAGCCGAGCAGCCGCTGTGAAATGGTCGGCCAGTCCTCGCCAAAGGCGGTCACGCCTCCCATTCCCGTAATCACCACCCGACGCGTCATAACATCCCCCCGTTGATCGAGATCACCTGGCGTGTTACATAGCCTGCCCGGTCTGACATCAGATAACTCGCCAGACCGGCCACCTCGTCCGTCTGACCCATGCGCTGCATCGGGATCATGGACATGGCCTCTTTCAGCGCGGCCTCTTCCATCTCGATCATGCCGGTATCAATCAGCCCGGGCGCGATGCAGTTGACGGTAATTTTGCGTTTTGCCAGTTCAATGGCCAGCGCTTTGGTGGCGCCGATGATACCGGCCTTGGCGGCACTGTAGTTCACCTGTCCGCGGTTGCCCATCACGCCTGACACGGACGACAGGGTGATAATCCGCCCGCCCTTGCGGGTTGCGATCATCGGCATGATGCAGGGATGAATAACATTATAGAAACTGTCGAGGTTGGTGTGGATGACGCTATCCCAGTCCTCGTCGCTGAGCGCCGGAAACGCGCCATCGCGGGTTATCCCGGCATTGCTGACCACGCCATACCATGCGCCAAAGGTGCTGATTTCCTGTTCCAGAACCTCGCGGCACTGCTCGCGGTTGCCCACGTCAAAGGTCAGTAAACGACCCGTTCCGCCAGCCTGAACAATGGCCTCCAGCGTCTCATGCGCCCCATCAGCATCGCGATGGTAATGCACGCCTACGGTGAAACCGTCAGCGGCAAGCTGACAGGCGATGGCGCGGCCAATGCCTTTGCTGGCGCCCGTGACCAGTACGGAACGTGTCATGATGAAGCTCCCTGAGAGAAAAGTGAGGTTAATTCGTCCTCGCTGGGCTGGAACGTATTCACACGGCCCGTGGCAAGGGGGGCGTTATCCGTCTGGATTGTGCATTCAAAGCTGCCAAAGCGTTCGTCCTGCATCAGGCGCTCAATGGTAATGGTTAACGTAGTGCCTGCAGCAAAGCGGCCCGTGCTGCACACCAGCTCGCGCGCGCCCAGCACCATGCCCAGCGGGCTGTGGGGCAGGCCTTTTTGCAGACGGTGCCATTCAGACCAGACGCCCACGGTCTGGGCCATCAGTTCCAGCGCAAACCAGCCCGGCAGATCGCCGTCAACGTTCAGGAACGGCGCAAGCACACCGTGCCCGTCGACCGTGACGCTGCACACCGCGCTGCTGTCGGTGACACGCTCAACGCGCTCCAGCAGCATCATCGGTGCGTCGTGGGGCAGGTAGTCGGCGGGGGATAAATAACTCATGACACTCTCCCCAGCAGAAGGCTGGCGTTGTTACCGCCAAAAGCGAATGAGTTCGATAAAATCACCGGTTTTGTCAGCGGCGCACGCTGATGCAGCAGGCCGCAGGGCGGCAGCGTGTCGTCAGGCGCGTAGCGGGAAAAATCCTGCGGCGGCAGCGGCAGGTCACGGGTCAGGATCAGCCAGCTTAATGCGGCTTCAGTGATCCCGGCCGCGCCAAGCGTATGGCCGGTGAGGTGTTTGGTGGAGCTGCACGGTACCCGGTCGCCAAAGAGGGCATTAATCACGTGCGCCTCAATCCGATCGTTGAGGGGAGTGGCGGTGCCGTGCAAATTAATATAGCCCACGTCATCTGCCATCATGCCTGCCTCCTTCAGCGCCTGGGTAATGGCGCGAATGGCGCCTTCTCCCTCGGGATGTGGGGCAGAGATATGGTACGCATCGCTCGATTCACCCGCCCCCAGCAGCGCAACCTGATCCGGTTCGCGCGTCAGCACCATGAGGGCCGCCGCTTCACCGATGGTGATCCCCCGGCGGTCTCGGCCAAACGGTTCGCACTGCGTGGGCGAGAGCGATTCAAGGCTGTTAAAACCATTGACCGGCATACGGCTTAAGCTGTCTGCCCCGCCTACAAGGGCGACGTCCACCAGTCCGGCCTCAATCAGACGCTGTCCGCTGATGATCGCCCGGGCGCTGGAGGAGCAGGCAGTCGAAATGGTATACGCCGGGCCATCCAGCTGCAGCCAGTTGGTGAGGAAGCGGGAGGGATCGCCCAGTTCCTGCTGCGGGTACTGCCATTGCGGGCTGCGTTCGCCGTTCAGGGAGAGGCGCACGTACTCATCGCCTTCATCCAGCCCTGAGGTGCTGGTGCCCAGCACCACCGCCACGCGGTCGCAGCCCACGCGGGCGATGGCTGCCTCAACGGCAGGCTGAATCTGTGCCAGCGCCGCCAGCAACAGCTGATTATTACGGCTGCGGTGTGCTGCCAGGCTATCCGGTATCGGCGGCAGTTCACCCTCAACGCCGCCCAGCATGGCATCAGGTAATCCTTGCAGCCATCCGGCGCGATGACGCATACCCGGCGCAATCCCGGCGTTCAGGTTGGCCGCGATCTCATCGGCCGAGTTGCCCAGCGCGTTGACCATGCCAACAGCGGAAATGTAAATCATCTCAGTCACCCAGATATTGAATGGTGATGTGGTATTTAAAGACGTGCTGCGCAATGCTGATCGGCTCGCGCTTACCGTTGCGTTGCAGGTAGACAATCTCGGTGACCAGCTTGCCGTCAGGGTTACGCAGTTCGCGTCGGGTGTCAGTATCCTTTAGCGTCCATCCCTTCGGCAACTGCGGCTGCCAGGCGCTGAGCGGCCAGTGGCTAAGCATCACATCCGCCAGCACCTGGCTGGCGGGCGGTAGCTGGGGCATAACGACCGACTGCTCGGTATGGATCCCGGTGTTGTCATAGGTCGCGAGAAACAGGCGGATCCCCACCGACGAGAGCCCGGCAAGCGTCACTTTTTGCCCGTCAGCGTTCAGCAGAACCAGCAGCGACTGAGTCTGACCGTTAAACCGGCCGGTCAGCAGCTGCTGAGAACGGATGGCTGGCGTAATGCCCGGCGGTGGCAGCGTCACCTGCGTGCCCGGCTGAAGCCAGGCCTGCGGGCGAGTTTCTTCAGTATCGGTCGAATGGCTGCAGCCTGCCAGCAGCAGCGTCGCAGCCAGCGCGGCGACGCGGTAAAAAGCGTTCATCATGGTTTTCTCTCGTTCCTGGCTGGCATCGCCAGCGGGGCCAGCAGGAAGGCGGTGAAAATACCGCTTACCAGCACAATTCCAAAGCTGCTGATGGCCTGCGTCGCGCTGAACACCAGCATGCCCAGCGTCAGCAGCGTGGTCATCATCGCCAGGGTGATAGCCAGCATCGACGTCAGCGGCGTGCCGCGCGGGTTGCTGAAAAACAGCGTGTAGTTGATGCCAATGCCGAGCACCAGCACCAGCGCCAGCAGTGAAAACAGATTGACAGAATGCCCGGCGACGGCCAGCGCCGCCAGCCCGCAGCTGAGCGACAGTACCGACGGCACCAGGCTGATAAGCCCCTGACGCCAGCCAAGTCGGATTATGGCGCCGCAGGCAATCGCCGCCAGCGCTACGCAAAGTAGCCCCGTCAGCAGGGTGCGGTAGAGGGCAAACAGGCTGTCAAAACTGGCCTTACGATCGATCCAGACGACCCCTTCATGCTGTGCCGCCCGTTCACTTAGCGCCGTACTGTTTTTGACGCCGTCCACCGGGACGAGCACGCCGCTTTCGCCGCCCGGCAGGGTCAGCCAGAGCAGACGCCAGCCTTCGCTGGCCGGGCTGGTAAGCCAGGTGTCCACGCTGACAGGCATAGGCGTCAGATCCGGTGAGACGGTGTTCAGTCCGGCGCTGTGCAGCACGTTCATTACTGCAGGCGCAGCGTGGTGCAGCAGCGCCAGATCGCTTTTTTGACGCTTCATGGAGTTCAGCGGCAGGGTTCGCCAGCTTGCCAGTTCACCCGCTTTTTGCGCCTGCGCCAGCGCAGGGGTAAAGGCCTCCAGCCGCTCCAGCGTCTGCTGGGCTGACGTGCCGTAAACCACAAACCATTTCTGATCGACGCGCTGGCCGGTCAGGGCGGTAATGGTCTTCTCCTGCGCCAGAATCGTTTTCGGCAGCGCCTGCAGCTGGGCGATATCGTCGTCCACCTTCAGGGTGGCAATACCTGCGGCGGAAAGGAGTGCCAGCGTGACGGGCAGGCCAACCGCGAGTGTTTTATTACGTCGCCAGGCGGTCAGCCAGCGCGACATCGCTCTGCTGGCCGGAACCGGGCGTACCGGCAATCCACGGCACAGCCAGGGGTGCCAGAATATCACCGTCAGGCACGAGGCGCTCAGCCCCACGGCGGCAAACAGCGCCATCTGGCGGATCCCGGGGAAGGGGGCCAGCATCATAATCAGGTACGCCACGACGGTCGTCAGAAGCGCCAGCAGCAGGGCATTACGCACTTTATCCAGACTTTGCCACGGCGAGTTTTCGCCACCGTGCACCAGCCGTTCGGTCAGGTAGTAGAGGGTGTAATCGGCCGAAATACCGATGATGCTCATGCTCATCACCAGCGTCATCAGATGCAGCTCGCCAAAGAACAGCAGGGTGGCGACCGTGCCCGCCAGCGCGCCGATGCCAATGGAGATCGCGCACAGCAGCAGCGGACGCAGGGAGCGGAATGTTGCCACAATCAGCAGGAGTACACCCAGAAGTGTGGCGACACCCAGCGTGGAGATATCCCGTTTGGCCTGCTGGCTGGCGTAATCGCTGTAAAACACCGTGCCGCGAGACAGCAGTTGCGCCTGTGGGTAATGCGTTTTCAGCGTCGCCTGCAGCGCGTTCAGGGTGGTCACCAGCCGGTGGGTTTGCTGCATATCAAAAGAGGAACCGGCCAGCTCGCCGTGCAGCAGATACCAGTAGTTTCCGGCGTCATCCTGCGTCACCAGCCAGCCGTCCATCAGCCGCAGCTTCTGGCCGTTTTGCGCCAGCGCGAGCTGCGCGCCGCGCGTCAGCATTAGCGGATCGTTTTGCAGCTCCTTGCCGCTCACGCCGGAAAAGGCCGAGTAAAGCTGAGATAAAACCCACTGCGCCTGCGCTTCTCCGCCGTTTTGCAGGCGGGCGTGGGTGGCGGGGTCAATCATCCCGTTGCGGTGCTGCCAGAAAAACTCGCCCCAGGCTTGTTGCCCGGGGGCGTCCATGGGCCCTTTGACCTCGCTCAGTGCTCCGCTGCGTTGCAGCAGCGTCAGCCACTGCTGCGCCACGCGCGGATCGGGTTTTTTGCCGGGGCTGACCAGCCAGACCAGCTGACGGTCGAGCCGCTGCATAAAGCCGTCGTTGAGCGCCGGAGGGATCGCCCCCAGCGTCTGTGTCGGCAACATGGCCAGCACGCTGCTGTTCAGGCGCGCGCCGGGCAGCAGCGATACCAGCAGGCCCAGCATAATCAGGCATCCCGCGGCCCACAGCAGCGCCGGGCGCAGCGATTTACGGTGCGGCAAAGCGTTGGCGTTCGTCATCGGTCAGGCTGGCGGGTGTCAGTCGGTGACTGGAGAGGGTGATATCCGTACGGTCGCCCTGTTTGTCGTTAAGACGAATAGACTCCAGAAAGGTCGCACCGCCCAAATCGAGGGTGGCGAAAATGGTGTTCAGCGGCGTCGTGGTGGGCGTGAGCACCAGCGACCAGCGGCCTTCCCCCAGGTCTTGAAAATCGATGCGGAAATTCTCTTCCAGCACCTTGCGGTCGGCCTGGAACAACGCCCGCAGCAGGTGGTTGAACTGGAACATCTGCGGATTATTGTCGGCGGTAATGGTCTGCGGCGGCTGGCCGTTGATGGTCTGCACCATCCGTTTGTCATCCAGCAGCAGCGTCATGGGGAACGGGGCTTTTTGATCCCACAGCAGGCCGCTGTCACGGGCGATCACCATCTCGCCCTGCGAACGCAGCGGCTGCGGCATGTCTTTGATCGTACGAACCTGCTCGAAGTGAGCGCGCACCACGGGCTGTTGCGTAAACCGCTGCTGCAGTTCATCCAGCGTCACGGCGCTGACCAGCGGGCTAAACATCAGTGCCAGCAAAGGCAACCATTTCATGGCGTGACTCCCATACGTTCAAACAAGATCCCCGGGCTGACAAAGCACATTTCGCGGGTGGCTTCGTCGACCGCCACCTGGATGGTGTAACCGGTGGTGGTGCGTTTACCAGTCTGCGCGTCGAAGATTTGATAGGCAATGCGCAGACGGTTTTCATACTCTTCGATCTGCGCCCGGACACGGATGCGTTGTTCAAAGGTCACCGCATCGCGGTATTTCACCCGCGTATCGACCACCGGCCAGACATAGCCGGAGGCTTTCATCTGGCGATAGCCGTAGTCGAACTGATTGAGCAGCGCTTCGCGGGCTATTTCAAAGTAGCGGAAATAGTTGCCGTGCCAGACCACGCCCATCATGTCGACGTCGTGGAACGGGACGGTGATTTCAACTTCCGTCGTAAAGCGGGGATCGGTCAGCACCCTTTACTCCTTCTCGCTGATTTCGGGCAGTTGCCAGAAATCGAAAAAATTAAACCAGTCGAGCGGTGACAGTAAGGCGTAATGTTCCAGCCGCTGCGCGTAGCGATCGACGGTATGTTGCAGCGCCTGCTGACGTTCACCGCGCGGCAGCAGCAGCGGGTCGGCGAACGGTTCGCAGTGCAGGGTCAGCGTCCCCTGCTGGCTGAGGGCAAAAATCAGCACCACCGGACAGCGCAGAATGGAGGCCAGGATAAACGGCCCCTGCGGGAACGGCGCGGGCTGGCCCATAAACGCGCTCCAGATCACGCGCCAGCTGCCGCCGCGCTGCGGTGTGACGGCGATACGATCGCCCACGATGGCCACCCATTCGCCGCGATCCAGCTTTTCTTTGATCAGGATAGCGGTCTCCGGGCCGATGTCAGTGACGGGCATCAGGTGAATGCCCGCCTGCGGAGCCATCTCTTCCATAATCTGCTTAAAGCGTTGGGCGTTATCGCTAAAGACCAGGGCGTTGATGGTTTTCCCCCCTTCACGCTGTGCCAGCGCCCGGCAGGCTTCCACGTCGCCAAGATGCGAGGCCAGCAGCAGTTTACCCTGTGGATCGTCCAGCCCCAGCGCCTCGCGGGCACCCGGTGCAAACACCAGATCGCGATGCAGCTTCATCTCGCCGCGCCAGCTGGCCACCTTGTTCAGCATGGCATGACCAAAACGCAGGAAGTGAAAAAAGCTGTTCAGCCGGGGGGGCGGTGGGATCTGTCGCTGTGCCATGACCTCTTTAACCCGCCTCAGCCATTGCCGCGACGCCTGACGCGCCGAACGGGCGGTAAGCCAGTAAACGGCGGTGACCGGCCACAGCAGGAGGGTGAAGGCCTTGCGCCCAAGCAGTTGCCAGACGCGTAACATCAGGCGCATTCCCCATAGCCCTTTGACCTCCTGCTGTTGCGCCCAGTGCTGCGGGCGACGGCGCATCAGCAGGGAAGGGATGCGCGGCAGCATCCCCAGGAACAGACGGGTATGCATCAGCGAGATGCGCACGTTGTCTTTTAGCGCATCGAAGTGGGATACACCGTCTGCCGGGTAGGTGACGCGGGTGGGCAGAAAATAGCTGGGCGTGCCCTGCCAGTAGAGGCGGACCATCACTTCAGTATCAAAGTCCATGCGCTTGCCGAGCGGGGTACGTGCGGCAAGCTGCATCACCGGCGTGATCGGATAGACCCGAAAGCCGCACATGCTGTCTTTAAGCTGCAGGGACAACGTTTCAATCCATACCCAGACGTGCGTTATCCAGCGTCCGTAAAGGCGCGAACGGGGTATGGAGTCATCGTAAACGGGCTGACCGGAAATCAGCGCCTCGGGGTGACGTTGCGCTAGCGCCAGAAAGCGGGGGAGATCTTCAATGGTGTGCTGGCCGTCGGCATCCACCTGGATTGCATGAGTGAAGCCGCGCTCTGCGCAGGCTTTCAGCCCCGCCATTACCGCCGCGCCTTTGCCGCTGTTTTTCGCCAGACGCAGCAGCGTAACCTGCGGATGCTGCTCCGCTAAGTGCGCCAGGGTGTGGCGCGTGCTCTCTTCGCTGCCATCGTCAACCACCAGGCACGGGAGGTCAAACGGTGCCAGACGTGCGAGCACCTCGGCCATCATCGCACCGTGGTTGTAGCAGGGGATCAACACGCAGGGGCGGAACGTTACTGACATAGGCGAATCTTCCCGCTGCTGGCGGTATGGCGTTCACTGCCCGCATGGCGCTGGTAGCTGAAGCTGAGCATCTGACGGGCAGGGTGCCAGTCAAGGATCAGCGTCACCGTGTTGTCCGGCAACAGCGGGGCCGCAAACTTCACATTCTGAATGCTGTGAAAACGGTAGCCCGGTGCCATCAGGGTGGTAGCGTAATGCATCACCCAGTCGAGTTGTGCAACGCCAGGGAGCAGGGGCTGGACAGCAAAATGCCCCTTAAACCAGAGCAGGTCAGGATCAAGATAAAGCGTTATCTCCAGATGCTCCGGATGAGTCTGGTGGCGTTCGATTTCATGAATCTTCATGAAATAACTCCTGTAGCTGTGCAGTCACACGCTTGTTCATGCTGTTGACCGGGATTTCATCGACAATGCGCCAGTAGCGGGGCACGGCAACCGGTTCAAGGCAGGGGCGAAGGGCGCGACGCCACGCGGATTCCTGGGCATTTTTACCCCCGTTGTCTCTGTGCAAGCGCGCCGCGTCACTGAGTACCAGCAGCACGCCAATGGCCTGACGACCACGGCGAGTGACCGCCAGCGCGGCGGCGTCGCAGATGCCGTCCAGCGCCAGTAACCGCTGCTCAATCTCATCGAGCGAAATGCGTTTGTCTTCAATTTTGACCACCCGGCCACGGCGTCCGATGATGTTGAACTGCCCGTCAGCCGCGAAATGCAGGATATCATCCAGCACGACTCCTTCAGCCTCGCGGATCAGTGGCGATGTCACCCGATCGCCGTGGAACGTTACGCCGGGAAACGGCTGCCAGAGCGTTGTCTCATCCAGACGGTGACGCCAGGCCATAACGCCCGTTTCGGTGCTGCCGTAAATTTCATCAGGCCAGACGTTCAGCCAGTCATGACAAGGGATGATGTCGCGCCAGGGCAGTTCGCCCCCGGCTGAGAGCAGCAGGGCAACCGGAGGCGGCACAAGCGAGGTGTCGAGCCGCTTGAGGAATGCCGGGCTGCTGATAAAGAGATACCGTTTGTCCTGCGGCAGCGCTGACAGCTGTTCTGCATACTGCAGCAGGGAGGCGTGCAGCGGCAGGCCAAGCGCCATGGGTAACACAACACGAAACGTCAGGCCATACAGATGATGCAACACCACGGAGGCCACGACGTGACAGCCTGTCAGCCGTTCGCCAAACCGATCGGCGAGCAGACGGGCTTCCCGATCCAGGCCGATCACCGGCTTAATCACCCGCTGCGGCGTGCCGGTGGAGCCAGAGGTAAAGAGCTCGATAACGCGCGTCTCGTCAATGGCAGGCAAGGGGGAAAAGGGGGTGTTTGTCGGCGCAGTGGCGGTGACCAACCGCAGTCGCCCTGAAAACTCGAGCGTGGTGTCGCTCAGGACGCCGCTGAACATGGCCCGCTGTTCGTTAAGCTGCGCCCCCCGGCTGTGCCCGGGGAGCACGGGGGTTTTCCCCGCATGAAGCGTCGCCAGCAGGGCGACGATAAAAAGATAACCGTTTTCAAAACAGAGCGCCCAGCGCTCGCCCTCTTCCTGACGCAGCGCGTCGACCAGCTGCGTAACATCGTGGCGCAGATCGCCCAGCGTCCAGATACGATCGTCAAGCCAGGCGACAGGCGTCTCATCAGGACGCGGGGCATTTAGCCACTGGCTCAGAGGAAGCGGTTTATCCATCGTTTTTTATTACCCGTTGTCGCACCAGCCATTCACCCGCCATTAACGTTCCCATCAGGATGTAGGAAAGCATCCCGTTCCACAGCGTCCACAGGCGCAGGTCGGCGTACAGCACGGTAAACAGCGCGACTGCGCCATTGCCGATAAAAAAGCCGCACCAGACTTTCGTCACTTTACGCGTGTAACGAACCCCGGCAGGAGACAGCTGGGGCTCCCGTATCCGCGCCAGCCGTTCCACCATCGGCATGGACGTCCACAGCGAGCCCCCAAAGACCACCAGCATCACCAGATTAACGACCACCGGATAAAACAGCACCCACAGGTGAGCGTGGAAAAGGCTCGCCACGCACAGCACTGCCCCGGCCAGCGTCACGCTCAGGAAAACGTAGCGCAAGGGGCCGCGCTGCTGGCGCGTCTGCCAGACACGCAGCAGCAACACCAGCGCCATCAGGGGCAATATCCATTGCAAATGGTGGCTTGCAAGGCCATAGCCAATCAAAAACGGCCAGGCCAGCAGCATCAGACCCGTCAGTATCGGGATGAGCGGAATGGTAGGCACGTCAGGCGTCGCGCTGGAGTTGTTCCACAACGTCGACGATGTCCTGAACGGTACGCACCGCTTTGAAGGTTTCAGGCTTAATTTTATGCCCCGTCTTCTTCTGCAGGTTAACCACCATATCTACGGCATCAATGCTGTCGAGATCCAGGTCTTCGTAAAGCCGGGCCTGCGGCGTAATGAGCTCAGGGTCGAGTTCAAAAAGTTTAATAAGAAGCGCAGAGACTTCCTGATAAAGGGTTTCTTGTTCTGTCATAGCGGGTCATTCTCAGGCGCGTTGTTGATGAATAAAAGCGGCGAGCGTGGCAACGGAATAGAAGTGCTGGCGCATCTCGTCGCTCTCGGCAGAAAGCACTACGCCGTACTGATTTTTCACAGCCAGCCCCAGCTCCAGGGCATCAATAGAGTCCAGACCCAGTCCGTCACCAAACAGCGGAGCGTCGGTGTCGATATCCTCTGGGGTAAGTTCTTCCAGATTCAGCGTAGAGATAATGAGATTCTTAATTTCAAGATAGAGCGCTTGCATCTTTCATTCCTGACAAAGATTGAAGACCGGATGTTAATTGCTGCTGCATATGCCGGTTTAACTGCCTTGCCGCCAGCGCAGGTTCGTGCTGGCTCGCATCGTAAAAATCATGAATGTTGATGCGTTCGCGAACATCCACGGTAAAAATGGGTTTTTTGGGCGGCACATTGTACCAGCGACTCTGTTTATCCAGCATGCGTTCGCTACAGTGGATCACCACCACGCGCAGAGAGCTGTTGCAACGAACGGCAATATTCGCCGCTCCCCGCTGCAGGGTAATGGCTTCGCCCACGCGGGTGCGGGTGCCTTCCGGGAAAATCAGCAGGGTGTCGCCCTGCGCCAGACGCTGCTGGCTGGCACGAAGCAGCGTTTCTGCTTCGCTGTTGATCAGGTAATCGGCTGCACGGATCACGCCGCTGACAAAGGGGTTACGCAGCAGCGCGCTTTTCACCAGACAGTCGGTTTCGTTCATCACCGAGGCGAGGATCACATAGTCCAGCAGCGAAGGATGGTTGGCTATCACCAGGCAGCCGCGCTCGGCGCGCAGAACGTCCAGATTGTTAAAGCGGTAGTCCAGCACGCCGGTTCCGCGAACGACCGCCAGGAACAGCCGAAAACTGGCGGAGATGCTGCGTCGCGCCAGTCGGCGGCGTGCCGTGCGATCGCGCTGAAAAATCAGCAGCAGGTTAAACCAGACCAGCGACAGCAGTAGTCCGCCAAGGCCAAACAGGGCGAAGCAAAACCCGGTCATCAGCATGCGCCATAACCGATCGAGGCGGGAGAGGATCTGGCTCATTGGCGCGTCCACTGCCACTGCAAACGCTCGCCCGCCAGGGCAAATTGCCGCGCGTCGCTCAGGTAATGTCGCAGGAACTGAAGGCTTTGCGGCAGCGCGGGCTCTTCCCATGTGCTTTCGCGATGGGTTTCACAGCAGAGCGCGTCCCCGGCTTCAATCACCAGCGCAAGGGCGTAAGGCCAGACGGGCATCTGCGGCGGGAGCCCGGCGTGATAAAACTCGGGCAGGACGCCGTCAAAATCCACCAGCAAAACGCGGGAGTAGCCCGCGTGAAGCAGACTCAACACTTCGCACAAACTTTGCTGGAAGGTGTCCATCCCGGCGGAGACCGAGGATGAGACAATCGGCTGACCTGCGGTGATCGTAAGATTGCCGACCGCGGCGTTATGAACAGACATTGCAAAATCGGTGGGGGAGACGGGTTGCTCCGTCGCCAGCGCTTGCAGAATACGGTAGTTGCGTTCCAGCTCGCCATGGCGGCTGCTGTAGACCACGGCATCGATACGATGTTTGCGCAGCATCGCAAGGCCAATATCCACCGCCAGCTTACTGCCCGAATTGAGGCGGCGGGCGGTCATCATCGGCAGATCGGTCAGTTTTGCAAGCGGCGCGGCGGGATCGATGGCGTCAGACTGGCGCGACCATGCCTGCCATGCGTCGGCATCGCTGAGTCCTGGCGCTCTGGCCTGCCAGTCGATAATGGTGAGAGTAAATTTCATCTACGCGCGTCCGCGATAAACCTGTTTCTGTGATTTTTACTTCGCAAGCGCGATGTTACAGCGTACATCGTACAGTGTTGTCGCAGGCTTGCGAATAACGTTTCTCCTAAAAATTTCCCGTAGCGTCATGTTCCGTCTCACCCCAGACGATTAACCGGGAAGCCGACTCTTGGGTCGGCCCGGCCCCAGCAGTATCGCCAGTTTGCTGCCGCCTTTGGTGGTCTCCATCCAGATTTTACAGACGCTTGTGAGCGGTACCGACAGCAGCATCCCAACCGGGCCCAGCAGCCATCCCCAAATCAGTAAGGATAAGAACACCACCAGCGTCGACATGCCCAGCCGGTGGCCCATCATCCGTGGTTCAAGAATATTCCCCAGCACCATATGCACCACGAGGAACAGCGCCCCCACCAGCATGCACTCATAGAAGCCATTAAACAGAAACGCCTGAATCATGGGCGGCACGGCGGAGAGTACCGCGCCAATGTTGGGCACGTAGTTCAGCAAAAACGCCAGCACTCCCCACATCAGCGCGAACTGCACGCCCATCAGCATCAGCCCCAGCCAGACAATCACGCCGGTCCAGACGCTCAACAGGGTTTTTAAGGCCAGATATTTGGAGACGCCCTTTAACGCGCGGTGTAAACCGGCGATGTGAATTTGCGGATTATTCAGCGCAAAGCGCAGCTTATAGGGCACGTGGCGCACTTCGAACAGCATAAACACCACCGTCATGACCAACAACAAAATGCTGGCCATAGCGCCGGACAGGCCGGTCATCAGCGTGGTGGCGTAGGTCATGATTTTTTCGGAATCCATCCGGCGCAACATCCGTTCCGGCGAAATATGCAGGTTCAGAAACGGCATCATCTCCTGAAGCGCCACGATCTTGCGCGTCAGCTCTTTGTTGTATTGCGGCAGCATCGTGGAGAATTCGCTCAGCGAGGCGGCCAGCACGCCGAAAAGGGCGGTGAGGGCAATCAGCATCACGATAACCACAATGGTTATGGCCACCGGGCGGCTGATACCCCGGCGCAAAAACCAGGTCACCAGCGGGTTAAGCACAATGGCAAAAAAGAGCGCCAGCAGAAGCTGGACAATAATATCGGCGGCAGCATGGATACCGGCGAGGATCACCACCAGAGAGGCGAGTTTTAACAGGATGTGGAGTCCTGCTTTGTCGGGCGGGTTAGGGGTCATTCGTGTTCCTTAATGTGATTGCCCGTTAAGTGTAGTGCGCGGGTTTCGCTTCGTCTGGCACCGTTAATCTGAAAGTCGCTGCTGATTTTCTGCTGGCGTCGTGGTAATAGTGAAACACTGTTGCAAAAATCCAGGTAAAACCTCATGCCCGAACCCGCCGCCGAACCGGCATTAAGCGGATTACGCCTTAATCTGCGCATTGTCTCCGTTGTGATTTTTAACTTTGCCAGTTATCTGACGATTGGCCTGCCGCTGGCGGTGTTGCCGGGCTACGTGCATGACGTGATGGGGTTTAGCGCATTCTGGGCGGGGCTGGTGATTAGCCTGCAGTACTTCGCTACGCTGTTGAGTCGCCCGCATGCGGGTCGCTACGCGGATCTGTTCGGGCCGAAGAGCATTGTGATCACAGGATTATGCGGCTGTTTTCTCAGTGGCCTGAGTTACCTGCTGGCGGCAACGACCAGCCACTGGCCGTTGGTCAGCCTGGTGCTGCTGTGCCTGGGCCGGGTGATCCTCGGTATTGGGCAAAGCCTGGCAGGAACCGGCTCGACGCTGTGGGGCGTAGGCGTGGTCGGGGCACCGCACATTGGCCGGGTCATCTCCTGGAACGGCATTGTCACCTACGGGGCAATGGCGCTTGGCGCCCCGCTTGGGGTGATGTGCTATGCGTATGGCGGACTGTACGGGCTGGCGGGCACCATTATGGTGGTCGCGCTGGTGGCGATCCTGTTTGCCCTGCCGCGCCCGAAAGTGAAGGCCAGCAAAGGTAAACCGCTGCCGTTCCGGGCAGTGCTGGGGCGCGTCTGGCCGTATGGTATGGCACTGGCGCTGGCAACTACCGGCTTTGGGGTGATCGCCACCTTTATCACGCTGTTTTATGACGCCAAAGGCTGGGATGGGGCGGCCTTTGCGTTAACCCTGTTCAGCTGTGCGTTTGTGGGTGCCCGTTTGCTCTTCCCGAACGGTATTAACCGCCTGGGCGGGCTGAATGTGGCGATGATCTGCTTTGCGGTTGAGATTGTCGGGCTGCTGCTGACCGGTATAGCGACCGCGCCGTGGATGGCAAAAGTTGGCGTGTTCTTCGCCGGAGCCGGTTTTTCGCTGGTCTTCCCGGCGCTGGGTGTGGTGGCGGTGAAAGCCGTGCCGCCGCAGAATCAGGGGGCGGCGCTGGCAACCTACACGGTGTTTATGGATATGTCGTTGGGCATTACCGGGCCGCTGGCAGGGCTGATCATGGCCTGGGCAGGTGTGCCGGTTATCTATCTTGCGGCTGCGGGTCTGGTGGTGATGGCCCTGATGCTCACGTGGCGGCTAAAAAAATGGCCCCCGGTGCAGGCACCGGAGGCCACGTCATCATCCTGACGCGTTACTGAATCACGATGGTGTTGATGATGTTTTCAGCGGCAGTCTGCGCTTTCTGCTGATCTTCCGCTGGCAGGGTGATCTGCAGGGTCAGCAGTTTGTTATCAACCTTACCCAGCACTACGGAAGAGTAAGCTGTCTGACCTTTTGCAGAGATAATGCTGTCCAGCTGCTGCAGCGTGTGGCCTTTCAGTTCGATGGACTTGTTCGTCACCACCTGCAGCTGCGGGTCGCGGCTGCGCTGCTGATCTTCCAGACGTTTGGACAGCACGGCCAGGTCTTCGCTGGTATCGTCGCCCACAATCACAATCACCGCTTTCTGCCCGGTTGCATCGGAATAGACGTGCATGTTGTTCGCCTGGGTACCCAGCTTGCCGCTCTGGTCAGTCATATCCGCTGGCAGAGAGAAGCTGAGTTTACCGTCCAGCAGGTTCACCGGCTGGCCGGTTGCGTTGCTCTCTGCAGACGCGCCCTGAGCAGGCGTTTTCGTGTCGCTGTTATCACAGGCTGCAAGGCCGACAACCAGCAGGCCAATCCCGACATATTTAACCAGATTGCGCATTGACTTCTTCCTTTCGATAAACGGCCATAACGGCTCATTTGTCCATCTTATCACAACTGATAAAGCGAACCCTTAACCAGCCTGCAATGCTGTGATTTCAGATTTATCTGCCAGTCTTTTCAGCAGCATATTCAGCAGCACGCCGTACATCGGCAGGAAGAAGACAATGCTGATAAGCACCTTGAAGCAGTAGTCCACCAGCGCAATTTCCATCCAGTGTTCGGCCATAAACGCATCCGGGCTGTGCCAGAAGGCAATGAAGAAGAAGGCCAGCGTATCGCTGACGTTGCCGAACAGCGTCGAGGCGGTGGGGGCCATCCACCAGCGGTGATTCTGACGCAGGCGGTTAAATACGTGCACGTCGAGGATCTGCCCCAGCGCATAGGCCATAAAGCTTGCAGTAGCGATTCGGGCAACAAACAGGTTGAAGTGGGTTAACGCCTCAAAGCCCTGCCAGCTCCCCATGTAAAACAGGGAGGAAATAACGTACGACACGAACAGCGCCGGCAGCATGACCGCAAAAATAATGCGGCGAGCCAGCGGTGCGCCAAAAATACGCACGGTCAGATCGGTGGCGAGAAAAATAAACGGGAAGCTGAACGCGCCCCAGGTGGTATGGAAACCAAAGATGGCAATCGGCAGCTGCACCAGATAGTTACTGGAGGTGATCACCAGCAGATGAAAAAGCGAAAGCCAGAACAACGCTTTTACGCGCTGCGATTCAGAAAACGGCGTCATATTGTGACCTTTTTATACGTTGGGGTGAGGGAACCCAATAAAAACCGCAGCATGATACTGCTTTGGCAGGACAATGCAATGGTTAGTTTTTACGCAACCGTTAACCTGGTTTGCATTGCTGGCTACGGGGCGTAAACTACAGCCGTTTTTATCTGACCGAGAACACCATGACCGATCTGTTTTCCACTCCAGACCACACCCTTGATGCGCAGGGCCTCCGCTGCCCTGAGCCGGTAATGATGGTGCGCAAAACCGTGCGCAATATGCAAACCGGCGAAACGCTGCTGATCATCGCTGACGATCCGGCAACCACCCGCGATATCCCCGGTTTTTGTACCTTTATGGAGCATGAACTGGTGGCACAGCAGACCGAAGCGCTGCCGTACCGGTATTTGATCCGCAAGGGGTAACCCCCTTACTGCATGCCTAACAATCCCGGCAGCCACAGCGAAATCGCCGGGATGTACGTTATCATTCCCAGCACCAGCAGCAGCATGCCGTAAAACGGTAGCATCGCGCGCACCACATGTTCGATTTTCTGCTTGCTTACCGCACTGGCCACAAACAGCACCGAACCCACTGGCGGCGTGATAAGCCCGATCCCCAGATTCACCATCATGATCATCCCGAAATGGACCGGGTCGATCCCAAGCGACTGGGTCACCGGCAACAGCACCGGCGTCAGGATCAGAATGATCGGCGCCATATCCATCAGGGTGCCAATCAGCAGCAGCATGATGTTGAGGTACATCAGGATCACGTACTTGTTATCCGAGAGCGAGGTGAAGAACGCCGTGATGCGCACAGGTAACTGCATGTAGGTCATCACCGCGCCAAACGCCGCCGCAAATCCAATCAAGATCATCACGATAGTGACCGTTTTCACCGTCCGGCACATCAGCTTCGGCAGTTCGCTCCACGTGTAGTCGCGATAGATGAACATGGTGACAAAGAATGCCCACAGACAGGCGACTGCCGCGGATTCGGTGGCGGTGAATATCCCGGACATGATCCCGCCGAGGATAATTACCACCGTCATCAGCCCCCAGAGAGCGTCCAGCAAAATCTTCAGCGCCTGTTTTAAGGGGATCTTTTCGCCTTTTGGATAGCCGCGCTTATGGGCAAAGCACAGACACAGCGTCATCAGGCACAGTCCCAGCAGCAGCCCCGGCAGCACGCCTGCGATAAACAGCGTGGCAATGGAGACCGTACCGCCTGCGGCCAGCGAGTAGATCACCGAGTTGTGGCTGGGCGGGATTAAAATCGCCTGCACCGACCCGCTGGCGGTGACCGCCGCCGCATACTCGCGGGGATACCCCTTTCTCTCCATCTCCGGGATCATCACGCTGCCGATGGAGGCCGTATCCGCCACCGATGAACCGGAAATCGCGCCGAAAAAGGTGGAGGCCACAATATTCACCAGCGACAGCCCGCCGCGAATAAAACCGACAAAGACATACGCGAAATTCACCAGCCGTCGGGCAATGCCGCCTTCCGCCATGATCGCCCCCGCCAGGATGAAAAACGGGATCGCCAGCAGGGTAAATTTGTTAACCCCGCTGGTGATCTGGATCATCAGCGCTTCGAGCGGCAACTCGATCCACAACGCGCCCGCGACGGCGCTTAAGCCGACGGCAAACGCCACCGGCATACCCAGCGCCAGCAAAATGGCGAGGGTGAATAACAAAACGAATGCATCCATTGTTCACCCCTTAACTGTGGTTGCCGATCAGCACCACAGGACGGTTTTCCTGTGAGCCAAACAGCAGACGTTCAATGACAAACAGGATCAGCACCGCAGAACCAATCGGCAGCGGCAGATAACTCTCCCCTGACGTCAGGATCGGAAACTCGGCGACCGGCTGCTCCCAGAGTTCGACACACAGCCAGTAGCTGTACCAGAACATAATCAGCGAGATCAGCAGCATCAGCAGATCCACCACGCGCGCACACGCTGTTTTCAGCATGTCTGGCAGTCGGTCGGTCAGCATGTTCACCGCGATGTGTGACCCGGCACGGTAGCTCACCGCCGCGCCGATAAACGTAAAGGTCACCATGCAGATGATGGCAATCGGCTCCGGCCAGGATTCACCGCGATTCAGCACATAGCGCGAGAAGATGCCAATCGGGATCACCACCGTCATGACCAGCAGCGCGCATCCCGCTACGCCCATGGCGAGCAGATACAGCCGGTCCATCCACTTCAGGTAGAGTTCGGACATACGTTCTCCGTTTACTGAACGTCAGCAATGGCTTTCATCAGGTCCTGATGCTTTTCGCCATACTGCGCGCGCACCGGCTCTGTGGCTTTGATAAATACCGATTTGTCGATCTCGTGGAACTGCACGCCACCGGCTTTCATCTTCGCCAGCGCCTCGGCGTTATAGGCCTGCCACAGCTTGCGCTGTTCGAACTGCGCTTCACGCGCCAGGGTCAGGATTTTCTGCTGTTCGTCTGCGCTGAGCTTGTCCCATTTCACTTTCGAGTAGAGCAGCATTTCCGGGGTAATGAAGTGGCCGCTGAGGGTATAGTTTTTGGCGATCGGCATATAGTTATGGGCGATGAAGGTCGGCGGATTATTCTCAGCGCCGTCGATTACGCCGGTCTGCATGCCGCTGTAGACCTCACTGACCCCCATTGCCACCGAGTTAGCCCCCATGTCTTTCAGTGTCGCCAGCGCCACCGGGCTTCCCTGAACGCGGATTTTTTTGCCTTTCAGATCCTCCGGTTTGACGATCGGCGTTTTGGTGATCAGGTTACGGGTGCCGGAATCCATCCAGCCGAGAAACACCAGCCGCGATTTGGGGTTGGCGGTCAGTTTGTCGCCAATCTGCTTGCCGATATCGCCGTCGATGACTTTGTGCATGTGGTCTTCATCGCGGAACACATAGGGCAGGGTAAAGACTTCGATATCGGGCAGGATCGCCGCCACCGGAGCCATGGAGACACGGATCATGTCGATCGCCCCCATCTGCGCCTGTTCAATCATCTGCTTTTCATCCCCGAGCACGCCGCCGGGAAAGACCTTGATCTCCAGCTTGCCGTCGGTTTGTTGTTTGAGTTTCTCCCCCATGTGCTGTACGGCTACCACGTTCGGGTAGCCTTCAGGATGCACATCGGCGGCTTTAATGGTTTGCGCAGAAACGGAGCAGGCAAAAGCAGACAGACACAGAGCGGCCAGTAACGGCTTGAGGGTCGTTTTCATCAAGTCAACTCCAGGGTAGTGAGGTAAGTGTTAAAACGGTGTTTTAGTTTTGTACGTTTAAAAATTACACTATGGCCTGGAAAACGGAGGTGAAGCGCCTCACAAAAGCGTGAATTTCTGAAACGCTGGTTTAGATTTTTGAGAAGGGAAGGCCGGGTTGCCGTTACGCTTTACCCGGCCAGGCGTGCATTGCGTGTTATTTGCGTCGCAGTAAGCGGAGCGCGTTGGCCGTCACCAGCACCGTCGCGCCGGTATCCGCCAGCACCGCCAGCCACAGCCCGGTGATGCCGAGCAGGGTGGTGACGAGGAAAATCCCTTTCAGCCCCAGGGCGATACTGATGTTCTGGCGAATATTGGCGCGCGTGGCGCGTGCCAGGGAAATCATCTGCGCCAGCCCGGTCAGGCGGTTATGGGTGAGCGCGGCATCGGCGGTTTCCAGCGCCACGTCGGTACCGCTGCCCATGGCAATCCCGATGGTGGATGCTTTCATCGCTGGCGCATCGTTGATTCCGTCGCCGATCATCGCCAGCGGAGCATGGCTGTTCAGCTCCGTCACGGCACTGACCTTGTCCGCAGGCAGTAATCCGGCCTTAAAGTCCAGCCCCAGCTCTCCGGCAATCGCGGCGGCGGCACGCGGGTTATCGCCGGTGAGGATCACACCCTGGACGCCCAGCTGATGGAGCGCCGCGACGGCCTCTTTCGCATCATCACGCAGGGTATCGCGCAGTGCCAGCATGCCTTTGGCGACGCCGTCCTGCATGACGGTTACGACAGTTTGTCCGGTCTGTTCTAACGCCTCAACCTCTGGGTTAGAAAACTTACCCGCCGCGACAATCAGCACCTTTTTACCGTCGATGTCGGCCTCAATCCCGGCCCCAACCAGCGCCCGCTGCGCCGTTGCCGCCGGAATGGCCAGCCCGCGCGACTGCGCTTCACGCACAATCGCCTGCGCCAGCGGGTGAGTGGAACCCTGCTCAACGGCGGCGGCCAGCGTAAGCAGTTCATCTTCACCGATATCCTGCGGATACACGCCGGTGACCTGCGGTTTCCCCACGGTCAGGGTGCCGGTTTTATCGAACGCCACCTGCTGCACCTGGCTTAACTGTTCCAGCGCCGCGCCGCCTTTTATCAGGGCGCCGCGACGCGCCGCTGCCGCCAGACCGGAGGTAATGGCCGCCGGGGTGGAGATCACCAGCGCACACGGACAGCCAATCAGCAGCAGGGTCAGACCTTTGTAAATCCAGCCTTCCCACGGCGCACCAAAGAACAGCGGCGGAACGATAGTGACCAGCAGGGCAACCAGCATGATGGCGGGGGTGTAAATCCGGCTGAAGCGGTCAATAAATCGCTCGACGGGGGCGCGACGCTCCTCGGCCTCTTCGATCAGCTTCAGGATACGGTCGATGGCGCTGTCACCGGGTTCGGAAAGTACCGTGAGCTGGACCAGACGGTCGACACTGGTGGCGCCCGCAGGCACTTTTTCACCGGCCGCGCGTTCAACCGGAATCGACTCCCCGGTGAGGGCGCTTTCGTCGAAGCTCGCGGTGGCGGTGAGCAGGGTACCGTCCGCAGGCAGGCGCCCTCCGGCAGCGACTTCAATCACATCGCCTGGACGCAGCGCGTTAATGGCCACCGTCTGGCGTTCGTTTCCGGCAACTCGTGTGGCGGTTTCGGGCTTAAGCGCCATCAGGGCGCTGACCCCTTTACGCGCCCGGCTTGCCGCCCAGCCTTCAAGACGTTCGCCAATTAAGAACAGCAGCAGCACCATGGCCGCTTCCGCTGTGGCACCAATGAACAGCGCGCCGATAGCTGCCACGCTCATCAGCGTTTCGATGGCGAACCAGCTGCCGCTTTTCATCAGCCGCAGCGCCTGACGGGCAATGGGATACAACCCGACAAGCGTGGTGGCGATAAACGCCAGATTGCCAAACGGGTGGTTGATCTGCTCCAGACCCCAGCTCAGGGCCATCATCATCACGAGCGCGATAAGGGGCAGATTTTCTCGCAGCGGAGCGGTTTTTTCGGCGGGGGCCGTTTCGCTACGCAGGGAATAACCGGCCTGGCTGACCGCGGACACAACCTGCTCGCTAACGTCACTCTCGGCGCTGACCAGCAGTTTTTCGGTCGCAAAGCGCACCTGCACGTGGCTGACGCCGGGGATCTGTTTTACCGCATTTTCGACTTTGCGGGCGCAGGCCGCGCAATCCATGCCGTCAACCACCCAGCTGTAATGGTTTCCGCTTTCAGGCAGCGGCTGCGCGTTTTGCGTTTCGCATGCCCCGTCACAGCAGCAGTCATCTTTCGCTGGCACCGGGCTGAGCTTAAATGCTGAAAATTGTGGGGCTTTTTTAGGTGTTTCTGGAGTCGACATGGCACTCTCCGGTAATGATAATTTTCTCATTAACCGCAGCATACACTCTGGAGTCGACTCCAGAGTCAAGGCTTATTTAGATATACAGCGAACGCACAATCAGGAAGTGCCCCGCAAAGTAACAGGCGGAGGCAATCGCGTTATCAGCCCGGAAACGACGGCGATAGTGGCTGCCCAGCCAGACGATATTGCCGATTAACAGCAGCGCCGCGCCAAAGAAAGCGGACATCGCCTGTGAGGTTGGGCGGAAGAACCACAGTTCACCGGCCAGCCACACCATCACCAGCGTCATGGCAATAAACGTGCAGACGGGCAGACGCATCTCTTCCAGGCGTGACCAGATCACCGCGATCAGCAGCGCGCCGATCACCAGCAGCACCAGCGGGAGCGGCCAGAAGAAGGATAGCGTCATCTGGCTGGCAAAGTAGATGGTGTAAAGCAGATGCGACAGGAAGAACGCCCCCACGGCATACAGCAGACGCTGACGCGGCAACAGGGTTAAGGCATCGCCAATCAGAGAAGCACACAGCCCGGCGAGGACCAGGTAGCTGATGGCGTTAAACATCGGCGCTTGCCAGGCAAGCAGCAGGAGCAGCAACAGCGTGACGGGTTTAAACAACCAGCGCTGCCAGGCCGGACCGCGGTATGACGCATCGACATAAAGCCATGCGGAAAAACAGACAGCGATAAATGACCAAAGCATATTAACTCCCTGTATCTGTTAAGGCTGAATAATCAGTTTCATCTTCAGTGTAGTGATGCGGGCAGGCGTTTGGCAATGCCAGGGGAGTCAGGGTATCCTGAATTCCGCATAATCTTATGGGATTGTTGAATGAGCAAGATGCCGCTGTTTTTCATTATCGTGGTGGCGATTATCGTCATTGCCGCCTCGTTCCGTTTTGTGCAGCAGCGCCGCGAGAAGGCGGATAACGACGCCGCGCCGTTGATGCAAAAGCGCGTGGTGGTGAGCAATAAACGCGAAAAACCCCTTAATGACCGGCGCTCGCGCCAGCAACAGGTTACCCCTGCGGGAACAACCATGCGCTATGAAGCGAGCTTTAAGCCGGAAACGGGCGGCCTGGAGATGACCTTCCGCCTGGAGGCGCAGCAGTACCATCAGCTGACGGTAGGTGAGAAAGGGATGCTGAGTTACAAAGGGTCGCGGTTTGAAGGGTTCAGGGCTGAATAATACGGTTCCCTCTCCCTGTGGGAGAGGGTTAGGGTGAGGGCATCAGACCGCACCTTACTTCTTCACCTGCGCCTTAAACTTCTTCATCCACACCAGCAGTTCAAACACGCCGAAAATAAACACGCGCAGCTGCTGCCAGCCGGTCATCTGCGGGCCGTCTTTCGGCAGGCCGTTTTTCAGCATCACCATCTGCAGGGCGTGCATGAACGTGGTAAAGATAAACGCCACGTTCACAAAGATATTCATCGGGCGCGGGAACGGATGCACCAGATTGAGCAGTAAAAACGCCCAGACGCACAGCATCAGCAAACGTCCCAGATTAATCAGTACTGGCATTGGATTCTCCTTGTGCCTGACGATGATACAGACGATAAGCGACCTGACCCGCCACTTTTTCGCGGTGTAAATCCCAGTGAACCGGCACTGGCGGTAGCCCATTTTCCACTTCGCTTTCAACGTAAATCAGCGCGTCATCCGCCAGCCAGCCGTTGCTTTCCAGCAGGGATAACGTCTCTTCCAGCAGCCCCTTACGGAACGGCGGATCGACAAACACCACGTTGTGCGGCGTGCCTGGCTGCGCGAGGAAACTGAGCGTATTGGTGTTCACCACTTTGGCGTTGGTGGCTTTCAGCGTCGCCAGATTTTGCTGCAGCGTCTGCGCGACGCCGCGCTCCATCTCCAGCAGCGTGGCGCTGGCGGCGTAGCGCGAGAGGGCTTCCAGCCCTAATGCGCCGCTGCCAGCAAAGCAGTCGAGGCAGTGGGCGTCTACCATTGACGGGGCCAGCCAGTTAAACAGCGTTTCACGCACGCGGTCGGTGGTTGGGCGTAAACCGGGGCTGTCCGGCACCGGGAGTTTCCGGCCTCGCCACTGGCCACCGATAATACGAATTTGACCGGCTGGGGCGCGGTTGGGTTTCTTCATCTCAGGAAAGCTCTGTTAACAATTGGCCTGCGATTGCGGGCGGTGATGTCAATTAAGTAAAGTGTTAGACTATTTCATCATTTTTTTAGCTTCCATGTATATAGCGCCGCGAGGAGTGTAGTCGCAGATGGCAAAACAAAAAAAACGTGGCTTCTTTTCCTGGCTGGGTTTCGGTGAAAAAGAGCAAGAAACAGAACAGAAAACCGAAGAACAACAAGCCGTTGAAGAGCAGTCTCAGCCTGAAACGCCTGTAGAAACCGCCGCGGTTGTCGAAGCGGAAGAGCATGCGCACAGCAAAGAAGAGACTGAAGCCTTTGCTGAAGAGGTGGTTGAGGTCACCGAACAGGTTCAGGAGAGCGAAAAGCCAGAACCTGTTGTTGAAGCGGTTACTGAAGCGCCGCAGGCCGTTATCGAACATGAAGAGTTGCCGCTGCCGGAAGAGGTAAAAGCGGAGGACGTTTCCCCTGAAGAGTGGCAGGCCGAAGCGGAAACCGTGGAAATTGTCGACGCGGTGGAAGAAGAAGCGGCACATGAGCCGGCGCTGACCGACGAAGAGCTGGAAGCCCAGGCGCTGGCCGCTCAGGCGGCTGAAGAAGCGGTTATCGTCGTGCCCGTGGAAGAGCAGGCCGAAGAGGAGATCGTTCAGGAGCAGGAAAAACCGACCAAAGAAGGTTTCTTTGCCCGCCTGAAACGCAGCCTGTTAAAAACCAAAGAAAATTTAGGTTCCGGATTTATCAGTCTGTTCCGCGGCAAAAAGATCGACGACGATCTGTTTGAAGAGCTGGAAGAGCAGTTGCTGATTGCGGACGTTGGGGTGGAAACCACCCGTAAGATCATCGCCAACCTGACCGAAGGGGCGAGCCGCAAACAGCTGCGCGACGCCGAAGCGCTGTACGGCCTGCTGAAAGACGAGATGGGTGAAATTCTCGCAAAAGTTGACGAACCGCTTAATATTGAAGGCAAAACGCCATTTGTTATTCTGATGGTTGGCGTTAACGGTGTCGGGAAGACCACCACCATCGGCAAACTGGCGCGTCAGTTCGAGCAGCAGGGTAAAACGGTGATGCTAGCGGCGGGTGATACCTTCCGCGCGGCGGCGGTTGAACAGCTGCAGGTGTGGGGCCAGCGCAACAACATTCCGGTGATTGCGCAGCACACCGGTGCGGATTCCGCGTCCGTGATCTTTGACGCCATCCAGGCGGCGAAGTCGCGAAATGTGGATGTCCTGATTGCCGATACCGCAGGGCGTTTGCAGAACAAATCGCACCTGATGGAAGAGTTGAAGAAAATCGTCCGCGTCATGAAGAAGCTGGACGAAGACGCACCGCATGAAATTATGCTGACCATCGATGCCAGCACCGGACAGAACGCCGTCAGCCAGGCGAAGCTGTTCCATGAAGCGGTAGGACTGACCGGGATCACGCTGACCAAACTGGACGGCACCGCGAAAGGCGGGGTGATCTTCTCCGTGGCCGATCAGTTCGGCATTCCTATTCGTTACATCGGTGTGGGCGAGCGTATTGAGGATTTGCGTCCGTTTAAGGCGGACGACTTTATTGAGGCATTATTTGCCCGAGAGGACTAACAATGATTCGCTTTGAACACGTCAGCAAGGCCTATCTCGGTGGGAGACAAGCGCTGCAGGGGGTGACCTTCCACCTGCAGCCAGGCGAGATGGCATTCCTGACCGGCCATTCCGGCGCGGGGAAAAGTACCCTGCTCAAGCTTATCTGTGGGATTGAACGGCCAAGCGCCGGGAAAATCTGGTTCAGCGGCCATGAAATTAGCCGTCTTAAGAACCGCGAAGTGCCGTTCCTGCGTCGCCAGATCGGGATGATTTTCCAGGATCACCACCTGCTGATGGATCGCACCGTTTTCGATAACGTGGCGATCCCGCTGATTATTGCCGGTGCCAGCTATGATGATATCCGCCGTCGCGTCTCTGCGGCGCTGGATAAGGTCGGGCTGCTGGACAAAGCGAAGAACTTTCCGATCCAGCTCTCCGGCGGTGAACAGCAGCGTGTGGGCATTGCCCGTGCGGTGGTGAACAAGCCTGCGGTATTGCTGGCGGATGAACCGACCGGTAACCTGGACGACGCCCTTTCTGAAGGGATTTTGCGTCTGTTTGAGGAATTCAACCGCGTTGGGGTGACGGTATTGATGGCGACGCACGACATCGGGCTCATTTCCCGCCGTTCGTACCGCATGCTGACCCTGAGCGACGGGCATTTGCATGGAGGCCACGGTGAACAAGCGTGATGCAATGAACCAGATTCGGCAGTTCGGGAACCGGTTTGACCGTTTCCGTAAGCCGCAGGGTGGCGGTGACGGTAACCGTAATGCGCCGAAGCGGGCGAAAGCCGCGCCGAAGCCAAACTCCCGCAAAACCAACGTGTTCAATGAACAGGTACGCTACGCCTTCCACGGCGCGTTGCAGGATCTGAAAAGTAAACCGCTGGCGACGTTCCTGACGGTGATGGTTATCGCCATTTCGCTGACGCTGCCAAGCGTCTGCTATATGGTCTATAAGAACGTGAATCAGGCGGCGTCGCAGTACTATCCGTCTCCGCAGATCACGGTCTATCTGGACAAAGCGCTCGACGATAACGCCGCGGCGCAGGTGGTGGGGCAAATCCAGGCCGAGAAGGGCGTGGAGAAGGTGAACTACCTTTCCCGCGAAGAAGCGCTGGGTGAGTTCCGTAACTGGTCAGGCTTTGGCGGCGCGCTGGATATGCTCGAAGAGAACCCGCTGCCGGCCGTGGCGGTGGTGATCCCGAAGCTCGACTTCCAGGGAACGGATTCACTTAATACGCTGCGCGACCGCATCTCTACCATTAAAGGCATTGATGAAGTGCGTATGGACGACAGCTGGTTTGCGCGTCTTGCCGCACTGACCGGGCTGGTGGGGCGCGTGTCGGCGATGATTGGCGTGCTGATGGTGGCGGCGGTGTTCCTCGTCATCGGTAACAGCGTGCGTCTGAGCATTTTCGCCCGCCGCGATACCATCAACGTGCAAAAGCTGATTGGTGCGACGGATGGCTTCATCCTGCGTCCGTTCCTTTACGGCGGCGCATTGCTCGGTTTTTCCGGCGCATTTCTTTCACTGATATTGTCAGAAATTTTGGTGATGCGGCTCTCCTCCGCCGTGACCGAGGTGGCGCAGGTCTTCGGAACTAAGTTTGATATCAGTGGTTTAGGGTTCGATGAGTGCCTTCTTCTGCTGCTGGTTTGCTCCATGATTGGCTGGGTGGCAGCATGGCTGGCGACGGTTCAACATTTACGCCACTTTACTCCCGACTAAGAAAAGCGTGATATAATCTTTCCCTGCACCGAGATGTTCGCTCTGCAGGGAAAGCGTCCCTGTTGTCTCTTCCCCTGTTATCATCTCCATGTCACATTTTGTGCGTAATTTATTCACCGTTGCACCTGGAACTTGTGGATAAAATCACTGTCTGATAAAAGAGTGAATGCTAATCTCGTTGCTCAAACGCTTTGGCATGGTTGTTGCCTGATGGGGACAACCTGGACCAGAAGAAACATTGAGAGGAATGAATGACCAAAGAAATGCAAACTTTAGCTTTAGCCCCTGTTGGTAACCTGGAATCGTATATCCGGGCTGCGAACACTTGGCCGATGTTAACGGCCGAGGAAGAAAAGGAGCTTGCTGAAAAGCTGCATTACCAGGGCGATCTGGAAGCAGCGAAAAAGCTGATCCTGTCTCACCTGCGCTTTGTTGTTCACATTGCTCGTAATTATGCGGGCTATGGCCTGCCGCAGGCGGACTTGATTCAGGAAGGTAACATCGGCCTGATGAAGGCTGTACGTCGCTTTAACCCGGAAGTGGGTGTACGACTGGTCTCCTTCGCTGTGCACTGGATCAAAGCAGAGATTCACGAATACGTGCTGCGCAACTGGCGTATCGTGAAAGTCGCCACGACAAAAGCGCAACGCAAACTCTTCTTCAACCTGCGTAAAACCAAGCAGCGTCTGGGCTGGTTCAATCAGGATGAAGTAGAAATGGTGGCGCGCGAGCTGGGTGTTTCCAGCAAAGATGTGCGTGAGATGGAATCCCGTATGGCCGCGCAGGACATGACTTTTGACATGTCTTCCGATGACGATGCGTCCGACAGCCAGCCAATGGCGCCGGTACTGTATCTGCAGGATAAGACCTCTAACTTTGCTGACGGCATTGAAGAGGACAACTGGGAAGATCAGGCCGCGAACAAGCTGAGCTATGCGATGGAAGGCCTTGACGAGCGTAGCCAGGATATTATCCGTGCCCGCTGGCTGGACGAAGACAACAAGTCCACGCTGCAGGAGCTGGCCGACCGCTACGGCGTGTCCGCTGAACGTGTGCGTCAGCTTGAAAAGAACGCCATGAAAAAACTTCGCGCCGCGATTGAAGCGTAATTTCCGCGAAGTATGACGAGAGCCCCTGGATGCGAATCCGGGGGTTTTGTTTTTTTAGCGCCCGCTCTGGCGAATTTCTCCCCCCTGGCAAACACTTACTGATGCGCTAAGCAGGCGACTTTCTCAGGGGGACAGGGTGAAAAATAACGAACTGAACGACCGGCGTTTACAGGCGACGCCGCGCGGCATCGGCGTGATGTGTAACTTCTATGCCGAAAAAGCTGAAAACGCCACGGTGTGGGACGTCGAGGGCAACGAGTATATCGACTTCGCCGCCGGAATAGCGGTGCTGAACACCGGGCATCGCCATCCAAAAATCATTTCCGCCATTGAAAAACAACTTCATGCCTTCACCCACACGGCGTACCAGATTGTGCCGTACGAAGGCTATGTGTCGCTTGCCGAGCGGATCAACGCGCGTGTGCCGATTGACGGCCCGGCCAAAACCGCCTTCTTCTCAACGGGGGCTGAAGCCGTCGAAAACGCGGTAAAAATTGCCCGCGCATACACCAGACGCCCTGGCCTGATCGCCTTTGGCGGTGCTTTTCATGGACGCACCTCGATGACCATGGCGCTGACGGGGAAAGTTGCCCCTTACAAGCTGGGTTTCGGGCCGTTTCCTGGCTCGGTATATCACGCCCAATACCCCAATGAACTGCACGGTGTCAGTACGGCAGAGGCATTAAAAAGCCTGGAGCGTATCTTCAAAGCGGACATTGCCCCGGACCAGGTGGCAGCCATTATTCTTGAACCGGTTCAGGGTGAGGGCGGTTTCAACATTGCACCGGCGGATTTTATGCAGGCCTTGCGCGCCCTGTGCGATACCCACGGTATTTTGCTGATCGCCGACGAGGTGCAAAGCGGTTTTGCGCGTACCGGAAAACTGTTCTCGATGGAACACCACTGCGTGAAACCGGATCTGGTCACCATGGCGAAAAGCCTGGCGGGTGGCATGCCGCTCTCGGCGGTGTCGGGCCGCGCCGAGGTGATGGACGCGCCTGCGCCTGGCGGACTGGGCGGTACCTATGCCGGTAACCCACTGGCGATCGCCGCCGCACATGCCGTGCTGGACGTGATTGATGAAGACGATCTTTGTACGCGCTCGGCGCACCTGGGTCATCATCTGGTGGAAGTACTGAACAAAGCGAAGGAACATTGTCCGTATATCGCGGATATCCGCGCACAAGGCTCAATGGTGGCGGTGGAGTTTAACGATCCGCAATCCGGGCTGCCGTCACCGGAATTCACCCGTCAGGTTCAGGAGCGAGCCCTGCAGGAAGGCCTTCTGCTTCTGAGTTGCGGCGTGTACGGTAACGTCATCCGTTTCCTCTATCCGCTCACAATCCCTGAAGTGCAGTTCCGTAAAGCGCTGGACATTATTTCTGCGTCGCTGACTCGTTAAAGCCAGAAGCCCGGTGAAATTCCTGCCGGGCTTATCATATATTCATTTCAAATTTGCTATTCCAAAATCATAAAAATGGGGTATGTTTTAGCAGAGTATGCTGAAAAAGCGCGACTGGCATACCTATAACTGAAATAAAGCGCTACACAACAACATCACAACAATCGTAATAACCATAATAATGGGGAATCTCAGGATGAACATGAAGGGTAAAGCGTTACTGGCAGGATGTATCGCGTTGGCATTCAGCACCATGGCGCAGGCCGATATTAAAGTGGCCGTGGTGGGCGCGATGTCCGGTCCGGTAGCACAGTATGGCGACCAGGAATTTACGGGCGCAGAACAGGCGGTTGCCGACATTAATGCGAAGGGCGGTATCAAAGGCGAAAAACTGCAGATCGTAAAATATGATGATGCCTGTGACCCGAAACAAGCGGTTGCCGTGGCGAACAAAGTGGTGAACGACGGCATCAAATACGTTATCGGTCACCTGTGCTCCTCTTCCACCCAGCCTGCGTCTGATATCTACGAAGACGAAGGCATCCTGATGATCACCCCGGCGGCAACGGCACCGGAGCTGACGTCGCGCGGCTATAAGCTGATCCTGCGCACCACCGGTCTGGACTCCGATCAGGGCCCAACGGCCGCCAAATACATTGTCGAAAAAGTGAAGCCGAAGCGTATCGCGATCGTTCATGACAAACAGCAGTACGGTGAAGGTCTGGCGCGCTCCGTGCAGGACAACCTGAAGAAAGCGAATGCTGACGTCGTGTTCTTTGATGGTATCACCGCCGGTGAGAAAGACTTCTCTACCCTGGTGGCGCGTCTGAAGAAAGAGAATATCGACTTCGTTTACTACGGTGGCTACCACCCGGAAATGGGGCAGATCCTGCGTCAGGCTCGTGCAGCGGGTCTGAAAACCCAGTTCATGGGGCCGGAAGGGGTGGCGAACGTTTCCCTGTCTAACATTGCCGGTGAGTCTGCGGAAGGCCTGCTGGTGACCAAGCCGAAGAACTACGACCAGGTCCCTGCGAACAAACCGATTGTAGATGCCATTAAGGCGAAGAAACAGGATCCAAGCGGCGCGTTCGTCTGGACAACCTACGCAGCACTGCAGTCTCTGCAGGCGGGTCTGAACCAGTCAGCCGATCCGGCTGAGATTGCCACCTGGCTGAAAGCGAACTCTGTTGATACCGTGATGGGGCCGCTCTCCTGGGATGAGAAGGGCGATCTGAAGGGCTTCGAGTTCGGCGTGTTTGACTGGCATGCCAACGGTACTGCTACTGACGCCAAATAAAAGCAAAAAGGCAACGTAAGTTGCCTTTTTTAATGTTTGCCCCCTCTCCCCGTGGGAGAGGGCTGGGGTGAGGGCATCAGGCCGCACAAATCTAGCGCTTCTCCCACCCATTTTTCTGCGCCGTAAACCCTAACGCCTGCATAAACGCCGCCATCACGCTACGGTCCTCCACGCCTACGTCGGCCATCCACCAGGAGTTAATGCTCGGGTTTTCACGGAGCACTTCTTCAATCAGGTACTGTCCTACGCCGCGACGACGGGTGACGTCACGCACGCGCAGAGAGTCCAGCGCCCCTTCCGTGCCGCTCAGCGTCACGCGCACAGCAGCCAGCAGACGCTCGTTGAAGCGCGCGGCATAAATACGGTGGGTTTCGTCAACGCTCAGCGACGAAGGGGAATATTCCGGCCAGATCTTGCCCAGGTCGATATGATCCTGGTCGCTAAAGGTCACCAGACGAACGATAGTCAGTTTCATTAGCTGCTTGTCCAAATCAAATTGAGTAGAGGCAGTGTACTCAATTTATTCGCTCAGCGGCTTCCTCTTTTTATTCCCCGTTACCAGGTGATTAGTTTTTTGCCAGGGCGAAGTGCAGTCTGAAAACACATGGATCGAAAAATAAGCAGAATTTTAACCTGAATGGCAGTGATTTATTCGGCGCTTTGTACCGTTATTTTATGCTGCAAACTGCACTTTTATTTGTTTATCTCTGCCTGATTTCAGAATATTATCTTTGCTTAATCGCCTGAAAAATAGAGATTTTAGTCTGGTTTTTGATAAAAACCTGCGCTAAACCATTAAAGGCACTGGTAAAAATAGCGTTGTGCATTAAAAGTACAGAATGCTTTTTAACCATAATAAAACAAAATATATACACGACATCACGAATGGGGATTCAGAGATGAAAAGGAACGCGAAGACGTTAATCGCGGGCATGGTTGCATTGTCTCTCTCGCATGCAGCCATGGCGGAAGAGATTAAGGTTGCGGTGGTCGGTGCCATGTCCGGGCCTGTTGCCCAGTGGGGTGACATGGAGTTCAACGGCGCACGTCAGGCAATTAAAGACATCAACGCCAAAGGTGGCATCAAAGGCGACAAGCTGGTGGGCGTGGAATACGACGACGCCTGCGATCCAAAACAGGCCGTCGCGGTGGCGAACAAAATCGTGAACGATGGCATCCAGTATGTGATCGGCCATCTGTGCTCATCGTCCACTCAGCCTGCGTCTGATATCTACGAAGACGAAGGTATTCTGATGATTACCCCTGGTGCCACCAACCCGGAGCTGACCCAGCGCGGCTACCAGCACATTATGCGTACCGCCGGTCTGGACTCCTCCCAGGGGCCAACCGCGGCGAAATACATCCTCGAGACGGTTAAACCGCAGCGCATTGCCATTATTCATGACAAACAGCAGTACGGCGAAGGCCTGGCGCGTTCCGTTCAGGACGGGCTGAAAAAAGGCGGCGCAAACATCGTCTTCTTCGACGGGATTACCGCGGGTGAGAAAGATTTCTCTGCGCTGATCGCCCGTCTGCAAAAAGAGAATATCGACTTCGTTTACTACGGTGGTTATTACCCGGAAATGGGCCAGATGCTGCGCCAGGCGCGCTCGGTCGGTCTGAAAACCCAGTTCATGGGGCCAGAAGGCGTGGGTAACGCCTCCCTGTCTAACATCGCCGGGGATGCCGCTGAAGGCATGCTGGTGACGATGCCAAAACGCTATGACCAGGATCCGGCGAACAAGGCTATCGTGGATGCGCTCAAGGCGCAGAAGAAAGATCCAAGTGGTCCATACGTCTGGATCACCTACGCCGCCGTGCAGTCACTGGCCACCGCGCTGGACCGTACTGGCAGCAAAGAACCGCTGGATCTGGTGAAAGATTTAAAAGCACACGGGGCGAACACCGTGATTGGGCCGCTGAACTGGGATGAGAAAGGCGATCTGAAGGGATTTGAATTTGGTGTCTTTAAGTGGCACGCCGACGGTTCGTCTTCGGCCGCCAAATAATTATCCCGCCGCCCGGACCGCCGGGCGGGTATAAAAAGGTTTGCATATGTCCGAGCAGTTTCTCTATTTCCTGCAGCAGATGTTTAACGGCGTCACGCTGGGAAGCACCTACGCGCTGATTGCCATCGGCTATACGATGGTGTACGGCATTATCGGCATGATCAACTTCGCCCACGGCGAGGTGTACATGATCGGTAGCTACGTCTCCTTTATGATTATCGCCGCCCTGATGATGATGGGTATCGACAGCAGCTGGCTGCTGGTCGCCGCCGGGTTTGTCGGCGCGATTGTGATTGCCAGCGCCTACGGCTGGAGCATCGAGCGGGTGGCCTACCGGCCGGTACGCAGCTCCAAGCGCCTGATTGCCCTGATCTCCGCGATTGGGATGTCTATCTTCCTGCAAAACTACGTCAGCCTGACCGAAGGCTCGCGCGATGTGGCGCTGCCAAGCCTGTTCAACGGCCAGTGGATTGTCGGTGCCAGCGAAAACTTCTCTGCCTCTATCACCACCATGCAACTGGTGATCTGGGTGGTGACCTTTATTGCGATGCTCGCCCTGACGCTCTTCATCCGCTACTCGCGCATGGGACGCGCCTGCCGCGCCTGCGCGGAAGATTTGAAGATGGCAAGCCTGCTCGGGATCAACACTGACCGCGTGATTGCGCTCACTTTTGTGATCGGCGCGGCGATGGCGGCCGTCGCAGGCGTCCTGCTCGGCCAGTTCTACGGCGTAATTAATCCGTACATCGGCTTTATGGCCGGGATGAAAGCCTTTACCGCGGCGGTACTGGGCGGTATCGGCAGTATTCCTGGCGCGATGATTGGCGGCCTGATTCTGGGCGTGGCAGAAGCGCTCTCCTCAGCGTATCTGAGTACCGAGTATAAAGACGTGGTGTCGTTTGCCCTGCTGATTCTGGTTCTGCTGGTGATGCCTACCGGTATTCTGGGTCGTCCGGAGGTAGAGAAAGTATGAAACCGATGCATTTTGCAATGGCGCTGCTCTCTGCCGCCATGTTCTTCGTGCTGGCGGGCGTCTTTATGGGCGTTCAGTTAGAGCTGAACGGCACAAAGCTTGTGGTAGACACCGCCGCTGACATTCGCTGGCAGTGGGTCTTTATCGGCACCGCCGTGGTGTTCCTGTTCCAGCTGCTGCGCCCGCTGTTCCAGAAAACGCTGAAAGGCGTCTCAGGACCGAAGTTTGTCCTGCCAGCTATCGACGGCTCCACCGTTAAGCAGAAGCTGTTCCTCGTGGCGCTGCTGGTGGCTGCGGTGGCGTGGCCGTTCGTGGTCTCGCGCGGCACGGTAGATATCGCCACCCTGACCATGATCTACGTTATTCTGGGTCTGGGCCTAAACGTGGTAGTGGGGCTCTCTGGCCTGCTGGTACTGGGCTACGGCGGTTTCTACGCCATTGGCGCGTATACCTTTGCGCTACTGAACCACTATTACGGTCTCGGCTTCTGGACGTGCTTGCCGCTGGCGGGGCTGGTCTCTGCCGCGGCAGGTTTCCTGCTTGGCTTCCCGGTGCTGCGCCTGCGCGGTGACTACCTGGCGATTGTGACCTTAGGCTTCGGCGAAATCGTCCGTATCCTGCTGCTCAACAATACCGAGGTGACCGGCGGCCCGAACGGCATCAGCCAGATTCCGAAACCAACCTTTTTTGGTCTGGAGTTCAGCCGTACCGCCCGTGAAGGCGGCTGGGATACCTTCAGCAACTTCTTCGGCGTGAAATACGATCCGTCCGATCGCGTGATTTGGCTCTATCTGGTGGCGCTGCTGCTGGTGGTCATCACCCTGTTCGTGATTAACCGCCTGCTGCGTATGCCGCTGGGCCGCGCGTGGGAAGCGCTGCGTGAAGATGAAATCGCCTGCCGCTCCCTGGGCCTCAACCCGACCCGCATTAAGCTGACTGCGTTCACCATCAGCGCCGCGTTTGCCGGTTTTGCCGGCACGCTGTTTGCCGCGCGTCAGGGCTTTGTCAGCCCGGAATCGTTCACCTTTGCCGAATCCGCCTTTGTGCTGGCGATTGTGGTGCTCGGCGGGATGGGGTCGCAGTTTGCCGTTATCCTCGCCGCCATTCTGCTGGTGGTTTCACGCGAGCTGATGCGTGACTTTAACGAATACAGCATGCTGATGCTGGGTGGTTTGATGGTGCTGATGATGATCTGGCGTCCGCAGGGTCTGCTGCCGATGACCCGTCCACAGCTGAAGCTGAAGAACGGGCAAGCAAAAGGAGAGCAGGCATGAGTCAGCCATTATTATCCGTTAACGGTCTGATGATGCGTTTTGGCGGCCTGCTGGCGGTCAACAATGTGAATCTGGATCTGCACAAGAAAGAGATCGTCTCTCTGATTGGCCCGAACGGTGCGGGAAAAACCACGGTCTTTAACTGCCTGACCGGTTTCTACAAGCCGACGGGCGGCACCATCATGCTGCGCGACCAGCACCTGGAAGGGCTGCCGGGCCAGCAGATTGCCCGCATGGGCGTAGTGCGTACTTTCCAGCACGTGCGTCTGTTCCGCGAGATGACGGTGATTGAGAACCTGCTGGTGGCACAGCATCAGCAGTTGAAAACCGGTCTGTTCTCCGGCCTGCTGAAGACGCCAGCCTTCCGCCGGGCGCAGAGCGAAGCGCTGGATCGTGCGGCAACATGGCTTGACCGTATCGGTCTGCTGCCGCATGCCAACCGCCAGGCAAGTAACCTTGCGTACGGTGACCAGCGTCGCCTTGAGATTGTGCGCTGCATGGTAACGCAGCCGGAAATCCTGATGCTCGATGAACCCGCTGCGGGCCTCAACCCGAAAGAGACCAAAGAGCTGGACGAGCTGATTGCTGAGCTTCGCGATCATCACGACACCACTATCCTGCTGATTGAGCACGATATGAAGCTGGTAATGGGGATCTCTGACCGTATCTACGTGGTGAACCAGGGGACGCCGCTGGCAAACGGCACGCCGGATGAGATCCGCAACAACCCGGACGTGATCCGCGCATACCTGGGTGAGGCATAAGATGGAAAAAGCGATGTTAACGTTTGACAAGGTAAGTGCCCACTACGGCAAGATCCAAGCGCTGCACGACGTCAGCCTGCATATCAATCAGGGCGAAATCGTCACCCTGATTGGGGCTAACGGCGCGGGCAAAACCACGCTGCTTGGTACCCTGTGCGGCGACCCGCGCGCCACCAGCGGTCGGATTGTGTTTGATGGCAAAGACATCACCGACTGGCAGACCGCCAGAATCATGCGTGAAGCGGTGGCGATAGTCCCTGAAGGGCGTCGCGTCTTCTCGCGCATGACGGTGGAAGAGAACCTGGCGATGGGCGGCTTCTTCGCTGACCGCGACCAGTATCAGTCCCGTATCAAGTGGGTGTACGAACTCTTCCCGCGCCTGTGGGAGCGTCGTATTCAGCGTGCGGGGACCATGTCCGGCGGTGAGCAGCAGATGCTGGCGATCGGCCGCGCCCTGATGAGCCAGCCGCGCCTGCTGCTGCTGGATGAACCGTCGCTGGGTCTTGCGCCAATTATCATTCAGCAGATCTTCGACACCATTGAACAGCTGCGTAAAGAGGGGATGACCATCTTCCTCGTCGAGCAGAACGCCAACCAGGCGCTGAAGCTCGCCGATCGCGGTTACGTGCTGGAGAACGGCCACGTGGTGCTTGAGGATACCGGCGATGCGCTGCTGGCCAATGAAGCGGTGCGGAGTGCGTATTTAGGCGGATAGGTAAAAGCAAAATGGCAACGCACGTTGCCATTTTTAGTGTTTTCTCCCTCTCCCCCGTGGGAGAGGGCCGGGGTGAGGGCACCATACCGCACCCAACCACACCCCAAACCCCTTCACACAACCATCATCCCGCTGACCTTTTGTTGTCACTTATCTGTAAACAAACAGTTATTTTTCTGTCATTCGAGCATGTCATGTTACCTCGCGAGCATAAAACGCGTGATATCGCGCATCCGGCACAATAAGAGAGATGACAATGACATCGTTACGACACACAGCTTTGGGTCTGGCACTGGGTCTGGCTTTTGCGACGAACGCAATGGCTGTGACGACCATTCCGTTCTGGCATTCCATGGAAGGGGAGTTGGGTAAAGAGGTTGACTCCCTGGCGCAGCGTTTCAACGACACCCATCCGGATTACAAAATTGTGCCGGTGTACAAAGGTAACTACGAGCAGAGCCTGAGCGCGGGCATTGCCGCCTTCCGTACCGGTAATGCGCCTGCCATTTTGCAGGTGTACGAAGTAGGCACCGCGACCATGATGGCCTCCAAAGCCATCAAACCGGTCTACGAAGTGTTCAAAGAGGCGGGGATCAACTTCGACGAATCCCAGTTTGTGCCGACCGTAGCGGGTTACTACACCGATTCTAAAACCGGCCATCTGCTGTCTCAGCCGTTTAACAGCTCGACGCCGGTGCTGTACTACAACAAAGACGCCTTTAAGAAAGCCGGTTTAGACCCGGAGCAGCCGCCAAAAACCTGGCAGGATCTGGCGGAGTACACCGCGAAGCTGAAAGCGGCGGGGATGAAGTGCGGCTACGCCAGCGGCTGGCAGGGCTGGATCCAGATTGAAAACTTCAGCGCCTGGCACGGCCTGCCGGTGGCCACCAAAAACAACGGTTTCGATGGCACCGACGCGGTACTGGAGTTCAACAAGCCAGAGCAGGTGAAGCACATCGCGCTGCTGGAAGAGTTGAACAAGAAGGGTGATTTCAGCTACTTCGGACGTAAAGACGAATCCACCGAGAAGTTCTACAACGGTGACTGCGCCATTACCACCGCCTCGTCCGGCTCGCTGGCGGATATCCGTCACTATGCCAAATTCAACTACGGCGTGGGCATGATGCCGTACGACGCAGACGTTAAAGGCGCGCCGCAGAACGCCATCATCGGCGGAGCAAGCCTGTGGGTGATGCAGGGTAAAGACGCCGGCACCTACAAAGGAGTGGCCGAGTTCCTCGACTTCCTGGCGAAACCTGAAAACGCGGCCGAATGGCACCAGAAAACCGGCTACCTGCCGATCACCAAAGCTGCCTATGACCTGACCCGCGAGCAGGGCTTCTACAGCAAGAATCCGGGTGCGGATATCGCGACGCGTCAGATGCTGAACAAGCCGCCGTTGCCGTTCACCAAAGGCCTGCGTCTGGGCAACATGCCGCAGATCCGCACCATTGTCGACGAAGAACTGGAAAGCGTCTGGACCGGCAAGAAAACGCCACAGCAGGCGCTGGATTCAGCGGTAGAGCGCGGGAATCAGCTGCTGCGCCGCTTTGAGCAGTCCACCAAATCGTAAAAAAATGCCCGGTGGCGCTGCGCTTACCGGGCCTACGACGTGCCATATGTAGGCCGGGTAAGGCGTAGCCGCCACCCGGCACTGTTCAGGAACCAAATCTCAATGTCATCATCCCGTCCGGTGTTTCGTTCCCGCTGGCTGCCGTATCTGCTGGTCGCGCCTCAGCTGGTCATCACCGTTATCTTCTTTATCTGGCCTGCGGGCGAAGCGCTCTGGTACTCGGTGCAAAGCGTTGATCCGTTTGGGCTTTCCAGCCAGTTTGTTGGCCTGGACAACTTCACCGCGCTGTTCCACGACAGCTACTACCTGGATTCTTTCTGGACGACGATCAAATTCAGCGCGCTGGTCACCGTGAGCGGCCTTGTTGCCTCGCTGTTCTTCGCCGCGCTGGTGGATTACGTGGTGCGTGGCAGCCGTCTGTATCAGACCCTGATGCTGCTGCCCTACGCCGTAGCACCAGCGGTCGCCGCCGTGCTGTGGATCTTCCTGTTTAACCCCGGACGCGGGTTAATTACCCATTTTCTGGCGGAATTCGGATACGACTGGAACCACGCCCAGAACAGCGGCCAGGCGATGTTCCTGGTGGTGTTCGCCTCGGTGTGGAAGCAAATCAGTTACAACTTCCTGTTCTTCTTTGCCGCGCTACAGTCCATTCCGCGTTCGCTGGTGGAAGCCGCCGCCATTGACGGCGCAGGCCCGATCCGCCGCTTCTTCAGGCTGTCGCTGCCGCTGATTGCCCCGGTGAGTTTCTTCCTGCTGGTGGTGAACCTGGTGTATGCCTTTTTCGACACCTTCCCGGTCATCGACGCGGCCACCGCCGGTGGCCCGGTGCAGGCCACGACGACGCTGATTTATAAAATCTACCGCGAAGGTTTTGCCGGGCTGGATCTCTCGGCCTCCGCCGCGCAGTCCGTCGTGCTGATGTTCCTCGTCATCATCCTCACGGTGGTGCAGTTCCGCTATGTCGAAAGTAAGGTGCGCTACCAATGATTGAGAACCGTCGCGGGCTGACGATTTTCAGCCATACCATGCTGATTCTGGGGATTATCGTCATCCTCTTTCCGCTGTACGTGGCGTTTGTCGCCGCCACGCTGGACACCAAAGCGGTGTTCGACACGCCGATGACGCTGATCCCAGGCACGCATCTTTTTGAGAACATGAAAACCATCTGGACCCAGGGCGTGGGGGCCAACAGCGCGCCATTCTGGCTGATGATGCTCAACAGCTTCATCATGGCGTTCGGCATTACGGTGGGCAAAATCACGGTGTCGATGCTCTCGGCCTTCGCCATCGTCTGGTTCCGCTTTCCGCTGCGTAACCTCTTCTTCTGGATGATTTTTATCACCCTGATGCTGCCGGTGGAGGTGCGTATCTTCCCGACGGTGGAAGTGATCGCCAACCTGAAGATGCTCGACAGCTACGCGGGCTTAACCCTGCCGCTGATGGCATCTGCGACCGCCACCTTCCTGTTCCGCCAGTTCTTTATGACGCTGCCGGACGAGCTGATTGAAGCCGCGCGCATTGACGGCGCCTCACCGATGCGCTTTTTCCGCGACATCGTGCTGCCGCTGTCGAAAACCAACCTCGCGGCGCTGTTTGTGATCACCTTTATCTACGGCTGGAACCAGTACCTGTGGCCGCTGCTGATTATTCAGGACGTCAACCTCGGCACCGCCGTGGCGGGCATCAAGGGCATGATCGCCACCGGCGAAGGCACCACCCTCTGGAACCAGGTGATGGCGGCGATGCTGCTCACCCTTATCCCCCCGGTCGTTATCGTTTTAGCCATGCAGCGTGCGTTTGTGCGTGGTTTAGTGGACAGTGAGAAATAAGATGGCAGGTTTAAAACTTCAGGCAGTGACCAAAAGCTGGGATGGCAAAACCCAGGTGATTCAGCCGCTCACCCTCGACGTGGCGGACGGGGAGTTCATCGTGATGGTCGGCCCGTCCGGTTGCGGCAAATCCACGCTGCTGCGCATGGTGGCCGGGCTTGAGCGCGTCTCCTCCGGCGATATCTGGATTGACCGCCAGCGCGTGACCGAGATGGAGCCCAAAGATCGCGGCATCGCGATGGTGTTCCAGAACTACGCCCTCTATCCGCACATGAGCGTGGAAGAGAATATGGCCTGGGGGCTGAAAATCCGCGGCATGGGCAAGGGGCATATCGAGGAGCGGGTGAAAGAGGCGGCGCGCATTCTGGAGCTGGATGGCCTGCTTAAGCGCCGTCCGCGCGAGCTCTCCGGCGGCCAGCGCCAGCGCGTGGCGATGGGGCGCGCCATCGTGCGCGATCCGGCGGTGTTCCTGTTCGATGAACCGCTTTCTAACCTCGACGCCAAGCTGCGCGTGCAGATGCGTCTGGAGCTGCAGCAACTGCATCGCCGTCTTAAAACCACCTCCCTGTACGTGACGCACGATCAGGTCGAAGCCATGACCCTTGCCCAGCGGGTGATGGTGATGAACAAAGGCGTTGCCGAACAGATTGGCACGCCGGTGGAGGTGTACGAAAAACCGGCCAGCCGTTTTGTGGCGAGCTTTATCGGCAGCCCGGCAATGAACCTGCTGGAAGGGCGGATCAGCAGCGCGGGCACCCACTTTGAGCTGGAAAGCGGGATGGCATTGCCCATCAACTGGTACTATCGTGGCTACGCCGGGCGTAAGATGACGCTCGGTATTCGCCCGGAGCATATTGGTTTAACCTCTCAGGCGGACGGTGGCGTGCCGCTGGTGATGGACACGCTGGAGATGTTGGGTGCAGATAACCTGGCGCATGGACGCTGGGGCGAGCAAAAAATGGTGGTGCGTCTGCCGCATCAGGAACGCCCGAAAGCAGGCAGCACGCTGTGGCTGCACCTGCCGGAAAATCACCTGCACTTATTTGACGGTGAAACAGGACAACGAGTATGAGCAACTGGCCTTATCCCCACATCGTCGCCCACCGTGGCGGCGGTAAACTGGCGCCGGAAAATACCCTGGCGGCAATTGATGTTGGCGCACGCTACGGCCACACGATGATTGAGTTCGACGCCAAGCTGTCGAAAGACGGCGAAATTTTCCTGCTGCATGATGACAATCTCGAACGCACCAGCAACGGCTGGGGCGTGGCGGGGGAACTGCCGTGGCGCGATCTGCTGAAGGTGGATGCCGGAAGCTGGTTCAGCGGCGAGTACAAAGGCGAACCGTTGCCGCTGCTGGCGGAAGTGGCCGACCGTTGTCGTCAACACGGGATGATGGCCAACATCGAAATCAAACCGACGAACGGTACCGGGCCGCTCACGGGCAACGTGATTGCGCTGGCCGCGCGCGAGCTGTGGGAAGGCATGACGCCACCGCTGCTGTCGTCATTTGAGATTGATGCCCTTGAAGCGGCACAGGCTGCGGTACCGGAGCTGCCGCGCGGGCTGCTGCTGGACGAGTGGCGCGAGGACTGGCGTGAGCTGACCACCCGCTTAGCGTGCGTGTCGATCCATCTCAATCATAAGCTGCTGGATGAGGCGAGGGTTAAGATGCTGAAAACGGCAGGGCTGCATATTCTGGTGTATACCGTCAACAAACCCCAGCGTGCGGCTGAGCTGCTGCGCTGGGGTGTGGACAGCATCTGTACCGATGCGATTGACCTGATCGGCCCGGACTTTAGTTCTGCGGATTAAGCATACTGCCATTCGACTGCGACGGCAGCATATGCTGCTGTCCGCTGCCTGACGAACTCATCTCTCCCAGCATCCCGCCGTTTTTATTCGGCAGCGGTTGCTCGCGCATTTGTCCCTGCTGCACGCGCTGGGTGTTAGTGTTCATCTGATTTTGCAGGCTCTGCTGCTGCATTCGGGTCTGCGTGTTCAACTGCTGGTTCAGCATCCCTTTTTGCTGTTGCTGCTGACTCATCATCTCCGTCTGCATACGCTGCTGGCTCGGAATGACATAGCCCGGCTGGTTAGGGTTATTCATCGTATTGAGTGGCTGTGCAAGTGCGGCAAACGGGAGCAACGCCGTAAGGATCAGGAAGCGTTTCATGATCTTCTCCTTCTTTGAGGTTTCTCTTAAGTTTACCCCGAATTCACCATGACGATGATTTTTTAGGAGTTGTGAACCAGGCTTAAGCGGGGAATATGGCTCCCTTCACCTGGAGAACAATAATGATGAAACCAACCCTTTTGCGCTGGGTCGCCATCGCTGCGCTGATGGCAGGCGGTACATTTAGCGTGGCGGCTAACCCGCCTGCGGCTCCTCCGGTCTCTTATGGGGTGGAGGAAGATGTGTTTCATCCCGTGCGGGCCACGCACGGGATGGTGGCTTCGGTGGATGCGCTGGCAACGAAAGTGGGCGTCGATATTCTCAAACAGGGCGGTAATGCGGTGGATGCCGCGGTGGCGGTCGGCTATGCGCTGGCGGTAACACACCCGCAGGCGGGGAATCTGGGCGGCGGCGGCTTTATGATGCTGCGCACCAAAGACGGGAAGACGACGGCTATCGACTTCCGCGAAATGGCGCCAGCTCAGGCCTCCCGCGATATGTTCCTTGACGATCAGGGCAATCCGGACAGTAAAAAATCGCTGACCTCGCACCTTGCGTCCGGTACGCCGGGCACCGTCGCAGGCTTCTCGCTGGCGCTGGAAAAATACGGCACGATGCCGCTGAACAAAGTGGTCCAGCCTGCCATTAAGCTGGCGCGCGACGGCTTTGTGGTGAACGACGCCCTGGCCGATGACCTTAAAACCTACGGCAGCGAAGTCATTCCGAACCATGAAAACAGCAAGGCGATCTTCTGGAAAGACGGAGAGCCGCTGAAGAAGGGCGATAAGCTGGTACAGAAGAACCTTGCCAAAAGCCTGGAGCTGATTGCGGAGCATGGCCCGGACGCCTTCTACAAAGGGGCGATTGCCGACCAGATTGCCGAAGAGATGCAAAAGAACGGCGGGCTCATCACCAAAGCGGATCTGGCGGAGTATAAGGCGGTGGAGCGCGAGCCAATTAGCGGCACCTACCGTGGCTATGAGGTCTTCTCCATGCCGCCGCCGTCCTCTGGCGGGATCCACATCGTGCAGATCCTCAATATTCTGGAAAACTTCGATATGCACAAGTTTGGCTTCGGCAGTGCCGATGCCATGCAGGTGATGGCCGAGGCGGAAAAACGCGCCTATGCCGATCGCTCGGAATACCTTGGCGACCCGGACTTTGTGAAGGTGCCGTGGCAGGCGCTGACCAACAAAGCGTATGCCAAATCCATTGCCGATCAGATCGACATCAATAAGGCTAAGCCGTCGAGCGAAATCCGCCCCGGCAAGCTGGCACCGTATGAAAGTAACCAGACCACCCACTTCTCGGTGGTGGATAAAGACGGTAACGCGGTGGCGGTTACCTATACGCTCAATACCACCTTTGGAACCGGGATTGTGGCTGGCAATAGTGGCATTCTGCTGAACAACGAGATGGATGACTTCTCTGCCAAACCGGGCGTACCGAACGTCTACGGGTTGGTCGGTGGGGATGCCAACGCGGTGGGGCCGAAGAAACGTCCGCTGTCGTCGATGTCACCAACCATTGTGGTGAAAGACGGCAAAACCTGGCTGGTAACCGGCAGCCCGGGCGGCAGCCGAATTATCACCACCGTGCTGCAGATTGTGGTGAACAGTATCGACTTTGGTATGAACGTGGCGGAGGCGACCAACGCCCCACGCTTCCATCACCAGTGGCTGCCGGATGAACTGCGCGTCGAGAAGGGCTTTAGCCCGGACACCCTCAAACTGCTGGAGCAGCGCGGACAGAAGGTAGCGGTGAAAGAGGCGATGGGCAGCACCCAGAGCATTATGGTGGGGCCGGACGGGGCGCTGTTTGGTGCGTCAGACCCGCGGTCGGTGGATGATTTAACGGCGGGGTATTAATCTGTTGTGTAATTCCCTCTCCCGGTGGGAGAGGGCAACTAACTACTTCATTCGCGCCATATAATACGCATCCACATACTCGCCGTTGCGCAGGGCAAATTTTCTGCCGGTGCCTTCGATTTCAAAGCCAAACTTCCGGTACAGCGCCAGTGCGGAAGGGTTATCGGCAAAAACCGTTAACTCGATACGTTCGATACGCAGCCAGTTATCGCACAGGTTGATCATCTCGCGCATGAGCGCGCTCCCGACGCCGCGCCCTTGAGCGTGCGCCGCAACGCTGATACCGAACGTGGCCACATGGCTGCGTCGAGGGCTGGCTTCCACCTGAAGCATCAGATCGCCAACGATTTGCTCATCAATGCAGGCGACCAGCCGTCTTTGCCCGGGTTTTACAATAAGACGTTCTTGCCAGTACTCAAGGGAAGGATGAGGTAGCTGTAGCGTGTCGTGATACACCCCTGGATGCATGTAGTTCTGGCGTAAGGCTTCGGCATCTTTCGGTTCCGCATGGCGTATCACTATCTCACTCATTCCTTATTCCTCAGTCAGTTAAACATCCTTTCCAACATCAGTGACTTTGAAATTTGAGTCAACCGCTATTTTTTGCAAAAAGTATTGGACAAGTGCGAATGAGAATGATTATTATTGCTCTGCATTCAGGAAGACCACTACGGGAACCTGAAAGCACGACATTGCTCACATTGCTTCCAGTATTACTTTAGCCAGCTTTTAGCTGGCTTTTTTTTTGCCCTTTTTCGCCCTCTCCCCGTGGGAGAGTGCTGGGGTGAGGGCAAAACATGCGCTATGGTAAAACCCAGTAACCTTCCAAAAGGACTGAGCTATGACCTTACATTGCGCATTTATTGGATTTGGTAAAAGTACGACCCGCTATCACCTTCCGTATGTTCTCAACCGTAAAGACAGCTGGCATGTGGCGCATATCTACCGCCGCAGCGCGAAGCCGGAAGAGCAGTCTCCGCAGTATTCCCATATTCATTTCACCAGCGATCTCAATGAAGTCCTGGGCGACCCGCAGGTTAAACTGGTCATCGTCTGTACCCATGCCGACAGCCATTTCGACTATGCGAAACGCGCGCTCGAGGCGGGTAAAAACGTGCTGGTAGAAAAACCCTTCACCCCGACCATCGCTGAAGCGAAAACACTCTTCGCACTGGCGAAAAGCAAAGGGCTGACCGTCACTCCGTATCAGAACCGTCGCTTCGACAGCTGCTTCCTGACGGCGAAAAAGGCGATTGAGAGCGGCAAGCTTGGCGACATCGTCGAAATGGAAAGCCATTTTGACTATTACCGCCCGGTGGCGGAGACCAAACCCGGCCTGCCGCAGGACGGTTCCTTCTATGGTCTTGGCGTCCATACCATGGACCAAATTATCTCCCTGTTTGGCCGCCCGGACCACGTGGCGTATGACATTCGCAGCCTGCGTAATAAAGCCAACCCGGACGATACTTTTGAAGCGCAGCTGTTCTACGGCGACCTGAAAGCCATCGTTAAAACCAGCCATCTGGTGAAAATCGACTACCCGAAATTTATCGTTCACGGCACGAAAGGTTCGTTTATCAAGTACGGTATCGATCAGCAGGAGACCAGCCTGAAGGCCAATATCATGCCGGGTGAACCGGGCTTTGCGGCGGATGATTCGGTTGGCGTACTGGAGTATGTAAACGCAGAAGGTGTGACGGTCAGAGAAGAGCTGACGCCTGAAACCGGCGACTATGGTCGCGTCTACGACGCGCTGCATGCAACCCTGACCCGCGGCGTGGCGAATTACGTCAAGGAATCTGACGTTCTGACCAACCTCGAAATCCTCGAACGGGCCTTCGAACAGGCTTCTCCTGCCACGGTAACCCTTGCGAAATAAGCAAAAATGGCTCCTCTGCACTTGTTCATAATTTTTGAACAGAGGAGTCAATTTTCACCCTCTATGATCCCAGGCGGTTTGCGTCCACACTTACTCCATCGAAACGAACTGAGGGTGAAAACAATGATCTACTTACGCAAAGCAAACGAACGTGGTCACGCGAATCATGGCTGGCTGGACTCATGGCATTCATTCTCGTTTGCCGACTACTACGACCCGAACTTCATGGGCTTCTCCGCACTGCGCGTGATTAACGATGACGTGATTGATGCAGGCCAGGGCTTCGGTACCCACCCGCATAAAGACATGGAAATCCTGACCTATGTGCTTGAAGGGGCGGTTGAGCACCAGGACAGCATGGGCAACAAGGAGCAGGTTCCGGCGGGCGAGTTCCAGATCATGAGTGCGGGTACCGGTGTTCGTCACTCGGAGTACAACCCGAGCAAAACGGAAAAACTGCACCTGTATCAAATCTGGATCATTCCAGAAGAAACCGGCATCACGCCGCGCTACGAGCAGCGCCGCTTCGACGCCAAACAGGGCAAACAGCTGGTGCTCTCCCCGGATGCGCGTGAAGGTTCGCTAAAAGTGCATCAGGATATGGAACTGTACCGCTGGGCGCTGGCGAAAGACGAACAGTCTGTACACCAGATCGCCGCGAACCGCCGCGTCTGGATCCAGGTGGTGAAAGGTGAAGTGTCCATCAACGGCACCAAAGCGACAACGGCAGATGGTCTGGCCATCTGGGATGAGCAAGCGCTCTCCGTGCATGCCGACAGCGAAAGTGAAATTCTGCTGTTTGATCTGCCACCGGTGTAATAAATCATAAATAAATGCCCATCCTTCCCTTTGACAGGGGAAGGATGGGCTTTGTCCGTGATAAACTGAGCAAATCTCTCTCTTCAAGATTTCTCAGGACGATGAAAAAGAAACGCCCCGTACTTCAGGATGTCGCCGATCGTGTTGGTGTGACCAAAATGACGGTCAGCCGTTTTTTACGTAACCCGGAACAGGTTTCCGTAGCGTTGCGTGGCAAGATTGCCGCTGCTCTCGATGAACTGGGTTATATCCCTAACCGCGCACCCGATATTCTCTCCAATGCCACCAGTCGTGCGGTGGGCGTCCTCCTGCCTTCTTTAACTAACCAGGTCTTTGCCGAAGTGTTGCGCGGTATTGAAAGCGTCACGGATGCGTTTGGTTACCAGACCATGCTGGCACACTACGGCTACAAACCGGAACTGGAAGAAGAACGTCTTGAATCGATGCTTTCCTGGAACATCGATGGCCTGATTTTAACTGAACGTACTCACACCCCCCGTACGCTGAAGATGATTGAAGTGGCCGGGATCCCGGTGGTGGAACTGATGGACAGCCAGTCGCCGTGCCTTGATATTGCTGTGGGTTTTGACAACTTCGAAGCGGCGCGGCAGATGACGGCGGCGATCATCGCGCGTGGTCATCGTCATATCGCCTACCTGGGTGCGCGTCTTGATGAACGTACTATCATCAAACAGAAGGGATACGAGCAGGCGATGCTTGACGCAAATTTAACCCCGTACAGCGTGATGGTGGAGCAGTCCTCTTCCTATACGTCGGGTATTGAGCTGATGCGGCAGGCACGGCGCGAGTATCCACAACTGGACGGTATTTTCTGTACCAACGATGACCTTGCGGTCGGTGCAGCGTTCGAATGTCAGCGTCTGGGGCTGAAGATCCCCGATGATATGGCGATAGCCGGTTTCCACGGTCATGACATCGGCCAGGTGATGGAGCCGCGTCTGGCGAGCGTCCTGACACCGCGTGAACGCATGGGCCGCATTGGCGCAGAACGCCTGCTGGCGCGCATTCGCGGTGAAGCGGTTACGCCAAAAATGTTAGATTTAGGTTTCACCTTGTCACCGGGTGGATCTATTTAATCCGACAAATTTGAAGTAGCTCACACTTATTCACATCGCGCACGTTTGGATATTGCTTCTCTTTTGCCCCGGCAGGACAATGTTACCGATAACTGTTACCCGTAACAATTGACTGAGGGACACCCTTTGAGCACGACTAATCATGATCACCACGTTTACGTCCTGATGGGCGTTTCCGGTAGCGGTAAATCTGCCGTGGCAAGCGAAGTGGCGCATCAACTTAATGCGGCGTTTCTTGATGGCGACTTCCTCCATCCGCGCAGCAACATCATGAAGATGGCCTCCGGCGAGCCGCTGAACGACGACGACCGTAAACCGTGGTTACAGGCGCTGAACGATGCCGCGTTTGCCATGCAGCGCACCAATAAAGTTTCCCTGATCGTCTGCTCTGCGCTGAAAAAAACCTACCGCGATCTGCTGCGTGACGGCAACCCGAACCTCTCTTTCATCTACCTGAAAGGCGATTTCGACGTCATCGAAAGCCGTCTCAAGGCGCGCAAAGGCCACTTCTTCAAAACCCAGATGCTGGTCACACAGTTCGAAGCGCTGCAGGAGCCAGGTGAAGATGAAAAAGACGTCTTAGTGGTTGATATCGATCAGTCACTGGAGGGTGTTGTTGCCAGCACCATCGAGGTCATTAATAAAAGGCAGTAAGTTTTGAGTACATTAACGCTAGTTTTGACAGCAGTGGGTTCGGTATTGCTGCTGCTGTTTTTAGTGATGAAAGCGCGTATGCATGCTTTTGTTGCTTTGATGGTGGTTTCTATTGGTGCAGGTCTCTTTTCCGGTATGCCGCTCGATAAGATCGCTGCGACGATGGAAAAAGGGATGGGGGGCACACTGGGCTTCCTGGCTATTGTGGTCGCGCTGGGCGCGATGTTTGGCAAGATCCTGCATGAGACGGGCGCGGTCGACCAGATTGCCGTCAAGATGCTGAAATCGTTTGGTCACAGTCGTGCACACTATGCGATTGGTCTGGCCGGTCTGATCTGCGCGCTGCCGTTGTTCTTTGAAGTGGCCGTGGTGCTGCTGATTAGCGTGGCGTTCTCCATGGCGCGCCATACTGGTACTAACCTTGTGAAGCTGGTTATTCCGCTGTTTGCGGGCGTGGCGGCAGCTGCGGCGTTTCTGCTGCCGGGGCCTGCACCGATGCTGCTGGCTTCCCAGATGCACGCTGACTTTGGCTGGATGATCCTGATTGGCCTGTGCGCGGCAATCCCGGGAATGATTATCGCCGGTCCGCTGTGGGGCAATTTCATCAGCCGCTACGTTGAACTGCATATTCCTGATGATATTACCGAGCCGCACCTGGGCGAAGGTAAAATGCCGTCCTTCGGCTTCAGCCTGTCTCTGATCCTGCTGCCGCTGGTGCTGGTGGGTCTGAAAACCATTGCCGCGCGCTTTGTACCGGTGGGATCTACCGCGTACGAATGGTTCGAATTTATCGGTCACCCGTTCACGGCAATTCTGGTGGCGTGTCTGGTGGCGATTTATGGCCTGGCGATGCGTCAGGGGATGCCGAAAGACCGCGTGATGGAAATCTGCGGTGCTGCGCTGCAGCCAGCGGGCATTATCCTGCTGGTGATCGGTGCGGGTGGCGTGTTCAAGCAGGTGCTGGTGGATTCAGGCGTCGGTCCGGCGCTGGGTGAAGCGCTGACCGGAATGGGACTGCCCATCGCGGTCACCTGCTTTGTGCTGGCGGCGGCGGTGCGTATCATTCAGGGCTCCGCGACCGTTGCCTGTTTAACGGCTGTTGGCCTGGTGATGCCGGTGATTGAACAGCTGAACTATTCCGGTGCGCAGATGGCGGCGCTGTCTATCTGTATCGCGGGTGGTTCGATTGTGGTGTCGCACGTGAACGATGCGGGCTTCTGGCTGTTCGGTAAATTTACCGGTGCGACCGAAGCGCAAACCCTGAAAACCTGGACGCTGATGGAAACTATCCTCGGCACCACGGGTGCGATTGTCGGGATGATTGCGTTTACGCTGCTGAGCTAACCCCGGTTTTCTCCCTCTCCCTGTGGGAGAGGGTTGGGGTGAGGGCATCAGGCCGCAGAGATCTTATTTTGTCGGGTGGCGGCTTCGCCTTACCCGACCTACAAAAAAACTCAGTTCCCGTAGGCCGGGTAAGCGCAATCGCCACCCGGCTTTTTTACAGCAGCACTGTGCCTTCCGTTGTGCGCAGCCAGCGCGGCGCTTTTAGCGTATCGCTGTAAAATCGCACCAACTCCTGCAACAGATCTCCCGCCACTCTCTCATCGCTTTCTGACAGCGAATGCGCTAACAGCATTTGCGTTAATAGCTGGCAGTATCGCCCCAGTTGATCCACTTCCGGCTTGAAGACCGGCACGTCCAACGGCAGGTCATCCACCGTCAGGCTGGCTTTTAAATATTCTGGTACAGGTTCAAGCAGCGTGGGCTGAAGCAGGGTGAGGCAGGCGGAAAGTCGTCCACACAGCGCCATCTTCTGGGTTGGATCGTCACATTCAACCAGCACGTCGACAAACCGCGCGCAGTTGTCTGCCAGCTCGGTGAAGTCGGTGGTGTGATCGAACGGTGTGGTGAATAAGGAGTGAGAAAAGCTAAGGGTAGTAGTCATAAGACCGCCTCTGATGCGTAAAATGGACCGCCACAGGAGGGACCAACCTCACTGGTGGCGGACTGAACGGAGTTGGTCCTACCGGCCTCATCAGCTACCGGCGCGCCTTGCGGCGCCACCGTCCAGCCCACCATTAAGGTGTAACTGACTACGCGATAAAGAAATTTTATCACGGATGAGGATAACAGAGGACCAACCCTGACGCCTGATTTTGCAGGCGCGGCAAGAAGATACTGCGTTGGGGATGGGGTGACAAGTGAGGCTCTGGAAGGCGGCTCGCAAAACGAAATATTATTTTTGAGGAGTGCGGCCTGATGCCCTCACCCCGGCCCTCTCCCACGGGGAGAGGGAGCAAACACTAAAAACGGCAATCAAGGATTGCCGTTTTGCTTTTACCTAGCCCTTCATCCACGCCCGTATCCCGTCCAGGAACATCTGCGTCGCCATCATCACCAGAATCAGCCCCATCAAACGTTCCAGCGCATTGACCCCTTTTTCGCCCAGCAGGCGCAGGAACAGCGACGATTGCAGCAGAATGATGAACGTTCCGCCCCAGGCAATCAGCAAAGCAATCACCAGATGGCTCATCTGGTTGGGATACTGATGCGACAGTAGCATCAATGTGGCCAGAATGGTCGGCCCGGCGACCAGCGGGATCGCCAGCGGTACGATAAACGGCTCTTCACCCGCAGGCAGTCCGCTGCTGCTGCCTTCCGCGCTCGGGAAAATCATCTTAATGGCAATCAGGAACAGAATAATTCCGCCGGAAATGGAAACCGTTTCGGCACGCAGATTCAGGAAGGCGAGAATTTTTTCGCCGGCAAACAGGAAGATAAACATCACCAGCAGGGCGATGAGCAGCTCGCGGATCATGATCGCCCGGCGGCGCTTGGGTTCGGTGTGCTTCAGCACCGACATGAAAATCGGCAGGTTTCCCAGTGGATCCATTATCAGGATCAATAAAACCGCCGCAGAAATGATTTCACTCATGTAAATTAGCCCTGAATTTCTCTATGGTTATTAGGATGATTAGCTCTTTTTCTGATTGCCGGGCAATCATCGATTAATTTCGCTTGCGACTTTGGCAGCATTTTGTAATGTGAAGCATATCCCAGTTCAATACTGGCTTGCACAAACAGCACACACCCTCTGCAGGAAACAAATGCTATGAAAAACGTTGGTTTTATCGGCTGGCGCGGTATGGTCGGCTCTGTACTCATGCAACGCATGGTTGAAGAGCGCGATTTCGACGCTATCCGCCCGGTCTTCTTCTCCACTTCCCAGCTCGGCCAGGCTGCACCGTCCTTTGGTGGTACCACAGGGACGTTGCAGGATGCTTACGATCTGGAAGCGCTGAAGGCACTCGACATTATTGTGACCTGCCAGGGCGGCGATTATACCAACGAAATCTATCCAAAGCTGCGTGAAAGCGGCTGGCAGGGCTACTGGATTGACGCGGCCTCTTCGCTGCGTATGAAAGACGATGCCATCATCATCCTCGACCCGGTGAACCAGGGCGTGATCACCGACGGCCTGAACAACGGCGTGAAAACCTTTGTCGGCGGTAACTGTACCGTCAGCCTGATGCTGATGTCCCTCGGTGGCCTGTTCGCGCAGGACCTGGTTGAGTGGGTCTCCGTGGCGACCTACCAGGCCGCATCCGGCGGCGGTGCGCGTCACATGCGTGAACTGCTGACCCAGATGGGCCAGCTGCACCAGAGCGTTGCGACCGAGCTGGCAAATCCGGCGTCCGCGATCCTCGATATCGAGCGTAAAGTCACCGAGCTGACCCGCAGCGGCGAACTGCCGGTCGATAACTTTGGCGTACCGCTGGCCGGTGGCCTGATCCCGTGGATCGACAAACAGCTGGATAACGGCCAGACCCGTGAAGAGTGGAAGGGTCAGGCGGAGACCAACAAAATCCTCGCTACCGCGAACACCATTCCGGTTGACGGTCTGTGCGTGCGTATCGGCGCGCTGCGCTGCCACAGCCAGGCCTTCACCATTAAACTGAAAAAAGATGTGTCTATTCCGACCGTGGAAGAGCTGCTCGCCGCACACAACCCGTGGGCGAAAGTGGTGCCAAACGATCGCGATATCACCATGCGCGAACTGACGCCTGCGGCCGTTACCGGCACGCTGACCACGCCGGTTGGCCGTCTGCGTAAGCTGAACATGGGGCCAGAGTACCTCTCCGCGTTCACCGTGGGTGACCAGCTCCTGTGGGGTGCCGCAGAGCCGCTGCGCCGCATGCTGCGCCAGCTGGCGTAATAATTTGTTAACTACCGGGGGTGATTTTCACCCCCTTTTTTTGCGTACTACATGGAGTAAAACGCAGATGTCTTATTTTTTATCAGGAGGAACCTCGTCGTTGGCTATGCTTTAAGGAAGATTTATTTCTCACCTGAGGGTAGGGCGGAGCAGAGAGGATGAGCTGCACCGTTTAGGTCACATTAAAAGTCGTCCCGGAGCGAATAAAAAGGGCGACATAAAAAAACAGGATGAATACCATGTCCGATCGTATTTCGAGAGACGTGATTAATGCGCTTATTGCGGGTCATTTTGCCGACCCCTTTTCTGTGCTAGGGATGCACCGTACAGAGGCCGGGCTGGAAGTTCGCGCGCTGTTACCAGATGCTACAGAAGTGTGGGTCATCGAACCCAAAACCGGCCGCAAGGTGGGTAATCTGGAATGCCTCGACTCACGTGGCTTCTTCTCGGGCGTCATGCCCCGTCGTAAAAACCCCTTTCGTTATCAGCTTGCCGTCATCTGGCACGGTCAGCAAAACCTGATTGACGATCCCTATAGCTTTGGCCCGCTCTTAAAAGAGATGGATGCCTGGCTGCTGTCCGAAGGCACCCATCTGCGGCCTTATGAAACGCTGGGTGCCCATGCGGATACCATGGATGGTATTACCGGCACGCGGTTTGCCGTGTGGGCGCCAAACGCCCAGCGCGTCTCCGTCGTCGGGCAGTTCAACTACTGGGACGGTCGTCGTCACCCCATGCGCCTGCGTCGGGAAACCGGCATCTGGGAGCTGTTCATCCCCGGCGCGCATAACGGTCAGCTCTATAAATTTGAGATGATCGATGCCAACGGCAAGCTGCGCATTAAAGCTGACCCGTACGCCTTTGAAGCGGAGCTGCGCCCGAATACTGCCTCGCTTATTTGCGGCCTGCCGGAGAAGGTGGTCCAGACGGAAGAGCGCAAGCAGGCTAACCGCTTCGACGCGCCAATCTCCGTTTATGAGGTGCATCTCGGCTCCTGGCGTCGCCACACCGATGACAATTTCTGGCTGAGCTATCGTGAGCTGGCTGACCAGCTGGTACCGTACGCCAAATGGATGGGCTTTACCCATCTGGAGCTGCTGCCGGTTAACGAGCACCCGTTCGACGGAAGCTGGGGCTATCAGCCCACCGGGTTATACGCACCGACGCGCCGCTTTGGCACGCGCGACGACTTCCGCTATTTCGTTGATGCCGCACACGCCGCCGGGCTGAACGTCATTCTTGACTGGGTGCCGGGCCACTTCCCGTCGGATGATTTTGCGCTGGCCGAGTTCGACGGCACAAAACTGTACGAGCACAGCGACCCGCGCGAAGGCTATCACCAGGACTGGAATACGCTGATTTACAACTACGGTCGCCGTGAAGTCGCGAACTACCTGGTCGGGAACGCGCTTTACTGGATCGAGCGTTTCGGCATTGATGCCCTGCGCGTGGATGCGGTGGCGTCGATGATCTATCGCGACTATAGCCGCAAAGAGGGCGAGTGGATCCCGAACGAGTATGGCGGTCGCGAGAACCTGGAAGCAATTGAGTTTCTGCGCAACACCAACCGCATTATTGGCGAGCAGGTTGAGGGCGCGGTGACGATGGCGGAAGAGTCCACCGACTTCCCGGGCGTTTCCCGTCCGCCGTCAATGGGTGGCCTGGGCTTCTGGTACAAGTGGAACCTGGGCTGGATGCACGACACGCTCGATTACATGAAGCTCGACCCGGTTTATCGTCAGTATCATCACGATAAGCTTACCTTCGGGCTGCTCTACAACTACACCGAAAACTTCATGCTGCCGCTGTCGCACGATGAAGTGGTGCACGGTAAAAAATCCATTCTCGACCGCATGCCGGGCGACGCGTGGCAGAAGTTTGCCAACCTGCGCGCCTACTACGGCTGGATGTTCGCCTTCCCGGGCAAAAAACTGCTGTTTATGGGCAACGAGTTCGCCCAGGGGCGCGAGTGGAACCACGATACCAGCCTCGACTGGCATCTGCTGGAGGGCGCTGACAACTGGCACCACGGCGTGCAGCGGCTGGTCCGCGATCTGAACCTGACCTACCGCCACCATAAAGCACTGCACGAGCTGGACTTCGATCCGTACGGTTTTGAGTGGCTGGTGGTGGACGACCATGAGCGCTCGGTATTTGTCTTTGTGCGCCGGGATAAAGCGGGCAACGAGATTATCGTTGCCAGCAACTTTACGCCGGTTCCACGTCATCATTACCGCTTTGGCATTAATCAGGCCGGTAAATGGCGCGAAATCCTCAACACCGATTCCATGCATTACCACGGCAGTAACGCTGGTAACGGCGGACTGGTCCAGAGCGATGCCATCGAAAGCCACGGGCGCCCCAACTCCCTGAGCCTGACGCTGCCACCGCTCGGTACCATCTGGCTGGTGCGGGAGGGCGAATGACGCAGCTTACGGCAGGTAAACCCGAACCGCTCGGGGCGAGCTTTGACGGAAAGGGTGTGAATTTCACCCTCTTTTCTGCTCACGCGGAGCGGGTCGAACTCTGTGTGTTTGATGGGGAAGGTAACGAACATCGTTACGATTTACCGGCGCGCACCGGGGATACCTGGCACGGTTACCTGGCCGGTGGGCGGCCAGGGATGCATTACGGTTTTCGCGTTCACGGTCCCTGGGCGCCTGCTCAGGGGCACTGGTTTAACCCGGCAAAGCTGCTGATTGACCCGTGTGCCCACCGCGTGGAAGGCGAGTTTAAAGACGACCCGATTTTCCACGTCGGCTACGGGGAACCAGACCACCGCGACAGCGCCCACGTGGCCCCAAAAAGCGTGGTGGTGGGCGATCGCTACGACTGGGAAGACGATGCCCCGCCGGGCACGCCGTGGGGCAACACCGTGATTTACGAGGCCCATGTTAAAGGGCTGACCTATCTCCATCCATCTATTCCCAAAGAGATGCGCGGCACCTATAAGGCGCTCGGCCATCCGACCATGATCGCCTATCTGAAACATCTCGGGATCACCGCGCTGGAGTTGTTGCCCATCGCCCATTTCGCCAGCGAGCCTCGCCTGCAGCGACTGGGCCTGAGCAACTACTGGGGCTACAACCCGCTGGCGATGTTTGCGCTCGACCCCCGCTACGCCGCCCACCCGGACAAGGCGCGGGACGAGTTTCGTGATGCGGTGAAAGCGCTTCATGCGGCCGGTATCGAAGTGATTCTGGACGTGGTGCTGAACCACAGCGCGGAAAGCGATCTCGACGGTCCGACGCTCTCCATGCGCGGAATTGATAACCGTAGCTATTATTGGATCAGAGAGGATGGTGATTACCACAACTGGACCGGTTGCGGTAACACGCTCAACCTCAGCCATCCGGCGGTGACGCATTTTGCGTATGAATGCCTGAAATATTGGGTGGAAACGTTCCACGTCGACGGTTTTCGTTTTGACCTGGCGCCGGTGATGGGCCGCACGCCGGGGTTCAGCCAGCAGGCGCCGCTGTTTGAGGCGATCAAAAACTGCCCGGTGCTCTCGCGGGTGAAACTGATTGCCGAGCCGTGGGACATTGGTGAAGGCGGCTACCAGGTGGGGAACTTCCCGCCGCTGTTTGCCGAATGGAACGACCACTATCGCGATGCCGTACGCCGCTTCTGGCTGGAGAGAAGCCTGTCGTTGGGGGAGTTCGCCGGACGCTTTGCCGCTTCCAGCGATCTGTTTAAACGTGATGGCAAACGACCGTCTGCTACCGTCAACCTGGTGACCGCGCATGACGGTTTTACGCTCCGGGACTGCGTTTGTTTCAATCAGAAACACAATGAGGCAAATGGCGAGGAGAATCGCGATGGCACTAACAATAACCATAGCTTTAATCATGGTATAGAAGGGTTAGGCGGAAGTCTGGATGTTATTGAGCGGCGACGCGCCAGCGTGCATGCGCTGCTGACGACGCTTTTGTTGTCGCAGGGCACGCCGATGCTGCTGGCAGGGGATGAACATGGCCACAGCCAGCACGGTAACAACAACGCCTATTGCCAGGACAACACCTTAACCTGGCTCGACTGGGGAGAAGCGAACAGCGGCCTGATCCACTTTACCGCGGCGCTGATCCACCTTCGTCAGCAGATCCCCGCGCTCACCGCCAACCGCTGGTGGGAGGAGGGCGACGGCAACGTTCGCTGGCTGAATAAAGACGCGCAACCGTTAAGCGCGCAAGAGTGGCAACACGGCGTACCGCGCCTGCAGATCCTGCTTTCGGATCGCTGGCTGGTTACGCTGAACGCGACGGATGACGTCGCTGAGATTGTTTTACCTGACGGGGAATGGCGCGCCGTTCCCCCCTTTGCCGGAGCGGATAATCCGGTAGTAATGGCTGTCTGGCACGGGCCTGCGCACGGAGTGTGCGTATTCCAAGATGATAAAAAAGGAGTTAGTCATGGTTAGATTAGAGAAGAACGATCCCTTAATGTTGGCACGCCAGCTCCCCTTAAAAACGGTTGCCCTGATCCTCGCTGGCGGGCGCGGAACCCGTCTTAAAGATTTGACCATCAAGCGCGCCAAGCCGGCTGTTCACTTTGGTGGTAAGTTCCGAATTATCGATTTTGCACTGTCCAACTGCCTGAACTCAGGTATTCGCCGCATTGGCGTCATTACGCAGTATCAGTCGCACACCCTGGTGCAGCATATTCAGCGCGGCTGGTCATTCTTCAGCGAAGAGATGAATGAGTTTGTCGATCTCCTACCTGCCCAGCAGCGTGTTCACGGTGAAAACTGGTACCGCGGCACCGCTGATGCGGTGACCCAGAACCTCGATATCATTCGCCGCTACAACGCGGAGTACATCGTGATCCTCGCCGGGGATCACATCTACAAGCAAGACTACTCCCACATGCTCATCGACCACGTCGAGAAAGGGGCGCGCTGCACCGTGGCGTGTCTGCCGGTGCCCGTTGCCGAGGCGACGGCGTTTGGCGTGATGCACGTGGACGCGGACGATAAAATTATCGACTTCGTTGAAAAACCGGCCAACCCACCAACCATGCCGGGAGATGACACCAAATCGCTCGCCAGCATGGGGATCTATGTCTTTGATGCAGATTACCTTTATGAGCTGCTGGAAGAAGACGACAAAGACGAACACTCCAGCCACGACTTCGGTAAAGACATCATTCCGAAAATTACTAAAGCTGGCATGGCTTATGCACATCCTTTCCCGCTGTCCTGCGTGCAGTCAGATCCGAATGCGGAACCTTACTGGCGCGATGTGGGAACCCTGGAAGCGTACTGGAAAGCCAACCTCGATCTGGCCTCCGTCACGCCTGAGCTGGATATGTACGACCAGAACTGGCCGATCCGTACCCATATGGAATCCCTGCCGCCAGCGAAATTCGTTCAGGACCGCTCCGGCAGCCACGGCATGACGCTGAACTCGCTGGTCTCTGGCGGGTGCATTATCTCCGGCTCGGTGGTGGTGCAGTCGGTGCTGTTCCCGCGCGTGCGTATAAACTCATTCTGTAATATCGATTCGGCGGTGCTGCTGCCGGATGTCTGGGTCGGGCGTTCGTGTCGTCTGCGTCGCTGCGTGATCGACCGTGCCTGCGTCATTCCTGAAGGAATGGTGATTGGTGAAAACGCGGAAGAAGATGCACGTCGCTTCTACCGTTCTGAAGAGGGGATCGTGTTAGTCACACGGGAAATGTTGCGGAAGCTGCAGATCAAACAGGAGCGATGATGCAGGTTTTACACGTATGTTCTGAGATGTTCCCGTTGTTAAAAACGGGCGGCCTGGCGGATGTTCTTGGTGCATTACCCGCGGCGCAAATCGCCGGCGGAGTCGATACCCGAGTCCTGCTGCCTGCCTTCCCGGATATCCGGCGCGGCATTCCCGATGCAAAGGTGGTGACGCGCCGTGACACCTTCGCCGGACGCATTACCCTGCTGTATGGACATTACAATGGCGTGGGCATCTACCTGATTGACGCGCCGCACTTATATGACCGACCAGGTAGCCCGTATCACGATACGAACCTGTTTGCCTATACCGACAACGTGCTGCGTTTTGCGCTGCTCGGCTGGGTTGGGGCTGAAATGGCGGTAGGGCTGGATCCGTTCTGGCGCCCGGACATTGTGCACGCACACGACTGGCACGCGGGGCTCGCTCCGGCATATCTGGCGGCGCGCGGCCATCCGGCGAAATCGGTCTTTACGGTGCATAACCTGGCGTATCAGGGCATGTACTACGCCCATCATATGAATGACATCGATCTGCCATGGTCGTTCTATAACATGCACGGGCTGGAGTTTAACGGGCAGATCTCGTTCCTGAAGGCCGGGCTTTACTATGCCGACCACATCACGGCCGTGAGCCCGACCTACGCCCGTGAAATTACGCAGCCGGAGTTCGGCTACGGCCTGGAAGGGTTGCTCCGTCAGCGCCATCGTGAAGGACGTTTGTCGGGGATCCTTAACGGCGTCGATGAACAGATCTGGAACCCGGAGACCGACCTGCTGCTCGCGGCCCGCTATGGCCGTGATTCCGTGGAAGACAAAGCGGAAAACAAACGCCAGTTACAAATTGCGATGGGGCTGAAGGTCAACGACAAAGTGCCACTGTTTGCGGTGGTGAGCCGTCTGACCAGCCAGAAAGGGCTGGACCTGGTGCTGGAGGCCCTGCCGGGTCTGCTGGAGCAGGGCGGACAGCTGGCGCTGCTCGGCGCGGGCGACCCGGTATTGCAGGAAGGCTTCCTGGCGGCAGCGGCGGAACACCCGGGGCAGGTGGGCGTGCAGATTGGCTATCACGAAGCGTTCTCGCACCGGATCATGGGCGGCGCGGACGTCATTCTGGTGCCGAGCCGTTTCGAACCTTGCGGCCTGACGCAGCTCTACGGCCTGAAGTACGGCACCCTGCCACTGGTGCGACGCACGGGCGGGCTGGCGGATACGGTATCTGACAGCTCACTGGAAAACCTGGCGGACGGTATCGCCAGCGGGTTTGTCTTTGAGGACAGTAATGCCTGGTCGCTGCTTCGGGCGATTCGGCGTGCTTTCGTCTTGTGGTCCCGTCCGTCGCTGTGGCGTTACGTCCAACGTCAGGCGATGTCCATGGACTTTAGCTGGCACGTTGCGGCGCAGTCATACCGCGATCTCTATCAACGCTTGATGTAACGAGGCGAAGTTACTGATATGAACGCTCCTTTTAGCTACTCTTCCCCCACGCTCAGCGTTGAGGCGTTGAAGCACTCTATCGCCTATAAGCTGATGTTTACCATCGGGAAAGATCCGGTCATCGCCAACAAACACGAGTGGCTCAACGCCACCCTGTTTGCGGTGCGTGACCGCATGGTTGAACGCTGGCTGCGCTCCAACCGCGCCCAGCTGTCGCAGGAAACGCGTCAGGTTTACTACCTGTCGATGGAATTTTTGATTGGCCGCACCCTCTCTAACGCGCTGTTATCGCTCGGTATTTACGATGACGTTAAAACCGCGCTGGAAGAGATGGGGCTGGACTTAGAAGAGCTGATTGACGAAGAGAACGACCCGGGGCTCGGTAACGGTGGCCTGGGGCGACTTGCCGCCTGCTTCCTCGACTCGCTGGCGACGCTGGCCCTGCCGGGGCGTGGCTACGGCATTCGCTACGACTACGGGATGTTCAAGCAGAACATCGTGGACGGACGTCAGAAAGAGTCCCCGGACTACTGGCTGGAATACGGTAACCCGTGGGAGTTTAAACGACACAATACGCGCTATAAGGTGCGGTTTGGCGGACGTATTCAGCAGGAAGGGAAAAAGTCCCGCTGGGTGGAAACCGAAGAGATCCTTGCCGTCGCCTATGACCAGATTGTCCCGGGCTACGATACCGATGCGACCAATACGCTGCGTCTGTGGAACGCGCAGGCCAGTAGCGAGATTAACCTGGGTAAATTTAACCAGGGCGACTACTTCGCGGCGGTGGAAGATAAAAACCACTCCGAGAACGTCTCCCGCGTGCTCTACCCGGACGACTCGACCTATTCCGGGCGCGAGCTGCGCCTGCGTCAGGAGTATTTCCTCGTCTCCGCGACGATTCAGGATATCCTCAGCCGTCACTATCAGCTGCACAAGACCTACGCCAATCTGGCGGAAAAAACCGCCATTCACCTCAACGATACCCATCCGGTGCTGTCGATCCCGGAGCTGATGCGTCTGCTTATCGACGAGCATAAGTTCAGCTGGGACGATGCGTTTGAGGTGACCTGTCAGGTCTTCTCTTACACTAACCACACGTTGATGAGCGAAGCGCTGGAAACCTGGCCGGTGGATATGCTCGGCAAAATTTTGCCGCGCCATCTGCAGATCATCTTTGAAATTAATGACTACTTCCTCAAGACGCTGCAGGAGCAGTATCCGAACGATACCGGCCTGCTGAGCCGCGCTTCTATCATTGATGAATCGAACGGTCGTCGCGTACGCATGGCCTGGCTGGCGGTGGTGATCAGCCACAAGGTGAACGGGGTTTCAGAGCTGCACTCGAACCTGATGGTGCAGTCGCTGTTTGCGGACTTTGCCAAGATCTTCCCGACGCGTTTCTGCAACGTGACCAATGGCGTCACGCCGCGTCGCTGGCTGGCGCTGGCAAACCAGCCGCTTTCTGAGGTGCTGGATGAGCACATTGGCCGCACCTGGCGAACCGATCTCAGCCAGCTGAGCGAGCTTGAACAGCACATTGATTTTCCGGCGGTGAACAAAGCCGTACGAGAAGCCAAGCTGCTGAACAAGAAACGTCTGTCAGTCTGGCTGGCGTTGCATCTGAACGTGGTGGCGAACCCGAAAGCGCTGTTCGACGTGCAGATCAAGCGTATTCATGAGTACAAGCGCCAGCTGATGAACGTGCTGCATGTGATCACCCACTATAACCGAATCAAGGCCGATCCGACGGCGGAGTGGGTGCCGCGTGTGAAGATCTTTGCCGGTAAGGCGGCATCCGCTTACTACATGGCGAAGCACATCATTCACCTCATCAACGATGTGGCGAAGGTGGTCAACAACGATCCGGATATCGGCGACAAGCTGAAGGTGGTCTTTGTTCCTAACTACAGCGTCAGCCTGGCGCAGCTGATCATTCCGGCGGCCGATCTCTCTGAGCAGATCTCCACCGCCGGGACGGAAGCGTCCGGCACCAGTAACATGAAGTTTGCCCTTAACGGCGCGCTGACCATCGGCACGCTGGACGGGGCCAATGTCGAAATGCTGGAGCACGTGGGGGCGGAGAATATCTTTATCTTCGGGAATACCACGGAAGAGGTGGAGGCGCTGCGCAAGAAAGGCTACTCGCCGCGTGAGTATTACGAAGAGGATGAGGAGCTACGTCAGGTGCTGACGCAAATCGCCACCGGGGTGTTTAGCCCAGACGAGCCAGGGCGCTATCGGGACCTGGTGGATTCGCTGATTAACTTTGGCGACCACTATCAGGTGCTGGCGGATTACCGCAGCTACGTGGATTGTCAGGACAGGGTGGACGAGCTTTATCGTCAGCAGGAGAAGTGGACCTGCGTCGCGATGCATAACATCGCCAATATGGGGTATTTCTCGTCCGACAGGACCATTAAGGAGTATGCCGAGAATATCTGGCATATTGATCCGGTGCGGTTGTAAAAACAAAGCCCGGTGGCGCTGCGCTTACCGGGCCTACGGGATCGAGTAGGCCGGGTAAGGCGGAGCCGCCACCCGGCTTTTTTACATCACGACGCCAACGACAGCTCACGCTTCCCCGCATGCTGCAGCAACCACTGCGCCACACGCGACTGCTGTTCGGCATTCAGCCACATACCCTCTTTGGTACGACGCCAGATGGCATCATCCAGACGGCGAACCCACTCATGTTCCACCAGATAGCGCAGTTCGGCTTCGTACAGCTCGTGACCAAAATGTTCGCCCAGGTCGGCAATCTCTTTCGCGTCACTCAGGATCAATTCCGTGTTGCTGCCGTAGGTACGGGCATAGTGGCGCGCCATGCCTTCCGTGATGAATGGATAGCGACGACGCAGCTTCGCGGCGTAATCATCGCGGTTGTCGCCGATATCACCGCCAGGCAGTACCGCGCCTTTGGTCCATGCCGGGCCAATGCCTTTGTAGTAAGGCGCCAGTTTTTCCAGCGCGTGCTCGGCCAGCTTACGGTAGGTGGTGAGCTTGCCGCCAAACACGGAGAGCAGCGGTGCCTGACCGTCCACGTCGTGAATATCGAGCGTATAGTCGCGGGTAATCGCCTGCGGTGAGTCAGATTCGTCATCGCACAGCGGACGCACGCCGGAGTAAGTCCAGACCACGTCATCGCGGGACAGCTGTTTCTTGAAGTGCGCGTTATACACCTTCAGCAGGTAGTTCACTTCGCTCTCGTCGATCTCGACGTTTTTCGGATCGCCTTTGTACTCCACGTCGGTGGTGCCGATGATGGAGAATTCGTCCATCCACGGGATCACAAACACAATGCGCTTGTCTTCGTTCTGCAGAATGTAGGCCTGCTTCTGGGTGTGCACGCGTGGTACCACAATGTGGCTGCCTTTGATCAGGCGGATACCGTACGGAGATGGCAGATGCATCCCCTCGTCGAAGAACTGTTTCACCCATGGGCCGGTGGCGTTCACCAGACCGCGCGCTTTCCAGCTGAACTTCTCGCCTGTATCTACGTCTTCCGCTTCGACGATCCACAGGCCGTTTTCACGGCGCGCAGCGGTGGCGCGGGTACGGGTTTTCACTTCGCCGCCTTTCTTCTCAACCATCTGTGCATTAGCCAGCACCAGACGCGCATCGTCCACCCAGCAGTCGGAATATTCGAAACCGCGCACGATTTCAGGCTTAAGGACCGATTCTGAGCCAAAACGCAAACCGTTTGAACCCGGCAGGCTGGTGCGTTTACCCAGATGATCGTACATAAACAGACCGATTCGAATCATCCACGCCGGACGCAGATGCGGGCGATGGGGCAGGCGGAAGCGCATCGGGATGGCCAGGTGCGGTGCCATCTTCAGCAGCACTTCACGTTCGGCCAGCGCTTCACTGACCAGACGGAATTCATAGTGTTCCAGGTAGCGCAGGCCACCGTGAATCAGTTTGGAGCTGGCGGACGACGTCGCGCAGGCGAGGTCGTTAGCTTCCAGCATCAGTACGGATAATCCGCGTCCTGCGGCGTCTGCCGCAATACCGGCACCGTTGATGCCACCGCCTATCACAATCAGATCTTTGGTTTCCATAACACCCTCACGCACTTTCGTTAAAGCTCAGAAATGTTCGATATCGCTCATAATAGCAAAGGAACGCGCTTTTGGTAACATCAAAAAAACAATTTAGAGTGATATGGATAACATAATGGCGTTTACCCGCCGCCAGGACGTACACTACGGGGTAAAATAGTGCGACTAACTTTTCTCCCTCTCCCCGTGGGAGAGGGCTGGGGTGAGGGCATCAGAGCGCACCCAACCTGAACAACAGAAAGAGAACACCATGGATCAGTTTGAATGTATTAACGTAGAAGAAGCCCACCAGAAGATGCACCAGGGAACGGCGGTGCTGGTGGATATCCGCGATCCGCAGAGTTTTGCGATGGGCCACACCCCGGGTGCGTTCCACCTCACCAACGATACGCTGGGCGCGTTTATGCGCGATAACGACTTCGATACGCCGGTGATGGTGATGTGCTATCACGGCAACAGCAGCAAAGGTGCGGCGCAGTACCTTATTCAGCAGGGCTATGATGCGGTCTACAGCGTCGACGGCGGTTTCGATGCCTGGCATCGTCATTTCCTGGCAGAAGTGGAATACGCTTTTGAGCGCTGATCCCGCTATACTGTCCCCTTTTGTGTGGAAATAAGCGACCGCCGCCCATGTTGATGATCACCTCTTTTACCAATCCGCGCGTCGCCCAGGCGTTTGTCGACTATATGGCAACCCAGGGCATCATCCTGACCGTTCAGCAGCACACGAAAACCGATGTCTGGCTTGCGGATGAAAGCCAGGCCGATCGCGTGAATGCGGAACTGGCCCGCTTTCTTGAGAATCCCGGCGACCCTCGCTATCTGGCCGCGAGCTGGCAGTCGGGGCAGACGGGAAGCGGACTGCACTATCGGCGCTTCCCCTTCCTTGCCACCATTCGCGAGCGCGCAGGTCCGTTTACGCTGCTGCTGATGGCGGCCTGCATTATCGTCTTCATCATTATGAACGTGGTGGGTGACCAGAGCGTGATGATCGCGCTTGCGTGGCCGTACGACCCGTCTCTCGATTTTGACGTCTGGCGCTATTTCACCCACGCGCTGATGCACTTCTCGGTGATGCATATTCTCTTTAACCTGCTGTGGTGGTGGTATCTCGGTGGCGCGGTGGAGAAGCGTCTGGGCAGCGGCAAGCTGATTGTTATCACCCTTATCAGCGCCCTGCTGAGCGGCTATGTGCAGCATAAATTCAGCGGCCCGTGGTTCGGTGGTTTATCCGGCGTGGTGTATGCCCTGATGGGATATGTCTGGCTCAGGGGCGAGCGCGACCCCGAAAGTGGCATCTATCTGCAGCGCGGATTGATAACCTTTGCGTTAATATGGCTAATTGCCGGATGGTTTGATCTGTTTGGTATGTCTATCGCCAATGGTGCACACGTCACCGGGCTGGCCGTCGGGCTGGCAATGGCGTTTGCCGACACGCTCCATGCGCGAAAACGAACATAATTCCCAGGGATATTTCATGAAACAAACACAACGTCATGACGCCATTATCGAACTGGTAAAAAAACAGGGATACGTCAGCACCGAAGAGCTGGTGGAACAGTTTGCCGTCAGCCCTCAAACCATCCGCCGCGACCTGAACGATCTTGCCGATCAAAACCGTATTTTGCGCCATCACGGCGGGGCGGCGCTGCCGTCCAGTTCGGTTAACACCTCGTGGCATGACCGCAAAGCCACGCAGACGGCAGAGAAAGAGCGCATTGCCCGTAAAGTGGCGAGCCAAATCCCCAACGGGGCGACGCTGTTTATTGATATCGGCACCACGCCTGAAGCGGTCGCCCATGCGCTGCTGGATCACGAAAACCTGCGCATCGTGACCAACAACCTGAACGTGGCCAATACCCTGATGCAGAAAGATGATTTCCGCATCATCCTCGCCGGGGGCGAACTGCGCAGCCGCGACGGCGGCATTATTGGTGAAGCGACGCTCGATTTTATCTCTCAGTTCCGTCTCGACTTCGGCATTCTGGGGATCAGCGGCATCGACAGCGACGGCTCACTGCTGGAGTTTGATTATCACGAGGTGCGCACCAAGCGCGCGATCATTGAAAACTCACGTCACGTGATGCTGGTGGTGGACCACTCCAAATTTGGCCGTAACGCGATGGTCAACATGGGCAGCATCAGCATGGTAAATGCGGTTTATACCGATGTGATGCCACCGGCGGGCGTGATGCAGGTGATTAAAGATAATAATTTGCAGTTAGAGTTATGTTGAGACGCCTTTCTCCCTCTCCCTGTGGGAGAGGGCCGGGGTGAGGGCATCAGCCCGCACAAACCTACACCCCATACCCCATCATCTTCAACAACTGCTGCGCATGCTGCACCGCATCCTGACGGTGCGCCACGCCCAGCTTCTGATACAGATTGCGGATATGCGTTTTGATGGTGGTTGCCGCCACCGCCAGCTCACCGGCAATCTGCTCATTGCTGTAGCCTGAATAGATAAGCCCCAGCACCTGCCATTCGCGCTGCGTCAGCGGGCTGGTGCGAATAAGTTCAGGCACTTCCGGATGGTTCAGCAGGCGCTCAACGAAGTTCTCGTCGAAGTGGGCGAACTTGTGGCGATGGTGCTGGTTAATCTCGCGCAGGATGCGCTGGGCACGGTGCTGATCCAGCTCCGGCAGCGTGTTGAGCTGAATAAGCTGACGCAGCTGCTGAGCCATCACTTCGCCCTCAATCACAAAGTGACTGATAAACCCGGTACGGTTCGCCAACTGCAACGCCTCCAGCAGTACGCGCTGGGCATCATTTTTACGCCCGGCCTGCCAGTAGAGCTGGTTAAGCAGCAGCAGGTTACGGTTGAGATCGCTCATCAGACGCAGGCTGCGGGCGTTCTCGTTCAGCTCTTCCAGCACAATCTCAGCCGGTTCAAACTCACCGAGCAGGATCTGCGCACGGGCAATGTTTCGCCACTGGCTTTGCAGGAAGTGGTTATTTGCAAATTCAGGTTTTGGCGTCTGGCGCAGCCAGTTGGCGGCGGATTTCTTATCACCCGTCATCTGCCAGTATATCACCCGCACCTTATCGGCGTTCGAAACCCAGTCGCTGTGATACTGACCATTGCCGAGCAGGTTCTCCAGACGGTTCAGGTGGTTGCGGGCATTATCCAGATCCCCACGCGCCAGCGAGCATTGCACCAGCAGGGCCAGGCACTGCAGTTGCTGCTGCGGCTGGAAGCCGGAAAGCACCTCTACGCCCTGACGGGCACAGCTCTCTGCTTCATCCAGGCGTGACCACGCCCACAGAAGCTGGGCGCGAATACGCAACAGGAACTCGTGCATTGGCAGCTGTTCAAGATGCTGTTCGCGAATCAGCTGGAACGCCTTTTCCTGATTCTCCCAGGCCGCCTGCAGGAACCCCTGAGCAAATAAAATTTCGCTTTGCTGGATCAGGCTCCACAGCGCGTAATGCCAGACATCATGACGGCGGGCCATCTGTTCGGTCTGTTGCATCAGCGACAGGGAGCGCGTCAGCTCACCCTTGCAGTGCAGTACCTCGCCGTGTACCGACGTCGCCACAATGCGGCTGTAGAAATTGGCCAGCGGCAGCTCATCCAGCGCGACCATTGCCAGCCGCTCTGCTTCTTCCGGATCGCCATCGTTGATCGCTACCTGGGCCCGCAAGGCGTTAAATTCGCCGTGCAGGGTGGTATCCATATCGCTTTCCATCTCCTGCTCGGCACGCGCCAGCAGGGTATTCACTTCGCTGTAGCGGTGCTGGCTCTGCATCAGCCAGGCCTGCAGCAGCACCAGACGCGGGTTCTCCAGCAGGCTCTCCCACGGCAGCGCTTTCAGCGACTCTTCCAGCAGCGTCAGTTCGCTGTGGTTAAACAACCCCCACGCGTGGTTGAGGAGGATATCGCGCAGCATGCCGGCATCACCGGCGGCGAGCGCATGATGGATAGCCTCGCTCGGGAAGCCTTGCGCCATCCAGCTCTCAGCGGCAGCCCGGTGGATGTCCGGCAATTCAGTCGCCAGCTCCCACTGGCAACGCTGGCGCAGGAAACTGCCAAACAGCGGGTGATAGCTGAACCATTCACCGGGATCGTCCATCCGCGTCAGGAACAGCCCCTGGCGTTCAATCTCTTCAAGCTGCAGCTGACCGTTTTCGCAGCCGGTCACGCGCACAATCAACGCGTCGTTCATGGAACGCAGCAGGGAGCTCTTCAGCAGGAAATGGCGGGTCGAAGGATCGACGCTGTTCAGCACCTCATCCACCAGGTAATCGGAAAGATGGCTGGCGTTGATCCCCGCCAGGCGACGCGCGGACTGATGCGTCGGGCTGTTGTTTTGCCGGGCGGAGAGGGCAATCAGCTGCAGCGCTGTCGCCCAACCGGCGACATCGTCGCACAGGCGGCTGCTTTCAGCGGCCTCAATCGGTGAGTTCAGGCGGCAGTCAAAGAACTGTTTGGCTTCCTGATGGGTAAAGGCCAGCTGTTGGCTACCCACTTCCAGCAGTTGATCGCGCACGCGCAGGTTGGCAATGCCCAACTGCGGCAGGTTACGCGACAGCACCACCAGGGTCAGGTTTTCCGGCTGATGGCGCAGGAAGAAGCGCATGGACTCATGGATCACCGGGTTAGTGATCAGATGATAATCATCAATGACCACGTAAAGCGGGCGGTGCCACTCGGCCAGTTCAATAAACAGCTGAGAGAAAAGGGAGGACAGGCTGGCGTACTGGCGCTTTTGCACCATCACTTCGCTGGCCACGCAGTGCCCGTTGGTGGCCTGCTGAATGGCGGCAATCAGATAGCTGGCAAAACGTTCTTGCTGGTTATCGCCCTCATCAAGGGAGTACCAGCCAAGATCGCTTTTACCTGCGGCCCATTGCGAAATGAGCGTTGTTTTTCCATAACCTGCAGGGCTCGTAACCAGCGCCAGTCGGAAATTATGCGCGCCGGAAAGTTTAGCCAACAGACGCTCGCGGACCACTGTATGGTCAAGACGAACCGGGCGACTTAATTTAGACGGAATCAACATAGGTTTCACTTCACTGTGGGGAACGAGAGAATTTATTTTTTTGCGCTTCGTAATTAATAGATATAAGGTCGGCCAGAAAGAGAACTATTGCAAGTTATGTCTGGTTTTGGTGGCTCTGAATTTGCACTCTGTCACAAAACATTCAGACAGATGATGGAACTTTCTGGAAAGGGCTGTGATGCCGCGTCAATGCTGGCTTGTATGGCTGTGCTGAAACTGGTTTCAGAAAGGTATAGTGACGTCAAATTTAATAAACGCGGGGTAAAGTTTAGTGAAATTAATAATCTTCTTCGTTCTGACCCGGTTGCGGAAATATTATTCTACGTAAGTAATCATTTCAGCGCGTTTTAATTTCACCCGAAACTGCATTTCATTTTCCTGACACGCTTCCCGGTTATCTTTTTATCTTCCTGACACACTCCGACTATGCTCTCAGAGTGGCCTCGATCACACTTTTATGCTCATCCCCGCTACTCCTCCCTGCCTAATCCCCTGCGGGAGGAGGAAGAGGAGAAATGAGCCAGGCACACTAGCGCCAACTTGTGTTTTCTTTCTAAAGGATGCCGATCCCCTATGTCACAGCCTACCTTCAACAAAGCTCAGTTCCAGGCTGCCCTGACGCGTCAGTGGCAGCGTTTTGGCCTTCATGCTGCAAACGAGATGACGCCTCACCAGTGGTGGCAGGCGGTGAGCGGTGCGCTCGCAGAGCAGCTGGATGCTCAACCTCTGGCAAAACCGGTAAAAGGTCAGCGCCACGTCAACTATATCTCGATGGAATTCCTGATCGGTCGTCTGACCGGCAACAACCTGCTGAACCTCGGCTGGTATCAGGAGGTTGGGGATGTGCTGAAAGAACACGACATTAACCTGACCGACCTGCTGGAAGAAGAGATTGACCCGGCGCTGGGTAACGGTGGTCTTGGACGTCTGGCGGCCTGTTTCCTCGATTCGATGGCAACGGTTGGGCAGTCGGCCATTGGTTACGGCCTGAACTATCAATACGGTCTGTTCCGTCAGTCATTTGCAGACGGACATCAGATGGAAGCGCCGGACGACTGGCACCGTAACACCTACCCGTGGTTCCGCCACAACGCGCAGCTGGATGTGCAGGTGAACATTGGCGGTAAAGTATCAAAACAGGGTCTCTGGGAACCGGCATTTACGTTTATCGGCGAAGCCTGGGACCTGCCGGTGCTGGGTTACCGTAACGGCGTGGCGCAACCGCTGCGTCTGTGGCAGGCGAAGCATGCGCATCCGTTTAACCTGACCAAATTCAATGACGGCGATTTCCTGCGTGCTGAACAACAGGGCATCGACGCCGAGAAGCTGACCAAAGTGCTCTACCCGAACGACAACCATCTGGCGGGCAAGAAACTGCGTCTGATGCAGCAGTACTTCCAGTGCGCCTGCTCCGTGGCGGATATTCTGCGTCGTCACCACCTGGCGGGCCGCAAGCTGGCACAGCTGCCTGACTTTGAAGTGATTCAACTTAACGACACGCACCCGACCATCGCTATTCCTGAACTGCTGCGTGTGCTGATCGACGAGCACCAGCTGAGCTGGGATGATGCCTGGGCGATCACCAGCCGCACCTTTGCTTACACCAACCACACCCTGATGCCAGAAGCGCTGGAGTGCTGGGACGAGAAGCTGGTGAAAACGCTGCTGCCGCGCCATATGCAGATCATTAACAAGATTAACGACCAGTTTAAAACGCTGGTGGATAAAACCTGGCCGGGCAACAAAGCGGTCTGGGCGAAGCTGGCCGTGGTGCATGACAAACAGGTGCGCATGGCAAATATGTGCGTGGTGAGCGGCTTTGCGGTGAACGGTGTGGCGGCGCTGCACTCGGATCTGGTGGTGAAAGACCTGTTCCCGGAATATCACCAGCTGTGGCCGACCAAATTCCATAACGTGACCAACGGCATCACGCCGCGTCGCTGGATCAAACAGTGCAACCCGCTGCTGGCCGGTCTGCTGGACAAAACGCTGAAGAAAGAGTGGGCCAACGATCTGGACCAGCTGATCAACCTGGAAAAATACGCGGACGACGCGAAGTTCCGCGAACAATACCGCGCCATCAAGCGGGATAACAAAGTGCGTCTGGCGGCGTTTGTGAAAGCGCGTACCGGTATCGAGATTAACCCGAACGCCATTTTCGACATCCAGATTAAGCGTCTGCACGAATATAAACGTCAGCACCTGAACCTGCTGCATATCCTCGCGCTGTACAAAGAGATCCGCGAGAACCCGCACGCTGACCGCGTGCCGCGCGTGTTCCTGTTCGGCGCGAAGGCGGCACCGGGCTACTACCTGGCGAAAAACATTATCCTCGCCATCAATAAAGTGGCGGAGGCTATCAACAACGATCCGAAAGTGGGCGACAAGCTGAAAGTGGTGTTCCTGCCGGACTACTGCGTCTCTGCCGCAGAGATGCTGATCCCGGCGGCGGATATCTCCGAGCAGATCTCGACCGCGGGTAAAGAAGCGTCTGGTACCGGCAACATGAAGCTGGCGCTGAACGGCGCGCTGACTGTTGGTACGCTCGACGGTGCGAACGTAGAGATTGCCGAGAAGGTTGGAGAAGAGAACATCTTTATCTTTGGTCATACGGTTGAAGAAGTGAAAGCCCTCAAGGCCAAAGGCTACGATCCGGTGAAATGGCGTAAGAAGGACAAAGTGCTGGATGCGGTGCTGAAAGAGCTGGAAAGCGGTAAATACAGCGATGGCGATAAGCACGCGTTTGACCAGATGCTGCACAGCATGGATAAACACGGCGGCGACCCGTATCTGGTGATGGCGGACTTCACGGCCTACGTGGAAGCGCAAAAACAGGTCGACGTGCTGTACCGTGACCAGGAAGCGTGGACCCGGGCGTGTATTCTGAACACCGCCCGCTGCGGAATGTTCAGCTCTGACCGTTCAATCCGTGATTATCAGGCTCGTATCTGGCAGGCAAAACGCTAAGGAAGCGCGATGGAGAGTAAACGTCTGGACAGTGCCGCGCAGGCGGCGGGGATCAGCCTCAGTTACATTAATGCTCACGGCAAACCACAGTCTATTGGCGCCGACACCAAAAGACGTTTGCTGGATGCCATGCACAAAACCGACGCGAAAGCGTCGGCCACGCCGGTACCGAACGTTAAAGTCTTCACCGCGGGCAAAAAGATGTCGCTGGCGGTGGAAGGACGCGGCGAGTTTACCTGGCTGCTGACCACCGAAGAGGGACATCAGCACAAGGGCCACGCCACCGGCGGCAAAGCACTCACCCTTCCGGCGAAGCTGCCGGAGGGTTACCACACCCTAACGCTCACCCAGGACGAGCTGCGCTTTCACTGCCGGTTGATCGTGGCGCCAAAACGTTGTTATGAGCCGCAGGCGTTGCTCGAAGGCAAAAAGCTGTGGGGTGCCTGCGTGCAACTCTACACCCTGCGCTCTGACAGCAACTGGGGCATCGGCGATTTTGGTGATCTGAAAAAGATGCTGGCATCGGTGGGGGAGCGCGGCGGCGCGTTTATCGGCCTCAACCCGATCCACGCCCTCTATCCGGCTAACCCGGAGAGTGCCAGCCCGTACAGCCCGTCGTCCCGTCGCTGGCTGAACGTGATTTACATCGACGTGAATGCGTTAGACGATTTCAAAAACAGCCCGGAAGCGCAGGCGTGGTGGGCACTTAGCACCACTCAGCAGGCGCTGAAGCAGGCGCGCGAAGCAGACTGGGTGGACTATTCCACCGTGACGGCGCTGAAGATGGCTGCCCTGCGTCTGGCGTGGAAAGGCTTTTCTCAGCGTGATGACGAGGAGATGGCCGCCTTCCGTCAGTTTGTGGCGCAGGAGGGCGAGAGCCTCTACTGGCAGGCGGCGTTCGATGCGCTGCATGCGTATCAGGTGAAAGAGGACGAAATGCGCTGGGGCTGGCCGGTCTGGCCGGAGGCGTATCAATCCGTCGACACGCCTGAAGTCAAAGCGTTCTGTAAAAAATACGCCGATGAAGTGGACTTCTACCTGTGGCTGCAGTGGCTGGCGTACAGCCAGTTTGCCGACTGCTGGCAGGTGAGCCAGGGCTATAAGATGCCGATCGGTCTGTATCGCGACCTGGCCGTTGGCGTGGCAGAAGGCGGGGCGGAAACCTGGTGTGACCGTGAGCTGTACTGCCTGAAGGCCTCCGTAGGCGCACCACCGGATATTCTGGGCCCGCTCGGCCAGAACTGGGGCCTGCCGCCGATGGATCCGCACGTGATGGCGGCGCGTGCCTACGAGCCGTTTATCGACCTGCTGCGCGCCAACATGCAGAACTGCGGCGCGCTGCGTATCGACCACGTGATGTCGGTGCTGCGCCTGTGGTGGATCCCCTACGGTGAGACGGCCGATCACGGGGCGTATGTTCAGTATCCGGTTGACGATCTGCTGTCGATCCTGGCGCTGGAAAGCAAGCGCCATCAGTGCATGGTGATCGGCGAAGATCTCGGTACCGTGCCGGTAGAAATCGTCAGTAAGCTTCGCGACAGCGGCGTTTACTCCTATAAAGTGCTCTATTTTGAAAACGACCATGAGAAAACCTTCCGCGCGCCGCAAGCGTACCCTGAACAGTCAATGGCAGTCGCGACGACGCATGACCTTCCTACGCTTCGTGGCTATTGGGAAAGCGGCGATCTGACGCTCGGTAAAACCCTGGGTCTCTATCCGGATGAAGATGTCCTTCGCGGCCTGTATCAGGATCGCGAGCTGGCGAAGCAGGGTTTGCTGGATGCACTGCATAAGCACGGCTGTCTGCCGAAACGCGCCGGGCATAAAGCGTCGCTGATGTCGATGACGCCGACGCTCAACCGCGGATTGCAGCGCTACATTGCCGACAGCAACAGCGCCCTGCTGGGCCTGCAGCCGGAAGACTGGATTGATATGGCGGAGCCGGTGAACATCCCGGGCACCAGCTATCAGTACAAGAACTGGCGCCGCAAGTTATCCACCACGCTTGAGACGATGTTTGCTGATGACGGGGTGAACAGGCTGATTAAAGATTTGGACAAGCGGCGAAAAGCAGTCGCGAAGAAGTGATAAAAAAACCCGCCAGTGGCGGGTTTTTTATTGCCCGGTGGCGCTACGCTTACCGGGCCTACATGGAGCGAGTAGGTCGGGTAAGGCGAAGCCGCCACCCGACTTATGGCATCAGACCACCATATTCAACAGCAGCACCCCGACCAGACCGCACACCGAAATAATGGTTTCCAGCGCGGACCAGGACTTGATGGTTTCACCGATAGTCAGGTTGAAGTACTCCTTGAACAGCCAGAAGCCCGGATCGTTCACGTGTGAGAAAATCACGCTACCGGAACCGACGGCAATAACCATCAGCTCAGGGCTGACGCCCGTGGTGGCAATCAGCGGCGCAACGATACCGCCCGCGGTGATTGCCGCAACGGTTGCAGAACCCAGCGCGATACGCAGAACTGCGGCGATAGACCAGGCCATCAGAAGCGGCGACACGTTGGTTTCATGCATCATGGCCGCGATGTATTTATCCACACCGCTATCGACCAGAACCTGCTTGAACGCACCGCCACCGCCGATGATCAACAGCATCATGGCAATGATTTTGATGGAAGAGGTCAGCGTGTCGTTGATCTGATCCATGGAACGACCGCGGTTCAGGCCGAAGGTGAACATCGCGATCAACACCGCAATCAGCGTGGCCATCACCGGGTCGCCGAGGAACTCAGCAACGGACAGGAACGCGTGACCTTTCGGCAGAACCATCTCTGCCACGGCGCGCATCGCCATCAGGATCACCGGGACCAGAGAGGTCCAGACGCTGACGCCAAAGCCAGGCATTTCTTCTTCGGTGAAGGTTTTCGCGCTGTACAGACCTTCCGGAATCGGCTTATCAATGCCTTTCAGGAAGCGGGCATAAACAGGGCCTGCCAGAATCACGGTTGGGATGGCCAGAATCGTACCGAACAGCAGGGTTTTACCCATATCGGCGTGGAAAATGGTGGCGATAGCGGTTGGGCCCGGGTGCGGTGGCAGGAAGCCGTGCGTCACGGACAGCGCCGCCGCCATTGGCACACCGACATACAGCAGCGGAATGCTCGCCGCCGCCGCAATGGTGAAGACCAGCGGCAGCATCAGCACGAAGCCCACTTCATAGAACAGTGCGAAACCGACGGTAAAACCGGTTAACACAACTGCCCACTGGATGTTCTTCTTACCAAACTTGTCGATAAGCGTGGTGGCAATACGCTGTGCACCACCGCAGTCCGCCAGCATTTTGCCGAGCATGGCGCCAAAGCCCATGATCAACGCCAGGCTGCCGAGCGTGCCGCCGACACCCGCTTTAATGGAGCTAATAATTTTGACCAGCGGCATCCCTTGCATCAGACCGACTGCAAGTGCCACCAGAACCAGAGCGATAAACCCGTTCATTTTGAAACGGATCATCAAGAGCAGTAATAACACAACACCGATAGCAACGATGACTAATGGCATGATTTACCTGGCCTTTGAATTGTTATGGGTAACGTCATTGTTTCAACGACACGTTCCGGTTGTCCCAACTGGGAACAGAGTGGTTAACGGCACTAATACTGATACCTTGGAAACTATTTAGTTTAGTCGGCTGTTATGAGTGTGTTTAGTGCCCATGAGAATGATACGGGTAACATGATGTGATTGAGAATCACCCTGGAGGGCAAAATTTAAATTATGAGACGCAGGTCAACATATGGAGGTAAACGCAAAACGGTAACCGCAAGGTTACCGTTTTTAATGTTTTCACCCTCTCCCGTGGGAGAGGGGCGGGGTGAGGGCATCAGACCGCACTATTTTTGTAGGCCCGGTAAGCGCAGCGCCACCGGGCAATACAGACGGGCAATGAATCAGTAGTAAGAGTGCTCGCCGCGCTGGTGTTCGGTCAGGTCACGCACGCCTTTCAGTTCCGGGAACTCGTTCAGCAGCTGCTTCTCGATCCCTTCTTTCAGGGTCACATCGACCATGGAACAACCGTTACAGCCGCCGCCAAACTGCAGAATTGCGTAGCCTTCGTCGGTGATTTCCATCAGGGAAACGCGACCACCGTGACCGGCCAGCTGCGGGTTGATCTGGGATTGCAGCAGATACTCTACGCGCTCCATCAACGGGGCATCGTCAGATACTTTACGCATTTTGGCGTTTGGCGCTTTCAGCGTCAGCTGCGAGCCCAGCTGGTCGGTGACGAAGTCGATCTCCGCATCTTCAAGATACGGCGCGCTCAGCTCATCAACATATGCCGTGAGCTGGTCAAATTTAAGGGCAGTGTCAGTTGCTTCCACCGCGTCTGGCGGACAATAGGAGACACCACATTCTGCATTCGGAGTGCCTGGATTGATCACAAACACGCGGATCTGCGTCCCTTCTTCCTGATTTGCCAGCAGTTTGGCAAAGTGCGCTTGTGCAGAATCGGAAATACGGATCATAGCTTTGGCCTAATAGTTGACTAAATTACCTGGGTATAATCATACGCCCATTGGAGAAGGGCTACAAGGTACGGCACAGACACCATACCTGAACCGACGCGGCGCCGCTTTGCAAAAGCAGTCGGGAAAGTTCAGCAACGGTACTGCCTGTGGTGACGACATCATCCACAATCGCGATATGGAGCCCTTTGACGGCGAATTCAAGGCGAAAGGCGTTTTTGAGGTTCCTTTTGCGAAGCCGGGCGCTCAGCTGATGCTGAATGGCAGTGGCATGGCGGCGCGTCAGCGCAGCGGCTGGGTACTGACAGCCGAGCCACCGGGCGAGCGGGCGACAGAGCAGGTCGCTCTGGTTGTAGCCGCGTCGCCAGTGACGGCGCCGGTATAAGGGCACATTCAGCACCATATCCACTTTCGGCAGCGCGCGCGTGCGCCGTGCCTGCAACACCGCCAGCAATAACAGGCGGGCGAGAGGGCGAGCCAGCGCAATCTGGCCGGAAAACTTCAGCGCGTGGATAAGCCTGCTTAACGGTGGAACGTAATCATCGATCGCCACCAGGGCGCTCCACGGTGGTGGCTTTTTCAGGCAGCGACCGCAGGGAAACTGTGGACTGTACGCCGGTAAACCGCACTGCGGGCAGGTCGTGATGCGGCTTGCCAGCGAACGCGTGCAGACGGAACAGACTCCCCACGCGCTCAGCGCAAGTGGCATTCGACATAGCCAGCACAAGCCGGGCACTGTTAGCATAGACAACCTCCATGTAAAAAAGAGAACAGTAACTGATGAAGACGCTGTGGTGGCAGACCGTAGGGACGGGAAATCGCCATCTTGTGCTGCTGCACGGATGGGGACTGAATGCGGAAGTATGGCATTGCGTAAATGAGGAACTTGCCTCGCATTTCACGCTGCATCTGGTGGATTTACCCGGTTTTGGCCGCAGCCGCGGCTATGGGGCGATGTCGCTTGACGAAATGGCGCAGCAGGTTCTGGCCGCCGCACCGCAACAGGCTATCTGGCTCGGCTGGAGTCTGGGCGGGCTGGTGGCAAGTGAGGTTGCATTAACGAATCCTGAACGCGTGCAGGCGCTGATAACGGTGGCCTCGTCGCCGAACTTCAGTGCGCAGGAGGAGTGGCCGGGTATTAAGCCGGACGTACTGAGCAACTTCCAGCGGCAGTTGAGCGAAGATTACCAGCGAACGGTAGAACGCTTCCTGGCCCTGCAGACGATGGGGACAGAGAGCGCCCGTAAGGATGCTCGTCTGCTGAAGCAGACCGTGCTGTCGCTGCCGATGCCGGATGTGGAGGTACTGAACGGGGGACTCGAATTACTGAAAACGGTCGACCTGCGTGAGCCACTGACCGCGCTGGCGGTGCCGCACCTGCGCATTTATGGTTATCTGGATGGGCTGGTTCCACGCAAAGTGGTGCCACTGCTGGATGAACTGTGGCCAGAGAGTCAATCGCTGACAATCGCCAAAGCGGCCCATGCGCCGTTTATCTCGCATCCTGCCGAGTTTTGTTCAGCGTTGATCGCCTTCAGTCACGAAGTGCCCACCACTCCCTGAGACAGGCTTTCCCTTCCGGGCAATGTTTACAACTGCCGGACAGACAACCGTCCGGCTCTTCCTGAATACGTATGGCTTTCCCCATCGCTTCCAGTCTTTCCAGCATGGCATCGATCATCGGCTGCGGCGTATGCAGGCTGAGGCTCAGCTGTTTTGCCTCCATACGCCCCTGCAACGCCAGTAAATCACGAACCTGAATCAACGATGCCATGGCTCCCCCTAGTGACAGTCGCCCGCCGGGCTGTTGCAGCAGGTCGCGGCGGTTTTACGGTTTGCCAGCAGGTTGATATCGACGCGGCTGCGTGCCCGGCGTAGCAGACCGAGAACGAGCACGTTAAACAGCACAACCGCCAGGATGCAGACCAGGCTGTAGCGCGGATGCTGGCTGAAGTTAACGGTCTGGTAAAAGAGCGTCGCCAGCGAGTAGGCGATGTTTAAGCCCCACAGGATGGAGAACCCCATCCAGCCGCGGCTGGACTCACGGGCTATCGCCCCCATCACCGAGATGCACGGAATATAGAGCAGGACAAAGATGAGGTAGCTGTAGGCTGCTGACGCGCTGCCAAATTTCTCGCTCATCACGCCCATGGCACCGGTGGCCATTTCGCCGTCGCCTTTGCTGGCTTCAATCGGGTTCGCCAGTACGCTCAGGCTGAAAGTGTCTTTCAGGCTCTGCCAGGTCTCTTCCACCGCGCCGAGCAGTTCATCACCGAGGTGGAACGCCGCCGGGTTAAACTCTTCTTGCTGGATATTCTCAGCGGTGTAAAGCGTGTTCAGGGTGCCGACCACCACCTCTTTTGCCATCGCGCCGGTGAACAGGCCAACGGTCGCCTGCCAGTTGTCTTCATGCACGCCAATCGGTTTAAACACCGGGGTAATGATGCGGCTCACGGAGGCGAGGGCGGAGTCGTTGATGTTATCCGCCGCCTGCCCGCTCAGGGTGAAACTGTTCAGCGCGCTCAGGAAGATGCTGACGATGACAATCACTTTACCGGCGCGCAGCACAAAACCTTTCAGGCGCTGCCAGGTCTGGATCGCCAGGCTTTTCAGATGCGGCACGTGATACACCGGCAGTTCCATCACAAACGGCGACGCTTCCCCGCGCATGATGGTGTGTTTAAGCATGAGCCCGGTCAGGATCGCCATCACGATGCCCAGCACATACAGCGAGAAGACCGCCAGTGCCCCTTCCTGACCAAAGAAGGCCGCGGCAAAGACCGCAAAGATAGCCAGTCGCGCCCCGCAGGACATAAATGGCGCCATCATGATGGTCATCAGACGTTCGCGGGGGGCATCAAGCGTGCGCGCACCCATTACCGACGGCACGTTACAGCCGAAGCCGACAATCAGCGGGACGAAGGATTTACCCGGCAGACCCAGGGCCTGCATCAGACGATCCATCACGAAAGCCGCACGCGCCATGTAACCGGAGTCCTCAAGGAACGAGAGGAACAGGTACATCATGCCGATTTGCGGCACCAGCGGCAGAACGGTGTTGATACCACCACCGATCCCCTGGGCGAGGAAAATGGTCAGCCATTCCGGGAAGTGCAGGGTGTAGCCCAGCCACTGAATACCGTGGACAAATATCGCCACAGAACCAGCATCGAAAATAGGCTGTAGCGCGCCACCGATGTTAATGGCGAGCAGGAACATCAGGTACATGACCAGTAAAAAGATCGGCAAACCGAGGAAGCGGTTAAGCACAATCTTGTCCACGGCGGCCGTAAAGCGGCTTGGCTCAGCCGTCAGGGCATTACTGACCACGTCGCAAATGGCGGCGATGGCCTGATAGCGCGCGTCGGCGATGTGCAGGGCTGGGTCATCGAGCTCATCGCTCAGACGCGCCAGCGCCACGTCCAGTTTGTCTGCGGCATGGCCCGCATAGGCGCGGCTGTAGATATCGCCTTCCAGCATCTGCAGGCCGAGCCACAGGCGCTGTCTGGCGGGCATGCTGTTGTCCATCTCCTGCGCCAGCAGACCGGCTTCGCGCAGAAGCGGTTGCGCATAGTGCACCAGCTCAACGTCGGCGTTGCCCGCGTGGCGGTCAATGGCCAGCTTCAGTGCGTCAATTCCGCGGGCACGGGTAGAAACCAGCGGCACTACCGGGCAGCCCAGACGCGCGGAGAGGGCGTCGACGTCGATACGCAGCTTTTGTTTCTCTGCGATGTCGAGCATGTTGAGCGCCACAATGCAGGGGATCCCCAGCTCAAGCAACTGCAGCGTCAGATAGAGGTTACGCTCCAGGTTAGATGCATCGACCACGTTGATTAACAGGTCCGCATCGCCACTCAGAATATAGTGACAGGCAATCTGCTCATCGAGCGAGGTTTGTGACGAAATGGTGGTTAAGGAGTAGGTGCCGGGCAGATCCACCAGGGTGACCTGATTGTCTGTCGTGGTGAACTGGCCTTCTTTACGTTCAACCGTTACGCCCGCCCAGTTACCCACACGCTGGCGTGCACCGGTGAGCTGGTTAAATAACGTTGTCTTGCCGGAATTAGGATTGCCAATTAAGCCAATAGTTAATTTTTTCATTGTTTTCGACTCACTGAAACCGCTGGCTTGTTATTGGGATAAGGCTTCGACTTCAATTAATGCGAGGTCTTTTTTACGCAGTACCAGATTCACGCGCCGGGTTTCGATATGAACGGGATCACCTAACGGGGCCACGCGCACCACCTGGAATGACGAGCCGGGGAGCATGCCCAGCGACAGTAGCTTTTGCCGATAGGCCGGGCTAATTTCGCGGGTAAAACCGGTAATTTTCCATGCACTGTCTGGAGTGAATTGCATAATGCCTGATTCCACGGAAGGTTAAATTATCTACTATGGGATGATAATGAGAATAGTTTTTATCAGCAATATGAAAACTGTGACGGAATGTTGTTAAGCGTATTAATTTACGGCCTGTTTGACCTTGCTCAATATTTGCTGAATTACGGGGCAGGGAATAATAAATGTATTTGTTAACGGAGTGATAAATGGTGGTTTAAATATGGATATGCAATCGGTTTCATCTCTTGCGATATAATTTGTCCCCTCACCCCGGCCCTCTCCCACAGGGAGAGGGTTAGGGTGAGGGGCATTTACAACCTTAGCGTTTCTTACCCATCGCGGCCGCCAGCGCATCCATCATTGCGCTGTTACCCGCAGGCTGCGCATCACGCCCACGCGGCTTCGCGCCTTTGGCGGCAGGGCGCTGCTGCTCACGGCTACCGCCGTTACTGCCGCGGCGCGCATTGGTTTCACCTGGCTGCTCGTCCAGACGCATGGTCAGGGCGATTCGCTTGCGCTGCAGGTCCACTTCCAGCACTTTCACCTTCACGATATCGCCCGCTTTGACCACCGTATGCGGATCTTCAACGAACTTATCGGCGAGCGATGAGATATGCACCAGGCCATCCTGATGCACGCCGATATCGACAAAAGCGCCAAAGTTAGTGACGTTGGTGACGGCGCCTTCCAGCACCATGCCCGGCAGCAGGTCGTTCATGGTCTCGATGCCGTCGGCAAAGGTCGCGGTTTTGAACTCAGGACGCGGATCGCGGCCCGGTTTTTCCAGCTCTTTGATGATGTCGGTCACGGTCGGCACGCCGAACTGCTCGTCGGTGAAATCGACCGCTTTCAGGTTGCGCAGCGCGTTGCTGTCGCCCATCAGGTCTTTGAGTGCCTGCTGAGTCGCTGCCAGAATGCGCTCAACCACCGGGTAGGCTTCCGGGTGAACGGTTGAGGCATCCAGCGGGTTATCGCCGTGGTTGATGCGCAGGAAGCCCGCACACTGCTCAAACGCTTTCGGCCCCAGACGGCTTACCTTCAGCAACTGCTGGCGGTTCTGGAACTGACCGTTCTCATCACGCCAGGCAACGATGTTCTGCGCCATCATGCGGGTTAAGCCTGCCACGCGGGTCAGCAGAGGAACGGAGGCGGTGTTCAGGTCCACGCCCACGGCGTTTACGCAATCTTCCACCACCGCATCCAGCTTACGCGCCAGCTGCGTCTGGCTCACGTCGTGCTGATACTGGCCCACACCGATGGATTTCGGGTCGATCTTCACCAGTTCCGCCAGCGGATCCTGCAGACGACGGGCGATAGAGACCGCACCACGCAGGGAGACGTCCAGGTCCGGGAACTCCTGGGCCGCCAGCTCTGACGCAGAATAGACGGACGCCCCGGCCTCGCTGACGATCACTTTCTGCGCCGTCACTTTCGGGAACTGTTTCTGCACGTCGAGGTAGAAACGTTCGGTTTCGCGGGAGGCCGTACCGTTGCCGATAGCCACCAGCTCAACGTTATATTTCTCGCACAGTGCGGCCACCACTACAGCAGCCTTCGCCGCCTGACCGGTATGCGGGTAAATGGTGTCGGTTGCCACCAGCTTGCCGGTACCGTCAACCACCGCCACTTTTACGCCGGTACGCAGACCCGGATCGAGACCCATGGTCGCACGCAGGCCAGCAGGTGCGGCCATCAGCAGATCATGCAGGTTACGGGCAAAGACGTTGATTGCTTCGTCTTCCGCACGCTCGCGCACGGTGCCCATCAGTTCGGTTTCGAGGTGCATCAGCACCTTAATGCGCCATGTCCAGCTCACCACGCCTTTACGCCAGCTGTCCGCCGGGGCGTTATTCAGGCGCAGGCCGAGGTGATCGGTGATGATCTGCTCGCAGTGGCTCTCTTTTGGCGGCTCATCAAACTGCGGGTCTGCGTTGAGAGAGAGCTGCAGCACGCCTTCATTACGGCCGCGGAACATGGCCAGCGCACGGTGAGAAGGCACAGTTGAAATCGGTTCGTGGTGATCGAAGTAGTCGCGGAATTTCGCGCCTTCCTCTTCTTTGCCTGCCACCACGGTAGAGACGATGTGGGCGTTCTTCCACAGATAATCACGCACACGGGAGAGCAGGGCGGCATCCTCGGAGAAGCGCTCCATCAGAATGTAGCGTGCGCCATCAAGGGCCGCTTTGGTGTCTGCCACGCCTTTGTCAGCGTCGATAAATTTGGCCGCTTCGGTTTCCGGGTCGTGTGACGGTTCGTTCCACAGCAGCTCGGCCAGCGGCTCCAGACCTGCTTCAATTGCAATCTGCCCGCGCGTACGGCGCTTCGGTTTGTAGGGCAGATAGAGGTCTTCGAGTTCAGTTTTGCTCAGGGTGCCGTTAATGGCCTTTTCCAGATCGCTGGTCAGTTTGCCCTGTTCGCCGATGGATTTGAGGATTGCCTGACGGCGGTCTTCCAGTTCACGGAGGTAGCCCAGACGGGTCTCCAGGTTACGCAGCTGCGTGTCATCCAGACCGCCGGTGACTTCCTTACGATAACGTGCAATAAACGGCACGGTGTTCCCTTCATCAAGCAGGCGAACGGCAGCTTCTACCTGTTCGGCTCTGGCCTGAAGTTCACCCGCAATAATGCGGCAGAGCGAATCTTTCATCATGGCTTTATCATCTTGTGGGTCAAAAATCAGGGGATAGTTATACGGGCTGACACGGTAAAATGCCAGCCGTGGAGGGCGCTCTCGGACTATTTTACGTAGGTGATCTCATTGACGTACCAGCTCGCTTCTCCGGCAGGCGTCTGGACGACGGCTAAATCACCCACCTCCTTTTTCAGCAGCGCGCGGGCCATCGGCGAGTCGATGGAGATGTAATCCTTACGGCCAAAAATTTCGTCGTACCCGACAATGCGAAAGCGCAGGGTATTGCCATCATCATTCTCGATCTCTACCCACGCGCCGAAGAAGACTTTGCCCTCCTGCTGCGGTGAATAATCGACAATTTTAAGATTCTCGAGACATTTGGTCAGATAGCGTACCCGACGGTCGATCTCACGCAGCCGCTTTTTGTTGTACTGGTAGTCAGCATTTTCGCTGCGGTCGCCCAGGCTTGCCGCCCAGGTAACTTTTTTGGTCACTTCCGGACGCTCTTCGCGCCACAGATAATCCATCTCTTTTTTGAGTTTTTCGTACCCTTCGCGGGTGATCAGGGGCGTTTTCATACTGTGACCTTCAGACTCGACTTCATTGCAAACATTGCGCACATTACGTATCACGTAGTCTATCAGACAGCGTTAATAATCATTTATGTGATGAATTGTGCAGATAAGCTGCTGTTAAATATGCTTTGTAACAATTTCGACTAGAATTTATACCAGAATTCGCTGGTCGAACCCGTGCACTTTTTTAGAATACGCTGTTATTAGACTATCCGAACCTTTGGGAGTACACACAATGCAAGAGAACTACAAAATTCTGGTCGTGGATGACGACATGCGCCTGCGTGCGCTGCTGGAACGTTATCTGACCGAGCAGGGCTTCCAGGTTCGTAGCGTCGCGAACGCTGAGCAGATGGACCGCCTGCTGACCCGTGAATCCTTCCATCTGATGGTCCTCGACCTGATGCTGCCGGGCGAAGACGGGCTCTCTATCTGCCGTCGCCTGCGCAGCCAGAGCAACCCTATGCCAATCATTATGGTGACGGCGAAAGGGGAAGAGGTTGACCGTATCGTGGGCCTCGAAATTGGCGCTGACGACTACATTCCTAAACCGTTTAACCCGCGTGAACTGCTGGCGCGTATTCGTGCCGTGCTGCGCCGTCAGGCGAACGAACTGCCAGGCGCACCGTCGCAGGAAGAAGCGGTGATTGCGTTCGGGAAGTTCAAGCTGAACCTCGGTACGCGTGAGATGTTCCGTGAAGACGAGCCAATGCCGCTCACCAGCGGTGAGTTCGCGGTACTGAAAGCGCTGGTCAGCCACCCGCGTGAGCCGCTCTCCCGTGACAAGCTGATGAACCTGGCGCGCGGCCGTGAATACTCGGCAATGGAACGTTCTATCGACGTGCAGATCTCTCGTCTGCGCCGCATGGTGGAAGAAGATCCGGCGCATCCTCGTTATATTCAGACCGTATGGGGTCTGGGCTACGTGTTCGTCCCGGACGGCGCTAAAGCATGAGGCGAATGCGCTTCTCACCGCGAAGCTCGTTTGCCCGTACCCTGCTTTTGATTGTCACCTTGCTGTTTGTCAGCCTGGTGACAACCTACCTGGTGGTGCTGAACTTTGCGATCCTGCCGAGCCTTCAGCAGTTTAATAAGGTCCTGGCGTACGAAGTGCGTATGCTGATGACCGATAAACTGCAGCTGGAGGACGGCACGCAGTTAGTGGTTCCTCCGGCGTTTCGCCGTGAAATCTACCGTGAACTGGGCATTTCGCTCTATTCGAATGAAGCGGCGGAAGACGCGGGTCTGCGCTGGGCGCAGCACTATGAATTCCTCAGCCAGCAGATGGCGCAGCAGCTGGGTGGCCCGACGGAGGTGCGTGTTGAGGTCAACAAAAGCTCGCCGGTCGTCTGGCTGAAAACCTGGCTGTCGCCCAATATCTGGGTGCGCGTTCCGCTGACAGAAATCCACCAGGGCGACTTCTCGCCGCTGTTCCGCTACACCCTTGCCATCATGCTGCTGGCGATAGGCGGCGCGTGGCTGTTTATCCGTATACAGAACCGACCGCTGGTCGACCTGGAACACGCTGCGCTCCAGGTCGGTAAAGGGATCATTCCGCCGCCGCTGCGTGAATATGGCGCATCGGAGGTGCGTTCGGTGACGCGCGCGTTTAATCATATGGCGGCTGGCGTCAAACAGCTGGCGGATGACCGTACGCTGCTGATGGCGGGCGTCAGCCATGATCTGCGTACGCCACTCACGCGTATCCGACTGGCGACGGAGATGATGGGCGAAGAGGACGGTTATCTCGCCGAGTCCATCAACAAGGATATCGAAGAGTGTAACGCCATCATTGAGCAGTTCATTGACTACCTGCGTACCGGGCAGGAGATGCCGATGGAGATGGCTGACCTGAACGCGGTGCTGGGCGAAGTGGTGGCGGCTGAAAGCGGCTACGAGCGTGAGATTGATACCGACCTTCAGGCCGGTGAAATTCAGGTTCGTATGCACCCGCTCTCCATCAAGCGCGCGGTGGCAAACATGGTGGTGAATGCGGCCCGCTACGGTAATGGCTGGATTAAAGTCAGCAGCGGATCGGAACTCAACCGCGCCTGGTTCCAGGTGGAAGATGACGGTCCGGGTATCAAGCCCGAGCAGCGTAAGCATCTGTTCCAGCCGTTTGTGCGCGGCGACAGCGCGCGCAGCACCAGCGGAACCGGTTTAGGCCTGGCGATTGTGCAGCGTATTGTTGATAACCATAACGGGTTGCTGGAGATTGGTACCAGCGAGCGGGGTGGGTTGAGCATTCGCGCCTGGTTGCCGGTGCCGGTGACGCGGGGGCAAGTGAAAGAGGGGTAATCGGGGTGCGGCCTGATGCCCTCACCCCGGCCCTCTCCCACGGGGAGAGGGAGAAACCATTAAAAAAGGCAACTTTCGTTGCCTTTTTGCTTTTACCTACAGCTTCGGTCCCGCACTCACCAGCGCTTCACCCGCCGGGGTATCGGTATACTTCTCGAAGTTCTCAATAAACAGCTTCGCCAGCGTTTCCGCTTTCTCACGCCACTGTTCCGGGGATCCATAGGTGTTACGCGGGTCAAGGATATGCGTATCCACGCCCGGCAGCGCCGTTGGAATAGCCAGATCAAACATCGGCAGGGTGAAGGTTTCAGCGTTATCCAGAGAACCATCCAGAATGGCGTCGATAATGGCGCGGGTATCTTTGATGGAGATACGCTTGCCGGTACCGTTCCAGCCGGTGTTAACCAGGTACGCCTGCGCCCCGGAGGCCTGCATGCGTTTTACCAGCACTTCTGCGTACTGCGTCGGGTGCAGCGACAGGAAGGCCGCGCCGAAGCAGGCGGAGAACGTTGGGGTTGGCTCCGTCACGCCCCGCTCGGTGCCCGCCAGTTTGGCGGTAAAACCGGAGAGGAAGTGATACTGCGTCTGGCTGGCGGTCAGGCGGGAAACCGGCGGCAGCACGCCGAACGCATCCGCCGTCAGGAAAATCACCTTCGTCGCATGACCCGCTTTCGACACCGGCTTCACAATGTTGTCGATGTGGTAGATCGGGTAGGAAACGCGGGTGTTTTCGGTTTTGGATGCGTCGTCGAAGTCGATAGAGCCGTCGGCACGTACGGTGACGTTTTCCAGCAGCGCATCGCGGCGGATGGCATGGAAGATATCCGGCTCAGCTTCTTCAGACAGACGAATGGTCTTCGCGTAGCAACCGCCTTCGAAGTTAAACACGCCGTCGTCATCCCAGCCGTGCTCGTCATCCCCAATCAGACGACGTTTTGGATCGGTAGACAGGGTGGTTTTACCGGTGCCGGACAGGCCAAAGAACACCGCCACATCCCCTTTTTCACCGACGTTCGCTGAGCAGTGCATAGAGGCGATACCGCGCAGCGGCAGCAGGTAGTTCATGACCGAGAACATGCCTTTCTTCATCTCGCCGCCGTACCAGGTACCGCCAATCAGCTGGATACGCTCGGTCAGGTTAAAGGCGATAAAGTTCTCGGAGTTCAGGCCCTGCTCTTGCCACTGTGGGTTGGTGCATTTGGCACCGTTCATCACGATGAAATCGGGTTTGAACGTCTGCAGCTCTTCGTCGGTTGGACGAATAAACATGTTTTTCACGAAATGTGCCTGCCAGGCCACTTCGGTGATAAAACGCACGGAAAGACGGGTGTCGGCGTTAGCGCCGCAGAAAGCGTCGACAATGAACAGACGCTTGCCGGAAAGTTGTTGGGTGACGAGCCCTTTCAGATGCTGCCAGGTTTCCGGGGAGAGCGGTTTGTTATCGTTCTTCCCTTTGCCTTTGTCAGCCCACCACAGCGTATCGCGGGTGGTTTCGTCTCGGACGATATACTTATCTTTCGGCGAACGACCGGTAAAGATACCGGTATCGACGGCGATAGCACCAAGGTTAGTCAACACACCTCGCTCGTATCCTTCCAGTGCTGGATTGAGCTCTTCCTGATACAGCGTATCGTAATCGGGGTTGTAGACGATTTCCTGGACGTCGTGAATACCATAAGCCTTGAGATCTTGCGGGGTTAAACCAGTAACACGCATATCACTGCTCCTTAGCCAATATGTACTGCCTGAAATTGTAGGGTTTTTCTGAGGTTGTTAACCGCGACGGGGCTCATAGATTTACGTATCTGGTCAAAACCCTTACTAACGGAAAACGCTGCGACTCCAGTCACAGGGCAGGCGGATTATCGCAGGAATCGCTTTTTTGTTGGGGAAAATGTTCCGAAAAGGTTAATGGCTGGTGATTTTATCGGAAAGAATGTGAATGTAATCGCATACACGTAAGAAAATTACGTAAGGGTTACAGTATGAAAACGATTCATGTCGTCCGCGGATTGATGAAACAATACGCTTTTCTGGAAAAGGGATGAGAGATGGAAAACAGTGAAACGTTATCCCCTTCAACGCGCCTGGCCATCGTGCTGGTGGGCGCTCTACAGGGGCTGATTTGCTACGGGATTAGCGAGTACATCGCGTATGCGAAATTGCCATCCGATACGGTGTGGTCTTTGTGCGTGATGCCTGCAACGGTGGCGATGACCGCCACTGTCGCGCTTTCCGTGACGTCATTCAGAAAACCGTTACTCTGGCTGGCGCTCGCGATCGTTGGCGCTGTTGTCGCCGGTATGGGCGCCTGGCTTAAGTGGAGCGTGTCCGGGCTTGAACACTGGGAAATTAAAGAGGCCGTGCTTGTCTGGGGCTTTCATCTTCTGTTGATGATGCTATTGATGTTGCCATGGCTGCAAAGGTGTCTGTCGCCTGCGACGACGGCCTCGTTCTACAGTGATTTTTACGATAAGCACTGGCACAACGCGCTGACTATACTCACTATTTTTATCTCCAACGGCCTCTTCTGGCTGGTGCTTTTCCTCTGGGCTGAACTCTTCAAACTCATTGGCATTCAGTTTTTTGATCGCCTTTTCTTCCAGTCTGACTGGTTTATTTCAGTGGCGATTGGCGTGGTTTCTGCCAGTGTCGCCGTGCTGGCGCGTATGCAGGTGCGCTTGATGCGCGCATTACAGAACCTGCTTACCCTGATCGCCACCGGCCTGTTGCCTCTGATGGCGGCCTTAGCACTGCTGTTTATTGGCGCATTGCCCGTGATGGGCTTTGAGGCCATTTCAGCACGGATATCCGCGGCGGGCCTGCTGACCGCCTTAGCGCTACTGCTCCTTTTTCTGGTGACGATTGTCTGGCATCCGCAGCGTCAGACGCTACCTTACTATGCGCTTCTCAACGGGATGGTTCGTCTCGCCATCGCTATCGTTCCCGCCTATCCGGTGTTAGCAGGGTGGGCGTTATGGCTGCGCATTTCGCAATATGGCTGGTCGCCGGAGCGTCTGTATGGCGTACTCATTACGCTGGTGGCGCTGGTCTGGGCGGTAGGATTTTGCATAAGCGTTGTCTTCTGTCGCCGCCAGGCACAAAAGCTGCAGGCGTCCGTTATCCCGCTAACGGGGTCACTTGCGCTTATTCTCCTGATCCTGATTCATACGCCGGTGCTTGATCCGTGGCGTATCAGCGTTGAAAGCCATATGGCGCGCTACCACGACGGACGCATCAACGCGGATCAGGTCAGCCTGTATATGCTCAGCAACAGCGGGCGTAAGGGACGCGAGGCCATGCAGACGCTGCAATACGATCGGCAGTTTATGGCTGAGCCAAAGCGCCAGCGTGAGCTGTACGGCCTTCTCAGCGGAAACCGGGACGGAGCAGGGAAGATGACAGCCGGGATGCTTGAGAAGCAGTTCACACTCGCACCGGGTACGTCTCGCCCCGACAAGGGGTTATGGCAGGCGATGCTGAATAACCAGTACCGATTTGATTCCTGCAGCCGCGAGCGGAAAACCTGTTTACTGATGTCGCTGGATCTGAACGGCGACGGCAAGCCTGAAGCGGTGATTTATCAGTTTAGCGACCGCACGATTGTGGTGTACACGCAAACCGGTACCGGCTGGAAGCTGGCAGGCGATACCTGGAAAATGCCTGATGGTTTATCACGGGAAGAGCTGGAACGCGCAGTGCAGCAGGGGAAGGTGAAACCCGTTGTGAAGCCGTGGGCGGATATTGAGATCTTCGGTGAACGCGTAGAGATAAACTACGATAATGCACTGGTGCGTTAACAAAACGGCTCCTTGTGGAGCCGTTGCTTTATGATCAGTGAACCTGCGGATCCGCCGGAGAGGCGTTGTTGCGGATTTCAGCGATATCCATCGAGTTGAACACATAGTGCGTACCGCAGTAGTCACAGTGCATATCGATTTCACCGTCTTCAGCCATAATGCTGTCGATCTCTTCATCCGGCAGGGTTTTCAGTGCGCCAGCGCAGCGTTCACGTGAACAGGTACACTTAAACTCCACGGCCTGCGGATCGTAAACCGTTACCTCTTCTTCATGATACAGACGCCACAGCACATCGGTCGCCGACAGGTTGAACAGCTCTTCCGCCTTGATGGTTTCGGTCAGCGTCGCCAGGTGCTCAAAATCATTGGTCTGCGCATCCTGTGCGGGCAGAACCTGCAGCAGCATACCGCCTGCAGCGGGTTGCCCGTCTACTTCACCGGTACGGATAAACAGGCGAGTTGGCAGCTGTTCTGAACGCATGAAGTAATCTTCCAGGCAGGCGGCCAGGGTATCGCCTTCCAGACCGACCACGCCCTGATAGCGTTCACCTTCTTCCGGGGAGATGGTGATCACCAGGTAGCCATTGCCCACCAGCGTTTTCAGGTCGGCATTTTCAGGAACGTCGCCCTGAACGCGCGCGACGCCGCGCATCTGCTGCTGATTGTTACCGTTGATCACGGCCAGCGACATCGGGCCATCACCCTGCAGCTGCACGGTGATATCACCGGCAAACTTCAGCGTGGCGGTCAGCAGGCTGGTGGCAACCAGCAGTTCGCCCAACAGGGTTTTCACCGGCAGCGGGTAGTTGTGGTTTTCCAGAATCTGTTTCCAGGTTTCGGATACGGTGACCAGCTCGCCACGCACGGCGAATTGTTCAAACAGATAGCGGTGTAATTGGTCGTGTTGGGCCATAATAGTCTCTCGTGCAGGTGAGGGTTACTCGGTCTCACCGTGTTTAAATTTCATCAGATCGCGGCGCTCTTTTTTATCCGGTCGCCGGTCCGGGTGGGGCATGGTCAGCGCATTCATTTTGCGCGCCAGCGCGGTCTTCTCGCGCTTTTCAATGCTCTCAGCCGTCTCTTCATAAAGCTGTACGGCTTCAGATGCGGGCCGTCGTTGTTCGGTAATGGCTTTAATCACCACCGTTCGTTCATCGTTGCCCTGACGCAGCGTTAAGGTGGCATTCAGTTCAACCAGCTTACTCGGCTTGCTACGCTGGCCGTTGTAATGTACCTTTCCACCGTCAATCATCTCGCGGGCAAGGGCGCGCGTTTTATAAAAACGGGCTGCCCACAGCCATTTATCCAGTCTTACCCCATCTGAGGGTTTTTCTTTCATGGCGTCTCCTTCACGGTCAGTGAGGGGATCATCTGACGATAGTCACCCAGCCCCGGATGCCGCAGATAGCTTTTGTCCGCCAGGCCGGAGTCAGGATTGGTCACGCCCAGGCAGTAGCGAATGCCAAACGCCGCGGCGGAATCCAGAATGGGCTCGCTGTCATCAATGAACAGCGTGCGTTCCGGCTGTAAACCGGTCTCTTCCTTCACCGCATGCCACAACCGCTGATCCTCTTTCGGATAACCAAATGTGTGGGTGGAAAGTAATAAATCAAGGTGTGACGCAAGACCCGTATGTTCCAGCTTCACGGCCAGATTATGCGGATGGGCGTTGGTCAGCAAAATACGGCGCTTGCCGCTTGCTTTCAGCGCATCCAGGAAGGGCACGGTGTCCTCACGCAGTACGGCGCGCGGGCCCTGGGCGGTGGTCATGGCACAAATATCCAAACCGAGTCGTTCGCTCCAGTAGTCCAGACAGTACCAGTTTAGCGTATGTTGCACCGCGCTATATTGCGAACGAATGAATTCCTGCGCTTCTGCCGGGGAGATACCCTGCTGTTCGCCATAGGTCTCCGGGACCAGCTTTTGCCAGAAGTAATTATCGAAGGCGAGATCGAGCAGCGTGCCGTCCATATCCAGCAGGACGGTATCAACCTCCTGCCAGGCGATATCAAGATGCATAGGGGAACTCCAGCCAGAAGAAACGTGCGCGACAGGGTAGCACAACTTGTCGCGCAGCGATGTTATCCGATCAGGCTCTCAGAGGAGGGGACCAGCTTAGGATTAAGGCAATTTTCGTAGTATTGCTGGATCTCAGCAAGCCGGGTGCGCGAACGCTGGTAACGGCGCAGGGCCATAATGCCGTTCCAGAAAATAGACACCAGCATGGCGATCATCAGCAGTGATGTACCGATATAACGCCATAAACCCGCGCTGTCAGGCATCCGGTGCAGGCCGATATGGCGCGTACCGTTGGCATCGGTAAAGATACTGGTCACAATCCCTTCGGCACTGAATGGCGTTTGCATCAGCATCTGCGCCAGACGCTGGAACTGCCCCCATTGTTCCTGAGCCGGGTAGTCGTACAGGGCAATCTGCGGATAAGGCTGATCGACCAGGTCGCTGCCTTCATCGCTGACAATCACAAAACCGCCAGGCGCCGGGCTATTCAGCGCCTGGGCCGCACGGGTGGTTTCACGCATCACAAACGGCGCGGTAGAGGTCGCCACCAGGTTATCCAGCGATTCGGCACTCACCGGGCGCAGTAGCACGTTCACCCCGTCCAGACGACCCGCTTCGGCGCGCTTCACCAGCGAGTCCCAGTCTTTGCTGTTACCCAGGTTCACGAGCGCATTTTTAAGGCGAACGCACTCATCCTGTGCTGAACATAAATCCTGCGTTTTCAATACGATTTCGCCAAAGTCATCCAGCAGTACCATTCCGGATTTCTGAATGGCAGAACGCAGGGCAGGGCTGACGCGTGAATCATCATCGGTTTTCGGGTGCAGCTGGCGGTTGAGCGTCTGGGTGAGCGCAGTGGCTTTATTGACGACATCCGATTCTGGCAGCGGCAACGGCGGCGCATCGTTCCAGACGATTTGCGAGCAGTCGAACGGCATGAACGGCGAGTTCTGACGGGTATTCCAGGCCCCTGGGGTGTGGATGTTACACATTCCGGTACCCTTCAGACGGAGCGTATCACCCACCCGCACGCCAGCGTCATCCAGCTGCTTAACGCTGGTGGCCTCTACGGTTTGTGCCCCTTTGATCCACGACAGGGTGAATTTGATGGGCATATCCAGCGGCACGAACAGCAGCAACAGAGCAAAGACCAGCGCCGCGCCCCCGGCGATAACCGTACTGCGTAGCCAGTGCTGAAGCGGGAAGTTTTTCACTTCATCGTGCAGGGAGAGGAAGCGCCCCTGACGCACAACATGGCGGTCAAGGTAGATATCAATATCGGTTTTATGCCCCAAATCCTGTGCAATCCATGGCTGCCAGTGGCGCGGATAGATAAGGTCAATAATCCCGAGGGAGATATTGTTGATATGTTCCTGATCGTTCTCACCGAACAGGCCCCAGCGCTTAGGGGTGCCGCGCAGGCAGTGAATTTCACGCAAAGAGGTTTTGGCTGGAGGCGCAAACAGCCCCCACAGCCCGGCGGCCAACAGCAGCAGCGCACCGCCCGCGAGCCACGGGACAAACACATCCGGCGTCAGCAGACAGAAGAAAAAGAGCAGGAAGGCGGCCACAATCAGGACCGCCTCGCGAATGCCATCCGGACGACTCAGGGCATGCTCTTCATGAGTCTCCTGACGAATGTTCAGCAGTTCAATTTGCTCGGTCTCTTCACCGCGAATGGAGGCCTGCTTTGAACTCGCGCGTTCCAGCGCAAAGCGCGGTGCTTCATGAATATATTCATTCAGCGTATGGCCGTTCAGGGAGATGACCAGCGGCAGCGAATCGGTATGGATAAGCTCAACGCTGTTTTCGTCATTAATGTACTGCTCCCAGGAGGGAGGCAGATGCACTTCAACGGAGTCGAGGTAGTAACGCCATTTATTGGGATCGTCAGTCGTGATGCCATAACGGGTGATGGAGCGCGTCACGCAGAGCACGGTGTCGCTTTGTGCGTTCAGATTGAGGGTGACCGGCGCAGCCGTAGCCCCCGTTGGCCCGGGCGTTAACTGGGAACGGTTGAGGGTTTCGAGATAGTTCTCAACAGCATCGCGCTCTTCTTGCGTGAGTTTACGCGTTGTGGCACCGGCAAAGGCCGTTAAAAAGGGCAGCCTGAAACGACGCTGTACGCGACGCCTGTATACCCACCCTGCAACTAAAGCGCCGGCCAGCATAGCAGCGAGAACGATCAAAATGGTGCTCATGCTTTCCCCATCTTACTTTATCTTCTTACAGGTGTAGTCAGTGCACCTTTAACAATGAATGAGAGTCTGTGGTTGGCTATCGGCAAGCATGGAGTCGAACTTGAGCATTCTGCAGCGCATCCCAGTGACCGATGATGATAGCAAAGCCTGTCATGGCGCGATATCAGCAAATTCCTGGAAACATTTCAACCTCTTGACATTTGTTTTGATTTGAGGATTGATTCCTGTCAGGTTGCACAAATGTAAATAAAGAACAATTGACATTGCCGAAACCGTGCGGCGTATCGCACAATAAAGTCAGTTCACACTTCAAAGACCCGTCAAGATGAGCAAACCACTACAAAAACCCACCATTCTGAGTGTTGAAACTGTCGCGAAATCCCGGCTGTTTAATGTCGAAAGTGTGGACCTGGAGTTCAGCAACGGCGTGCGTCGCGTTTATGAACGTATGCGCCCCTCATCGCGTGAAGCGGTGATGATCATCCCCATTGTTGATGACCATCTGATTTTGATCCGCGAGTATGCAGTGGGCACGGAATCTTATGAACTGGGTTTCTCGAAAGGGCTTATTGACCCGGGTGAAACGGTCTTTGAAGCAGCAAACCGCGAGCTGAAAGAAGAGGTTGGGTTTGGCGCGAAAGAGCTATCGTTCCTGAAAAAGCTGAGCATGGCTCCCTCCTATTTTTCCAGCAAAATGAACATTGTGGTGGCTGAAGATCTCTACCCTGAATCGCTGGAAGGTGACGAGCCGGAGCCGCTGCCCCAGGTTCGCTGGCCACTGGCGCACCTGATGGATTTGCTGGAAGATCCTGACTTCAATGAGGCGCGTAACGTGAGCGCGCTGTTCCTGGTGCGGGAATGGCTGAAGGGGCAGGGGCGGCTGTAGTGGCCTGATGCCCCAACCCTCTTCCACGGGAGAGGGAGCAAACACAAAAACGGCAACCCGAGGTTGCCGTTTTGCTTTGTTGTCAGAACAGCTCGTGCGTCTCGCCGTTATCAATAATCTCTGTACCCACCTCATGTACCGCCTGCGTGGTTGGCTGCGTACCTTCGATGAAATACTCCTCACGGCTATTGCCACCGTTGGCTAACTGCCCGGTGCTGCGGTCGATATTGACCGTGACCACGCCCGGCGGTGGCGTCAGTGGCTGCTCCGGCACGCCCTCAAGAACGGATTTCATATAGGCATCCCAGGCCGGTTGCGCACTTTTGGCCCCACCTTCGTAGCCGGAAATCTGATCTTTGATCGCGCCAGACGCCGTGGTGCGGCCTAAATCGCGGCGGTGATCGTCAAAACCGATCCAGACCGAGGTCACCACGCCCGGGCCGTAACCGGAGAACCAGGCATCTTTCGAGCTGTTGGTGGTCCCGGTTTTACCACCGATATCGTGGCGCTGTAAATCACGCCCGGCACGCCAGCCGGTACCCTGCCAGCCCGGTTCACCGAAGATGTTGGTATTCAACGCGCTCTTGATCAGGAATGACAGCGGGGTGTTGATCACATGTGGGGCATACTCCTGCGCACCGCTCTGCGCCACCAGCGCCTGGTTTGCCTGTTCCAGCTGTGGCTGCGGCACCACGCCGTTCGGCTGCTCCTGCGACACGGCGACATCTTCCATGTCCTTGTTTTCAAGCACGTCAGACTTCGGCGTATTGCCGTAAATCACCGGGATATCGCACTCCGCACAGGCAATTTTCGGTTTCGCTTCGAACAGCACACCGCCCTGGTCGTTTTCGATTTTACTGATGAAGTACGGGTCGATCAGGAAGCCGCCGTTGGCCATGACCGAATACCCCCGCGCCACTTGCAGCGGCGTGAACGATGCCGAGCCTAACGCCAGCGATTCGGTGCGCACGATGTTCTGTGCCGGGAAGCCAAAACGTTGCAGATACTCTGCCGCGTAATCGACGCCCATCGCACGCATTGCACGCACCATCACCACGTTTTTCGACTGACCCAGCCCCTGACGAAGGCGAATAGGACCTGCGTATTCCGCCGGCGAGTTCTTCGGCTGCCAGTCGGAACCGGCACCGGCATCCCAGCGAGAGATCGGCACGTCATTGAGGATACTGGCAAGCGTTAAGCCTTTATCCATCGCCGCCGTGTAGAGGAACGGTTTGATATTCGAACCGACCTGACGCAGCGCCTGCGTCGCGCGGTTGAATTTGCTCTGGTTGAAATCAAACCCACCCACCAGCGCCAGCACGGCACCGTTTTGCGGGTTAATGGAGACCAGCGCGGAGTTGACGTCTGGCACCTGCGCCAGCCACCAGGCATCGCCCACCTGACGGACCCAGATTTGTTGTCCGGTTTGTACGACATCGGTCACTTTACGTGGTGTTGGTCCCTGTAAGGTGTCAGAGCGGTACGGACGCGCCCAGCGGATCCCGTCCATACGCAAGGAGACTGAGGTGCCATCCGCAAGCGTTGCAACGGCTTCCTGAGGCGTGGCCTGCGTCACCACCGCAGGCAGCAGCGGGCCGTAGGTAGGCAGCGCTTTCAGCGTACTGGTGATTTTTTTACTGTCCCAGGCGCTTTCGCCCACCTTCCACAGCACGTTGGACGGGCCGCGATAGCCGTGACGCATATCGTAGTCCATCACGTTATTTCTCACCGCATCCTGTGCCGCCTGCTGCCCTTTACGGGTAACCGTGGTGTATACGCGATAACCATCTTCATAGGCCTTATCCCCATAACGGCTGACCATTTCCTGGCGAACCATTTCGGTCAGATACGGGGCAGAGAAGGCGATCTCCGGCGCATGGTAGTTGGCGTCGATGACATCGTTGCGTGCCTGCTCATATTCACTCTGGCTGATGTAGCCTTCGCTCAGCATACGTGACAGAACGACATTGCGACGTGCGGTGGCGCGATCGAGCGAGTAGAGCGGGTTAAACGTGGACGGGGCTTTAGGCAGGCCGGCAATGGTCGCCATTTCGCTTAAGGTCAGTTGCTCCACGGGCTTGCCGAAGTACACCTGTGCCGCAGCACCCACGCCATAGGCGCGATAACCGAGATAGATCTTGTTGAGGTAAAGCTCAAGGATTTCGTCTTTACTCAGCAACTGCTCAATACGGATCGCGAGGAACACCTCTTTTATCTTACGTATCAGCGTCTTTTCAGGGCTGAGGAAGAAGTTACGCGCCAGCTGCTGCGTAATGGTACTTGCCCCCTGAGAGGCATGCCCGGAGAACAGCGCAACGCTTGCGGCACGGAAAATCCCCACCGGGTCAACGCCGTGGTGCTCGTAAAAACGGCTGTCCTCTGTGGCGATGAAGGCCTTCACCATCACAGGGGGAATTTGGTTTAAGGTCAGCGGGATACGGCGTTTTTCGCCGTACTGCGCCATCAGCTCGCCGTCGGCGCTGTAGACCTGCATTGGGATCTGGAGCCGCACATCACGAAGCGTAGCGACATCAGGTAGCTGCGGCTCAATATATTTGTACAAACCATAAATCGAGCCTGCTCCCAGCAGAATGCAACACACTGCAAGGATTAATAAATACTTTACGAACTTCACCGGAGATTTCCCATCTGGTTTCACTTGGGCAGTTTCTAAACAATCGCGCGGTAGTATAAAGGCAAGCCTGATTCATTGATATAGCCGTCACGGCGACGGGCGATAAGGAGATCGTGAAGCATGGCTTTCAAAACATGGCAAACGGGCGTTCATATTCAACAAGATAGGGTGCTGATTGTCGCACTGGTTCGTGAGCGTCTCAGCTGGTGTCTGCGCCGCTGGTGGGCGATACCGCTGACGGAAGGCATCATCCTCGACGGGAAAATTTGTCAGCCAGAACAATTGGTTGACGCATTACGCGGCTGGCGGCGTACGTTGCCGCATCAGCACCGGGTGTTTCTCTCATTTCCGGCGGCGCGTACCCTGCAAAGATCGTTACCCCGCCCGGCTATCGCCCTGCGCGACAGCGAACAGCTCTCCTGGCTAGGGGCTGCGCTCTCGCGTGAGCTGGAGATGTCCCCTGATGCGCTGTGCTTCGATTACGCACAGGACACGTTCAGCAACACATTTCATGTCACCGCTGCGCAAAACAAAGAGGTTGAAACACTACTGACGCTCGCGAAAACGCTGCATTTACGGCTGGTGACGATTACTCCGGATGCCAGCGCGCTGGCAAATTTTCTTCCTGCGGTGGCACCGGCGCAGTGTGTCGCGTGGCGAGACGAACATCAGTGGTTGTGGGCAATGCGCCACCAGTGGGGGCGCCGCTTCGCTACCGAGGCCAAAAGCGTGGCTGAACTGGCGGCACTGCTGGCTCTCGCGCCGGACGATATCGCGCTCTTTGATAGCCAGCGCGACCCGTGGGAGTTCGTCTCTCGCTGTCAGCCCCCGCTGCCGGAGTGCGGTGCCGATTATACCGTCGCGCTGGCGCTGGCCATGAGCGAGGTGCCTGAATGAGCATGACCAATCTTCTTCCGTGGCGACAGCAACGACGCGCGCGCCGCGTGCGGTTCTGGGGAGGGCTGTCTGCGGCCACCTGTATTCTGACGCTGGCAACGGTCTTCAGTCTGAGCATGCACGCCCACCTGAAACTGCACGCCCTGCAGGCTGAACTGGCGGGCATGCAGACCGTGCAGCGCGCGCTGTCTTCTCGTCTACCTCTTGCCACACCCGCTCCCACGCGCCAGCCACAGCGTATGGCGTGGCACCCGGTGCTGGCGTCACTCTCCGATGCCATTCCGGCTCAGGCCTGGTTCACTGAGCTTCGTTACCAACCGCCCTCTTTGATGATTAACGGCTATGCCTCAGCACTGCCCGCCCTGTCGGCAATGGGTGATGCTCTGCGACAAATAGCGGGTTTTACCCCAGGGTCAGAAGGGGAGATACGGCAGGATAATCACGGGCGCTGGATGTTCACTTTTCAGCTCACAGGCCAGGGGTAACGTGTGAACAGAATATTTGAACGCTGGTGTGAGAGCCGTCGCCGGTACCGGCTCCTGTGCAGTGGGCTGGGCGTTGCCTTGTTGTGGGGAACCGCATGGGGCCTGTTCCTGAGGCCGCTTAATTCACAGCTTGCTGCGCTTCAGAAGCAAATGACCGACGCCGTCCAGCGCCATGCGACGCTCTGGCCTGTCGCCAGCAACGCGCCGCGCCGGACACCTGAGCCTGACGCCCGCCCGGTGGTGCGCTTTTCCCCGCTGGATTTTCAGGCTGATGGCGCAACGCTGGTGCACTGGAACCCCCTTCCGGTCGGTGGGGAGCTGGCGCTGGATGCCGAGTGGCCAGCAATCCTGACGGTTTTCGCCCGGCTGGCGCAGCAAGATGTCCGGATTGCCGCCTTTACGCTTGCGCCTCAGGGCGCGGCGTTACGTCTGCGAGTGCAACTGGAGCTAGACCATGCGAAATAGCCTGCGCTACCTGCTGGTTTGCTCAGTGCTGTTACTCACCGGGATGCGCGATCCGTTTCATCCGCCCGACGATCCCTGTGCCGTTGGCGAGCTGACGCAGTGGCACTATCGCGGCATGGTCGGCGGGGTTGGCCTGTTGCAGGACGGGAAACAGCGCTGGTATCGCCTGCACTTAGAGGAACGTTTACCGGCGGGCTGGCGGGTCAGCGCAATGAATGAGACGCAACTCGTCGTAGACGTGGGTGAAACCTGTGAGCCAGCGCAATGGACGTGGCAACGAGAAGGAACGAAAAAATATGAATTTAAGGATAACGCTGCTGTTACTGACGATCGTCACTCCGCTGGCCGCCGCACCGAAGCCGGTCACGCTGGTGGTGGATGACGTTCCTGTGGTTCAGGTCCTGCAGGCGCTGGTGGCGCAGGAGAATCGTAATCTGGTGGTGTCACCCGACGTAAGCGGCACTTTATCGCTCAGTCTGACGCATGTTCCGTGGCGACAGGCCTTACAGACGGTGATCGCCAGCGCAGGGCTGGTTCTGCGCGAGGAGGGTGGCATTTTCTATGTCCATACGGCGGCCTGGCAGCGCGAACAGCAGGAGCGTAACGCACAGGACCGGGCCCGCAGGCAGCTTGAGGCTCCGCTGCTCTCGCAAAGCATTTCGTTTTCATACGCTGATGCCGGGGAGTTGCAAAACGCAGCGGAAAAACTGCTCAGTCCGAAGGGCAGTCTGTCTCTTGATAAACGCACCAACCGGCTGCTGGTCAGGGATAATAAAGCCGTACTGGAGACGCTACAGCGCTGGGCAACACAGATGGATATTCCCGTCGAGCAGGTCGAACTGGCGGCGCATATCGTCACCATCAACGAAAAAAGTCTGCGGGAGCTGGGGGTGAAATGGAATCTTGCCGAGGCCAGCGAAGCGGGCAAGATTGGGCAAATGACAACCCTTGGCAGTGATTTGTCCGTGGCCAGCGCCACCAGCCATGTGGGGTTTAACATCGGGCGTATTAACGGCAGGCTGCTGGATCTGGAGCTGTCAGCACTGGAGCAAAAACAGCAGGTCGATATCATCGCCAGCCCGCGACTGCTGGCCTCGCACATGCAGCCAGCCAGTATCAAACAGGGCAGTGAGATCCCATACCAGGTCTCCAGCGGGGAGAGTGGGGCCACCTCTGTGGAGTTCAAAGAGGCGGTATTAGGTATGGAGGTCACCCCAGTGGTGCTACCGGGCGGGCGCGTGCGCCTGAAATTACATATCAGTGAAAATATGCCGGGGCAGGTGTTGCAACAGGCTGATGGCGAAACGCTGGCTATCGACAAACAAGAAATAGAGACTCAGGTGGAGGTAAAAAGTGGAGAAACGCTGGCGCTGGGCGGTATTTTCTCGCAAAAGAATAAAACCGGAAGTGATAGCGTACCCGGGCTCGGTAAAATCCCCTGGCTTGGGCAGCTTTTTCGTCATGACGGTAAAGACAACGAACGGCGTGAATTAGTGGTGTTTATAACACCACGTCTGGTGGCTATTCACTGACGGGTAACGATCCCCGCAATGATTTTGCATTCAGTTTGTTGCAGATGTTTGACGTGGGGCATGAATTAGCATACAAGGAGTACCGATTTGAGTTGGACTGACGTCTTGTTGTCTTATGCGTCTGGTGCGGTGATTTAATCAGTTGCCAAACAAGCCGGAGTATTGAGATAATTTTTAGTCTGACTCTCGCTCTATTGCATATGAGGTTTCAGTTCATGTCCTGCTACGCCGGGTGTCTGCGAAGCGGGGATTACCATTAACGAATAGTCTTAGTAGTACCGAAAAAATGGCAGAGAAACGCAATATCTTTCTGGTTGGGCCTATGGGTGCCGGCAAAAGCACTATTGGGCGTCAGTTAGCTCAACAACTCAATATGGAATTTTACGATTCTGATCAAGAGATTGAGAAACGAACCGGAGCTGATGTGGGCTGGGTCTTCGATGTAGAAGGCGAAGAAGGTTTCCGTGACCGAGAAGAAAAAGTGATCAACGAACTCACGGAAAAACAGGGCATCGTGCTGGCGACCGGCGGCGGTTCTGTAAAATCTCGCGAAACCCGCAACCGTCTCTCCGCCCGTGGCGTAGTGGTCTATCTTGAGACGACCATTGAAAAACAGCTGGCACGTACGCAGCGCGATAAAAAGCGCCCGCTGCTGCAGGTTGAAACGCCACCACGCGAAGTTCTGGAAGCGTTGGCCGATGAACGCAATCCTCTGTACGAAGAGATTGCTGATGTGACCATTCGTACTGATGATCAGAGCGCTAAAGTGGTTGCAAACCAGATTATTCATATGCTGGAAAGCAACTGATTCTGGCTTTATATACACTCGCCTGCGGGTAAAAGCATTAAAGGTGGATGTCGCGTCATGGAGAGGATTACAGTTACTCTCGGGGAACGTAGTTACCCTATCACCATCGCGGCTGGTTTGTTTAACGACCCAGCTTCCTTTTTACCACTGAAAGCGGGTGATCAGGCGATGCTGGTCACCAATGAGACGCTGGCTCCGCTTTATCTTGACCGCGTTCGCCACCTGCTTGAGCAGGCGGGCGTGAAAGTCGACAGTGTAATTCTGCCCGATGGCGAGCAGTATAAAAGCCTGACGGTACTGGATACCGTCTTTACCGCATTGCTGCAAAAACCCCATGGTCGCGATACGACACTGCTTGCTCTCGGCGGCGGTGTTGTGGGCGATCTGACGGGCTTTGCGGCAGCAAGCTATCAACGTGGTGTCCGTTTTATTCAGATTCCGACCACCTTACTGTCTCAGGTCGACTCTTCCGTTGGCGGCAAAACCGCGGTCAACCATCCGCTCGGCAAAAACATGATTGGCGCGTTCTACCAGCCTGCTTCGGTGGTGGTGGATCTCGACTGTCTGAAAACCCTGCCAGCACGCGAACTGGCCTCTGGCCTGGCTGAAGTGATCAAATACGGCATTATTCTCGACGGTGAGTTCTTTAACTGGCTGGAAGAGAATATGGATGCGCTGCTGCGCCTGGATGAGGCTAAACTGGCATACTGCATTCGCCGTTGTTGTGAGCTGAAAGCAGAAGTTGTTGCAGCAGACGAGCGTGAAACGGGCTTACGTGCTTTACTGAATCTTGGGCATACGTTTGGCCACGCGATTGAAGCCGAAATGGGTTACGGAAACTGGCTCCACGGTGAAGCTGTCGCTGCTGGCATGGTGATGGCTGCCCGTACCTCCGAACGTCTGGGTCAGTTCAAACCGGAAGAGACGGCACGTATCATCGCACTGCTGGAACGTGCTGGCTTGCCGGTAACCGGGCCGCAGGAGATGTCGGCGCAAGCGTATTTACCCCACATGATGCGCGATAAAAAAGTATTGGCAGGTGAGATGCGTCTTGTACTCCCGCTTGCAATAGGGAAGAGTGAAGTGCGCGGCGGAGTGCCGCACGATGTCGTTCTTGGCGCTATCGCTGATTGTCAGCAGGCGTAACAACTAGAAAGGTCAGGCCACTGTTACCGGTGGTCGTTTAGCTTCAGGCGAAATGCAAAGTCGTAGGCATAAGCCTTTGAGTGGGGTGTTAAATGGATGAATTCAAACCAGAAGACGAGCTGAAACCCGATCCCAGCGATCGTCGTACTGGTCGTTCTCGTCAATCTTCAGAACGTGATAACGAGCCGCAGATCAACTTTGACGATGTTGATCTGGATGCAGACGATCGTCGCCCTTCACGTAGCCGCAATGCGCGTGATGAGCGAGAAGAAGAGGATTATGAGTCCGAAGAAGATTCAATGGACGAAGAGCCAGTAGAGCGTCGCCCGCGTAAACGTAAAAAAGCGGCCGCGCAGAAACCGGCCTCCCGCCAGTACATCATGATGGGACTGGGCGTTCTGGTGCTTGTGCTGCTGATTGTCGGCATTGGCTCCGCGCTGAAAGCGCCTTCCACGAATTCTGGCGAGCAAACGGCTTCCACTGAGAAGAGCATCAACCTCTCCGGTAACGATGCGGCAGATCAGGCAAATGGTGCACAGCCAGCGCCGGGGACCACCTCCGCAGAGCAGACCGCCAGTAACACAACGACGGCGCAGGATGTTTCCCTGCCGCCAGTCTCTTCTACCCCCGCTCAGAATCAGGCACCTGCCACGCCAGAAGGCCAGCAGCGTGTAGAAGTTCAGGGCGATCTGAACAACGCGCTGATGCAGCCGCAAAACCAGCAGCAGGTGGATAACGTCGTGGTGAACTCTACGCTGCCAACTGAACCTGCAACCGTTGCGCCTGTTCGCGGTGGCAACGCTCAGCCACAAACCGCAGCAACCGAAAGCAAGCCGCGTCAGACTCAGACTGCACCACGTCAGGAACGTAAGCAGGCGGTCATTGAACCTAAGCGTGAAACAAAACCTCAGGCTGTGGTAAAAGCACCAGAAGTCAAAGCAACCCCGGTGCAGCCGAAACGGACTGAAACCGCTGCGGCAAGCGAGCCTGCAAAAGCGCCAGTGACGCAGACTGCACCGAAAGCCACGGCCACCACCACTGCACCTGCGGCGACAACGGCTCCAGCTGCAACCGCCACAGCATCGGCTGGCACAGCCGGTAAAACGACGGGTAACGTCGGTTCACTGAAATCTGCGCCATCCAGTAACTACACGCTGCAGCTGAGCAGTTCGTCCAACTATGACAACCTCAACGGTTGGGCGAAGAAATCGAATCTGAAAAACTACGTGGTTTATCAGACGACCCGTAACGGGCAGCCGTGGTATGTGCTGGTGAGCGGTGTGTATGCTTCTAAAGATGAAGCGAAACGTGCCGTGGCGACACTGCCAGCAGACGTTCAGGCGAAAAACCCGTGGGCGAAGCCCATTCATCAGGTTCAGGCCGATCTTAAGTAATGTTTAAAGCGCAGGATGCTGTCGGAGCTTTCTCCACAGCCGGAGAAGGTGTAATCAGTTAGTCAGCATGAAAAAAAATCGCGCTTTTCTGAAATGGGCAGGGGGGAAATACCCCCTGCTTGATGATATCAAAAAGCACCTGCCTAAAGGCGAGTGTCTTATCGAACCCTTTGTGGGCGCAGGATCGGTGTTCCTGAACACCGATTTTTCTCGTTATATCCTGGCGGATATCAACAGCGATCTCATCAGCCTCTATAACATCGTCAAACTGCGTACCGATGAGTATGTGGAAGAGGCGCGCAAGCTGTTTACGCCCGAGAACAATCATCCGGATGTTTACTACCAGCTGCGCACTGAGTTTAACCAGAGCCAGGATCCGTTCCGTCGGGCACTGTTGTTCCTCTATCTCAACCGCCATGGTTACAACGGCCTGTGCCGGTATAATCTGCGTGGGGAATTCAACGTGCCGTTTGGCCGCTATAAGCGCCCTTACTTCCCGCAGGACGAGCTGTATCACTTTGCTGAAAAAGCGCAGAATGCAGAATTCCACTGCCTCTCATATGAAGAGTGTATGGAACTGGCGGGCGTAGACTCGGTGGTTTACTGCGATCCGCCGTACGCCCCGCTGTCTGCGACGGCGAATTTTACCGCCTATCACACCAACAGCTTCAGTCCGGCCGAGCAGGCCCGTCTGGCGGAGATGGCGGAAAAGCTGGTCAGCAAAAGAATTCCGGTGTTAATTTCGAATCACGATACCCCTGATACGCGCGAATGGTACAAAGCCGCGAAGCATTTTCAGGTCAAAGTGCGGCGTAGCATTAGCAGCAACGGCGGCACACGTAAAAAGGTGGACGAACTCCTGGCTCTTTATCGCCCCTGAGCCGTTTTGCCCGCCGGTAAACACATTTCAAGGAGATGCGGATGAAACAGTTTTTGATTGCTCCCTCAATTCTGTCGGCCGATTTTGCCCGCCTGGGTGAGGACACTGCTAACGCGCTCGCCGCGGGTGCGGATGTCGTCCATTTCGACGTTATGGATAACCACTACGTTCCTAACCTGACCATTGGCCCCATGGTGCTCAAGGCGCTGCGTAACTACGGTATTACCGCGCCCATTGACGTCCATCTGATGGTGAAACCGGTTGACCGCATCGTGCCTGATTTTGCCGCGGCGGGCGCCAGCATCATTACTTTCCACCCGGAAGCGTCTGAACATGTTGACCGCACGCTGCAGCTGATTAAAGAAAACGGCTGTAAAGCGGGCCTGGTCTTTAACCCGGCAACGCCGCTGAGCTATCTCGACTATGTGATGGATAAGCTGGACGTTATCTTGCTGATGTCCGTTAACCCGGGCTTTGGCGGGCAGTCATTCATTCCTCATACGCTCGATAAACTGCGTGAAGTGCGCCGTCGTATTGATGAGTCAGGTTATGACATCCGTCTGGAAGTGGATGGTGGCGTGAAGGTGAATAACATTGGTGAAATTGCGGCTGCGGGCGCGGATATGTTCGTTGCCGGTTCGGCAATTTTCGACCAACCGGATTACAAGAAAGTTATAGATGAAATGCGCCGCGAGCTGGCGAAGGTAAGTCATGGATAAATTGCAGGCAACCCGGGGTATTGCATTTGACCTCGATGGCACGCTGGTTGACAGCGCGCCGGGCTTAACGATCGCCGTCGACCAGGCGCTGTACGCCCTTGAACTGCCCGTCGCGGGCGAAGATCGCGTCGTGACGTGGATTGGTAATGGCGCAGATGTCCTGATGGAGCGCGCCCTGACGTGGGCTCGGCAGGAGCGTGCGTCACAACGTTCCGCACAGGGTAAACCGAGCGTTGATCACGCGGATATCCCGCAGGAAGAACAGCTACGGATTCTGCGCAAACTGTTTGACCGTTTCTACGCAGAAACCGTTGAAGAAGGCAGCTTCCTGTTCCCGGACGTGAAGGAAACGCTGAGCGCGCTGCATGCGAAAGGCATTCCGCTGGGGCTGGTTACCAATAAGCCGACGCCGTTTGTTGCGCCATTGCTGGACGCGCTGGATATCGCGAAATACTTCACCGTGATTGTGGGCGGTGATGACGTACAGAATAAAAAGCCGCACCCGGAACCGCTGTTGCTGGTGGCAGAAAAATTATCCTTAACACCTGCTGAGCTGCTCTTTGTCGGTGATTCACGCAATGATATTCTGGCTGCCAGAGCGGCGGGTTGTCCCTCCGTGGGGTTAACCTATGGCTACAACTACGGTGAGGCCATTACCCTGAGTGAGCCGGACGTCGTGTTCGATCGCTTCAAAGATTTGTTGCCCGCACTCGGGCTTTCATACAGTGAACATCAGGAATTGAAAAATGACTAAGCCCATCGTTTTTAGTGGCGCCCAGCCGTCAGGTGAATTGACCATTGGTAACTACATGGGTGCGTTACGTCAGTGGGTTAGCATGCAGGATGACTACCATTGCATTTACTGCATTGTGGATCTGCATGCTATTACCGCCCGTCAGGATCCTGAGAAGCTGCGTAAAGCCACGCTGGACACCCTGGCGCTCTATCTGGCCTGCGGGATCGATCCTGAAAAGAGCACCATCTTCGTTCAGTCTCACGTGCCGGAACATGCACAGCTTGGCTGGGCGCTGAACTGCTACACCTACTTTGGTGAACTGAGCCGTATGACGCAGTTTAAGGATAAATCCGCGCGCTATTCCGAGAACATTAACGCCGGTCTGTTTGACTATCCGGTGCTGATGGCGGCTGACATTCTGCTGTATCAGACTAACCAGGTGCCGGTGGGTGAAGACCAGAAGCAACACCTGGAGCTGAGCCGTGATATCGCCCAGCGCTTTAACGCCCTGTATGGCGAAGTGTTCAAAGTGCCAGAGCCATTTATTCCAAAATCCGGTGCACGCGTGATGTCGCTGCTGGAGCCGACCAAAAAGATGTCCAAGTCTGACGATAACCGCAACAACGTTATCGGCCTGCTGGAAGATCCGAAATCGGTGGTTAAAAAGCTCAAGCGTGCCGTGACCGACTCCGACGAGCCGCCTGTTGTGCGCTACGATGTGCAGAACAAAGCGGGGGTCTCCAACCTGCTGGATATCCTCTCCGGTGTGACCGGCCAGAGCATTCCTGAGCTGGAGCAGCACTTTGAAGGCAAGATGTACGGCCACCTGAAAGGCGAAGTGGCGGATGCCGTTTCCGGTATGCTGACCGAGCTGCAGGAGCGTTATCACCGCTACCGTAACGATGAAGCCTTCCTGCAGAAGGTGATGAAAGAGGGCGCTGAAAAAGCCAGCGCGCGCGCGTCAGAAACCCTGAAAGCGGTGTACGAAGCGATTGGGTTTGTTGCGAAGCCGTAGGTAAAAGCAAAACGGTAACGGCGTTACCGTTTTTAGGGTTTGTACCCTCTCCCTGTGGGCTGAGGGTTCCCCAGAAAAATGAAAAGCACGATGAAGTGTGATCTACTGGTTGCGCTAACAAATCAGAAGAGACCTCATCGTGCCTTTACAGACAGTCTGCCAGAAATTTTTCTCCGCGTCTTTACCGGACGTTCACAGCTTCCGGATTAATGTCCTTGTTTCCATGGCCGTTGCCCTCACGCACGGTGCGGATCTGACCCTGACCAGCCTTGGTCGCTCTCTTCCCGGCAGGGCGCACGTCAAAAATAAAATTAAACGTGTTGACCGTGCCCTGGGTAATACCGCCCTTCACCGGGATATTCCCCGTATTCAGCATCTGCTCACACATACCATCACCTCCCTGATGCCCTTCTGTGTGATTGCTGTCGACTGGACAGGCTGGCATGACAGGAACTGGTATCTTCTGCAGGCAAGCCTGGTCTGTAATGGTCGCTCACTGCCGCTTATGAGTGAGGTTGTCCCCGCAGAGCTGGCGCAGAACAGCGATGTACAATGCCGCTTCCTTGACCGCCTGCATGATGCCATCCCGAAAGATAAAGCCGTCACCATCATTACGGATGCAGGCTTCCGGACAGACTGGTTCCGGCATGTCAGCCAGCTGGGCTGGAGCTTCACCGGCAGGGTCAGGGGCTGCATCAGCTTCCGGCTGGATGGAGATAAAAAGTGGATGAAAATCAGTGAGCTTGAGGCTACCGGACAACCGGTCTGCGTGGGTTACGGTGTCCTGTCCCGTAAACCACGAACGCCCTGTTACGGCCGGTTCTATCTGCA
>NZ_JBMKHJ010000009.1:0-150828 GCF_049237265.1 Enterobacter cloacae complex sp. IR5384 | reverse complement strand
TCAGACACCGTCTGAATTTGCAGCGGGCTGGAGAAAGGGTCATTCTGAGAATGAAGATTCCGACGTTACTAACTGAGTGTTGTATCTAATCGTGGGGGCAGGTCACCTAAAAGCTGAACGGCGGTTCGTTCCCTGTGCCATTGTTGATGCACTCGACATAGTCGAGGATGTCGCAGTGCTCGAGTTCCGGGAGGGTTTACTAAAGGTGAACACCTCCATTTTCTTCGACGTGCTGGTGGTTATGCTGACCATCTGTTTAGGTTATTTCTTTTGGTATTTTTTGATCTTAGTTAATATTCAGAATAGAAGCCGATTACATACCGCTACCGGTGGAAAGCGGCTCGTTATACAGAGCATGCATGGTTGGCCCGATAGAGCGTTGTTGCATGGTATAATCGTCCATTATACAAGAAGGACTTTGCTCGGTTTAACAGTAATAATAAAAAGTTTATCAAGAATGTAATCCTTGATAAACTTTTATTGAACTGTTGAGATGAGTGATGAAGATCACGTTTAACGCTGTTGAAATTTAACTTAAATAACATTAAAAGGTTGTGCATATGAAATTGGCCGTTTTAATTGGAGTTAGCGACTATAATTCCCAGCAAAATCTTTCTGCGAGTAAAAACGATGTGAAACTCATAAAATCCATGCTAGATCTTAGTGATGAATATGAAGATATATTATATATAGATAGCGATACCAATACACGCCAAGTCAAAGGGAGGTTATCGGAATTTATTGGTAGATATTCTGGCGGCGATATTGATGAGTTGTTTTTCTATTTTAGTGGTCATGGGTTGTTTGATGGGAGTGATTTCCATTATATACTTTCTGATTTTGATTCTATAAAAATAAAGAGTACATCGCTAGAAAATAGCGAGCTCGATACAATGATCAAATCTTTAAAACCTAAACTAACTGTCAAAATAGTTGATGCATGTAATTCAGGCGTTTCATATATAAAAGATCCTGCGGCACTCACTAAACACATTGAAGACTCAAAGTTGGACTTTTCTAAGTGTTACTTTATGTTTTCATCCGAGGATGCGCAATTCTCTTTTGCTGATTCACATCTAAGTTTCTTCACTAAAGCTATTGGTGAAGCAGTTGCATATACTGCTGAGAATTCCATTCGTTATAAGGACTTAATTGATTATATTTCCGATAAATTTAGTAGGAATGAAAATCAGTCGCCAGTTTTTATAAATCAAGCTTCATTTACTGAAGTTTTTATTAAGAATATTACCCCCGAGAGTAAAAAAGTTATTGAAGGGGCACTTTCAATTATTTCAGAAAATAAAGTCGAGGTCAAAAAGCAGCCTCTTAAAGAATTAGTCATTAAAGATGCTGAACGTTACTTTACTGAGGGAAAGGCTATGGGAATTTATGAGTCCATTCCTGATTCTGTCAAGGAACAGTTTAAATTCAAAGGGGATGCTAGAGAACTTTTTGATTTGATAGTGGAGACTCATGAAAACTATGATGACGTTCCAAAATTGCCTCTCTTGGCTGAGTGGGTCGATAAAAACAATGACGATCTATTTGTAAAAGCCAAATCAGAAAGAAAGGAGCGGTCCGTAAGAAAACCCAAAAATAAAGGTTTGGCTGCAACTTTAGCTAGAATGCATACGTGGATGGATGATGACGAAGATAATTACAAATGGGTTACTGAATATTATTATTCGCCAGTTAGTATCGAATCTTCACTAGATTGCACATATAAGTTTATCACTGTGCTTGCTAAATCAAAATATCCTAATGTAAATAGCACTAAGCTGTACATATTGCCGCTTATGTCAAAAACAAGATTAGTTATTTTATCTTGCATGGCAGTTTATAAACCATCAGGATGGGATTCGGAAGTTTTGATTGATAACAACATCAAATGGACGCCTCACACAATTGAACTTATTGCTAGCGGCGATATCAAAAAACATCTTGGAATTTTGGCTAAGAATTTTGAAAGTGAGACTCTTACTCCTGTGTTAAAGAGTTTTAACTTGGTCTCTGAGCCAGATGGGAAATGATAGTTTATTTGATTGTTGTGATAAGACTCTGACAAAATCCTTTTTTGCCGCTGATCTTCGATAGCGGCATTACTTATGTTTATTCCGTAACTTGATTTGTATCGGTGTTATAACAAATATAATACTTCAAGCTAATCACTGACGTGTTCTGACCGGCGGAATCGTAAACTTTCGCGCCGGTCGTGCCCGCGTTTGGTGGGCTCCCTCGGCCGGTGAGCAGGTGTTGCTGCTGGCAATCGGCGGCGAGCTCGATATACGGCCTTTGTGCTGCCGGGCATTTTGTCTGACGTCAATCCCTCGCCGTCGGCCTCATTCTATGCGTTGCATGTGTCCTTTCATAACGTGGCGGTAATCGAATACAAGCCCACAACGACATGCTCACAGTGCTAAGCATCAAAACCGCCGCCATCACTGCGTCGTACTCTATCACGACCACCGTGCCGGTGGTGCTGGTGAAAGCCGAAACTCGTATCACGCGCGATACACACGAGGTGGTATGCACCAACAAGCTGACGACCGGTACGCTCGAAGTGCAGAAAGAAGGGAAGATGGCCGGGAACATCGAACATAACGGCGGGACACTTATCTCAAACGGCGTGCAGGTGAATGACCAGTTTGACGGCAATGTACTGCGTTTAACCTCCTGAACCACAAAATTTTTATATTCATCCCAGCAATATTTTTGTACCTCATCCGTCTACCTCATCACAAGCCATAATCAGTTACTGTAAACGAGGTCAACACCATGAGAGAGTTTGATATGCACGGCAGAGGTCACGGGCGCGGATTCGGTCGCCACCGTATGGGCAAGGGCTTAGTCATCGGCGCGGTCATTTTTATCGTGCTCGGCCTGCTGGTGATGTCCCTGTGGAACGCCTTACTCCCGGCGATCCTCGGCGTGAAAGCCATTGGCTTCTGGCAGGCGCTTGGCATTTTGATATTGAGCCGGATCCTGTTTGGTGGTCTGGGGTTCCGTCCGGGTATGTTTGGTGCGCACCGCCGGATGCACGAACGCTGGATGAACATGACGCCCGAACAGCGTGAAGCGTTCATGCAGCAGCGCCGGGAAGGATTTGGTCGCCATGGTCGCGGGCACTGTGGCTGGCACGGCCACCGTGATGACAAGCGTGAAGACAACGCGCCAAAAGCGCCGGACGCAGAGTGAGCGAGATGAAAACCGGGGAGGCGGGCGGATCCTTGCTGATGTCGGCGGTTAATGCCTGCCGCGCCCGGCTGAGAGCCTTTATTCGCGGAAGAACCCCGGTACGTGACGACGCCGACGATATTTTGCAGGAGATCACGTATCAGCTGATGAAGGTGGAACAGCCGGTCGAAAACGTTGCCGCGTGGCTGTTTCGCGCGGCGCGAAATGAGATGACCGACCGGGCGCGGAAAAAGCGTGAAGTGTCGCTCTCCGGTTATTTCAGCTTCACAGGCGAGGAGGATGACGATTTTCCGGAAGATGAGATCGCTGAAACCCTGTTCGGCGTTCCGCATACCCCGGAAGAGGAGTACCTCAAAACGCTGCTGTGGGAAGAGCTGGGGCAGGCGCTGGCTGTACTGCCCGCAGCGCAGCGCGAGGTCTTTGAGAAGACGGAGCTACAGGGCTACAGCATCAAATTGCTGGCCGGGGAAACCGGGGTTAGCGAGCAGGCATTATTATCGCGTAAGCATAAGGCCGTGTTGTTCCTGCGCACGCGATTGAGGGATGTGTATGACGCGCTGACAGGGGGATAATGTTCCCGGCAGACAAAACCTTACACTGTCGGGACTTGTAGATTCATCACTATCGTTTATGATCGGGGCGTCTTGTTATTTTGGAACGTTATGCGCAACCGTCAGCTTCTCGGTAAATGGCTTCTGATAATCACGTGTCTGGCAATGGCAATTTGCCTGGTTCAGCGTGCGGTTTATCTCAACCATTTTTTACAGGGGCTGGATCCTCAGGTGCAAACGCTCATGATGGCTGACGCCCCGGGTCAGGAGGCTGAACAGCCCGGCCCGTCGCCGTGTCAACTTGGCGCACAGTCTTTGCTTTGCGCCCAGCCGCTGTTTTTTGACGGTGCGCTACCGGCGATTATTATCTTCTTCGCTCTGCTGCAGTTGTTTACCCAACGGCGCACATTTCTCTCCAGGGAGCAGCCTGTCCAGGCACCGCCTCCCCGAATACACCTCAAAAACTGCGTTTTCCGTGAATGAAAAACATCGTCACCACACGATAATTTTCACTATTCACGGAGTAAAACATGGTTAACCTTTTCAGGGGACTTGTCCTCCTGTGGCTGTCCTGCATGGGTATTGCTCATGCGGCAGATACGGGCTGGCTGGTGTCACCGCAAAACGATCACGCCCGCATCCGCTTTCAGGCTGAGCGGGATCACGACCGCATCATCGGCCTGCTCAGCGTGGAGCTGCAGCCCGGCTGGAAAACCTACTGGCGTTCGCCGGGCGAGGGCGGCGTGGCCCCGAAAATCAGCTGGCCACAGGGCGTTAAGGATACCTGGTACTGGCCGGTTCCTTCCCGCTTTGATATCTCGGGCCTGACGACCCAGGGCTACCACGATAGCGTCACGATCCCCATCACGATCGCCGGGACGGACGCGGATGTGCTCGACGCCACGCTCACGCTCTCAACCTGCAGCAACGTCTGTCTGTTGACGGACTACAAGCTGCATCTGGATTTCCGCACGCCAGCGGATGCGGGCTTTCGTACGGCATTTGAAGACGCGATGCGTTCAGTACCCGGTTCGTCAGGCGTGTCGTCAGACTTCAGCGCCTGGTTATCAGACGGCAAGCTGATGATGACGGGCACGACGGAAGGCGAATGGGTCAATCCTGGGATCTATTTTGACCCGCTGGAGGGTGACATTCTGCCCGGCGAACCGGTGATTAAGCACACCGGAAACCGGCTTCAGGTCGCGGTTCCGGTCACCGATGAGTGGGGCGATGAACCCGCGACGCTTGCGGGGAAAACGCTGTCATTTGTCGTCACCAACGGCGATAAAGCCCAGCAAACGCAACTGACCGTAGGCGCAGCCCCCGCAGACGCGGTGCAGAGTACGCCAGCGGGAACAGTCAAAATGTTGGCCTTTGCACTGCTGGGCGGTCTGATCCTGAACCTGATGCCCTGCGTATTGCCGGTAATGGGAATGAAGCTCAGCAGCGTCCTGCAGGCGGGTACGGACACGCGGAAAATCCGGCTGCGTTTCCTGGCGACCAGTGCGGGTATTCTGACCTCCTTTATGCTGCTGGCCACGATGGTGACTATTCTGAAACTCACCGGCGCGTCGCTGGGCTGGGGCATCCAGTTCCAGAACCCGTGGTTTATTGGGCTGATGGTTGCCGTGACCTTTATCTTCGCGCTGAACCTGTTTGGTGCGTTTGAGCTGTTTCTGCCTTCCGCCGCCACCGGACGGCTCGCCACAACGGGCGGAACCGGACTGACGGGCAGCTTCTGCGAAGGCGTGTTTGCCACGCTGCTTGCCACGCCGTGTTCTGCGCCGTTCCTCGGTACGGCCGTGGCCTTTGCGCTGGGCGCACCGCTGCATTCCCTGTGGCTTATCTTCCTGATGCTCGGGGTGGGCATGAGCTTGCCGTGGCTGTTCGTGGCGCTGATCCCCAAAACCGCCTTGTTGCTGCCAAAACCTGGCCGCTGGATGAATACCCTGAAGGTGATTCTGGGCGGGATGATGCTGGCCTCCAGCCTGTGGCTGGTGACGTTGCTGAGTCTGCATCTGGGCGAGATGTTCAGCCACATCCTCATGCTGCTTCTGATTGTGGTCGCCATTGTGGTCTATGCCCTTCGCGGTCAGACATCATCGCCGCTGTTCTGGGTGGTGATAATTGCGCTGGCCGTATTCGGGGGCTATCAGCTGCGCGGGATAGTGAACGCAACGCCGGTAAACACGGCTGAGAATAGCGAACAGACGATCCCGTGGCAGCCGCTCAGTGAAGAGGCAATCAGCGATGCGCTTGCGCAAGGGAAACGTGTGTTTGTGGATATCTCGGCGGACTGGTGTGTCACCTGTAAGGTGAATGAGCATCGGGTGCTGAATCAGCCGGAGGTTATCGCCGCGCTGCGCCAGCCGGATGTGGTGGCGCTACGCGGAGACTGGAGCCAGCCATCAGAGACGATTGCGGCTTTTCTGAAATCACGTAATCGCTACGCCATCCCGTTTAACCAGGTGTATGGCCCTGGAACGCCGGAGGGCGACATCCTCTCGCCATTGCTGGACAAACGCACCCTGATGACCACCCTGAACAAAGCAAAAGGCTAACGCTGTTATGAAAAAAATCCTTATTACGTTTCTGCTGTTTTTCGCTTCGGCCCAGGTGATGGCGGCGGACCCGATCACCCCGGATCAGGAGCAACGCGCTCAGAAGCTGGTCTACGATTTTCTGTTTAACGACCCGGATTCACCGCGTATCGGTGCCAAAAATCCAACGCTGACGCTGGTGGTGTTTACGGACTACAACTGTCCATACTGCAAAAAATTCGATCCGTATCTGGAGAAGATCGTTGAGAAACATCCGCAGGTGGCCGTGGTGTTTAAGTTTCTGCCGTTCCGTTCGGAAAGCTCGCTAACCGCCGCGCGCGACGCGTTAACCGTCTGGCGTTCACACCCTGAGCAGTTTATGAAGTTCAACGAAACCCTGATGGCGAAAAAAGGGTATCACGATGACGCCAGCATTCAGGAGGCGCAAAAGCGCGCGGGCGTGAATGTTTCAACGCCGGATGATACGAGCCTGGTCACGGTAAAACGCAGCCTGATCATCGCCGAAAAACTGGGCATTCAGGGGACACCGGCCACGCTGATTGGCGAAGGGCTGTTACCCGGCTGGGTGCCTTTCGAACAGTTTGATGAAATGGTCACCGATGCACTGAAAAACCGCTAACCTGAAGGGGGCCTCAGGCCCCCGAACAAACCGGAGAGAGACATGAAAAAATTACTGTTACTTTCGCTGCTGACCGCGTCAGGGCTGGCGCAGGCTGCGGATGCTATACCTGATGTCGTGAAGACCTTTAGCGAGCAGCAGGAGATTAAGATCCTCAAGAAGATCGACGTGCCCGGTGGCGCATCCGCCTGGCTGGGACAATATCAGGACATGGGAGTGACGCTCTTTCTCACACCTGACGGAAAGCACGTTATTTCGGGTTATCTCTATGACGAGAAGGGTAAAAACCTCAGCGAGGGTATTTTCCAGAAAGAGATCTACGCCCCGATGGGACGCGAAATGTGGAAACAGCTTAACGCTGCGCACCCCCTGAAAGAGGGGGCGGATAACGCGCCACGCAAAGTGTTTGTCTTCGCCGACCCGTTCTGCCCGTACTGCAAGGCATTCTGGTCAGAAGCACAGCCGTGGGTGACGGCGGGTAAGGCGCAGCTCAATACGCTGCTGGTGGCGTTTCTGAACCCAAACAGCGGCCGTAACGCATCTGCGATCCTGAATGCAAAAGATCCGGTTACGGCGTGGAAGGAGTATGAACTGTCCGGCGGTAAAAAACTGCCTAAACCGGAAGGCACCGCCTCGCGTGAAACCGTGGCGATACTGCAAAAACACCAGGCGTTAATGGACAGTCTGGGGGCGAATGCCACACCGGCCATTTATTATCTCAATGACCAGAATGAGCTCCAGCAGGTTGTCGGTATGCCGGACGCGAAGCAGCTTGAGGCGATGTTCGGGCCGAAGCCGTAAAAAATCAGGCAGAAACGGGGCGTTTCTGCCTGACTGTACTTAGCTTCCCCAGCGTCCTTTCAGGTAGTTTACCGCCTGCTGCGTCTGCGGCTGGTTGAGGTAATCTTCGCGGAACAGGATGGTGCCATTCACGTTCGGCAGGGAGTCGTTGAGATCGAGCTGTTTTTTCAGCTCCGGCACGCCGCCCTGAACCGTCCAGTCCGGCTCATTTCTCGACGGCTCGCCCACTTTATAGAACGCAATGCCGATGTACAGACGGGTATGGGTCGGTTTCACCACCTCGGCCCACCATTTTGTCAGCACGTCATAGCGTGCCGCATCCCGGGAGAAAGGCCAGTAGATCTGCGGGGCAATGTAGTCCAGCAGCCCCTGTTGCACCCACTGACGGGTGTCCGCGTAGGATTCATCATACGCCGCCGCGCCACGGGTGTCGGATCCTGCCGGGTCAAAGGAGCGGTTACGCCAGACGCCCGCCGGGCTGACGCCAAATTCAACCTGCGGTTTTGTCTGTTTGATCGCCCGAGAGACCTGCACAATCAGCTGCTGCGTATTGTGGCGACGCCAGTCGGCTTTGGAGCTAAACCCCTGGCCGTATTGTCTGTAGGTCTGCGCATCATTCAGCGTTGAGCGGGGCGATTCGGCATAAAAGTAGTCATCAAACTGCACGCCGTCTATCGGGTAGTTCGCCACCACCTCGGTCACCACCCGGGTTATCCAGTCACGCACCTCCGGGATGCCCGGGTCGAGCACAAACCGATCGCCTGCGATGCGAACCCACTCAGGGTGCTGCACATAGACGCTGGACGGTTGTTGGTATGAGGTGCGGTTCAGCGCGGCGATGGTTGACGGTTTGGTATTGGTTGAAACGCGATAGGGGTTGAACCAGGCGTGAACTTTCATCCCACGCTTGTGGGCTTCATCGAGCATAAACTGCAGCGGATCGTAGCCCGGATACTCGCCAATATTGCCGGTAAGCATATCTGACCACGGCAGGATTTTGGACGACCAGAGCGCGGTGCTGTCCGGTTTCACCTGGAAAAACACCGTGTTAATTCCCAGGCGTTTCAGATTGTCGAGTTTGTCGATCAGCGCCTGTTTTTGCATCGCAATACGCTGGTCAGCACTGCGGCCATTCACCGACGCGACCGGCGGCCAGTCGAGACGGGAGACAGTTGCCAGCCAGATCCCACGCATCGGCTCGTTTGCCTGCTGCGTCGGTTTGCCTGGGGTCGGGAGCGGTGTGACCAGCGACTTTGGGGGTTTTGAGGAGCAACTAACAAGTAAAAGCGCGCAGCCAAGCAGCGCACCAGTCCGTTTTACATGTCGCATCATTTGCGTATTAGCTCTTGGTTATCCGACTATTGGCCCAGGGGTTAAAGGCGGGCGCCTCGCGTTCAGCGGTCCCGTTATCATTGAGGGAATCAAGATACAGGGCCTCGACCTCCGCGCGTGCCCAGGGGGTACGGCGCAGGAATTTCAGGCTCGACTTCACGCTTGGGTCATTTCTGAAACAGTTAATTTTGATTCGATCGCCCAACTCGCGCCAGCCATATCGCGCCACCAGGGCATTGACCATCATCTCCAGCGTAACGCCATGCAAAGGATCTTTGGAAATATGTGCAGTCATAGGCGTCCGGTGTCTCGATTTTCAGGGGATTGGGGTAAACGCTGAAAGGGTACAAGAAAGCAGGGGAAGCGGCAATTTTCCTTTTCCCCTCGCTCACTTTATGACGGATTCTGTTCTCTGATTATCTCCGACGGTTTTCCCGGCTTTGTTTTTGATCATGAATCTGATCAACACCGCGTCCTGACCCACGGGTGTGACCGTAAGCGCTTTTACCATTTTTCCGGAGTCTGCGGCGATCGTCATTGTCATCGTGCCCTTTGCCAGCACCTTATCGCGCTGGGTAACACGCCATATCAGACGGCATTCATTGCACGGTTTCCAGGTGTCATTGATTGCCCAAAGACGCAGGGTCGCCGCTGCGCCGGACATCCACTGCGCAGTGACCGGCTCAATGGAGGGCAGGATGGGCTGATACGCGCGTTTTAATGCGAAATACCCGGCTTTAGGTTTGCGCAAATAGTCCACCACCCCCCAGTTGATAGAGGGCCAGGTTTCTACAAACATGAAATGGAACAGTGCCGTTACCGGCTGGTATCGCTGTCTACGATAGCTCTCTGCCGCCGTGGCCACCAGTTGTGACTGATAGGCCTGCGTATTGTGGATCATCTGTTTAATGTTATTGCCGCGCGCGATGCCGGCAAACTTAAAGGTCTGGAACGGCTGAAAATTATGGTATTTCCAGAGCGTCCAGCCGGGGTCGTCGGCGGCGGTCGTTTTAGGCCACAGATGTGATGCCGGGATAATGGTTTTTAGCGTGGACAGGCGGGGAAGGGCCTGTGCACCGAACTCGGTAATGATACCCGTTTTGGCCGGGGCAAGCAGATCGCGTACGGTACCGAAATACCATCCCGCCCAGTAATGCTCCTCCACGGCGGAAAAACGATGCACAATGCGGGAGGTATCTTCGGCAAGCGTATCCGCGACTTTTTGCGTGAGGTCGCGATTAAGGTTTTTGTTCCAGTCCGGGAAGCGTTTTTCCATCCGGGGTGAATTCCAGGGCGGTTCGTTATGACCGCCCCAGACGATGATGGCGGGAGAATTACCGAACTGTTCGATCATCTCGCGAGTCTGGCGAACCGCATTTTTCGTAAAGGCCTCGCTGTTGTCGTAGCCCCACTGCAGCGGAACATCCTGCCAGATTAGCATTCCCATCTCATCGGCAACCTCATAAAGCGCGCGACCCGCCACGTGTCCGTGTACGCGTATGGCGTTGGCGTTCATGGCCTTAACCAGACGAAGATCGCGACGGTATTTCTCGCGCGTAATGGTGCTGAGCCACGGGGAGCCGATGTAATTGCTGCCCTTAATAAACAGGCGTTTATCGTTAATAAGCCAGCCTGTGTTACCCGGCTGTTCTACTATCTTGCGCAGTCCGGTGCGGGTGACAGCCGTATCCATTAACCCGGTTTTATCGCGTAATGAGGCGCGAACCGTATACAGGTGTGGCTTCCCTGTGCCGACCGGCCACCAGAGTTTTGCCCCCGTCATGGGCAGCGTAACCTGCACGGAATGGGCGTTGCTTTTGAGGGTGACCGGAAAGTCAGCCTCAAAGCGTTTACCGTTGAAGTTGGCGGGGGTTGCGGTAAGCCGCACGGTAGCGCGTTCCGACTGGAGGGCGCGATAGCGTATCTCAGCCTTTAACGCCGGATGCGTCAGTCCCTGCGTCCAGTCGGGGCGCAGAATAATGTCATCAATGGTGGCTCCCCGGCTAAGATGCAGTCTGACCGGTGCCCAGATGCCGCCAGAGTTCGCATCCTGACCTTCAGGTGACCACGCCCCGCCTGGACGAGTGTCATGCTGATTAAGAATCCCCTTCATGGCGGTTTTATGCAGAGGCCAGACCGTCTGCGGATCTTCGAAGGGGCTATCAACCCTAATTATAAGCTGGTTGTGACGTTGTAACGCGCCGGTGGCATCCAGCGAAAAGCGCTGGAAATAACCCTCATGCTGGCCCAGTGACTGGCCGTTTAATGTGACATCGGCCAGGTAGTCGACACCGTCAAACACCAGGGTGGTCATGATATCGGGCGGTTGAGCGGGGAGGGTAAAAGCGTGGCGATACCACAACGCCCCCTGATGATCGTACCCGGCGCTATACCAGTTGGCAGGTACGTTCAGTTTACGCCAGCCTGCCCCGGCAGGCCGGGGGTTATCGTTGGCGTCCTGAACCTGCCATACACCCGCAAGAGACCAGCTTATCGGTACTGAAGTTGCCATCACCGAGGGGGTCAACAATGCAAAAAGCAGCGTGCAGTTACGAATCATGAATAACATTTACCCCATGATTGGCGAGCCAGGCCATCAGGCGCCGTGATTCCTTATGAAGTTTGGCATTCAGCATCGCAAGCTGTTGCGTCTCCAGCGTATGCGCTTCGCTCTCCAGCACCTGCAGTTGCTGTGCGAGACCCCGGAAGTCCAGCGTGACGGCTTCGCCGCGCAGTTTATGGGCCGCACGGCGCAGCGTTTCACGGTCATCGCGGTCGATAGCCCGGGAGATGGCTTTCACGGCCCCATCCAGTTCTTCACCAAACAGGGTCAGAAGTTCCTGGACCAGGGCGGGATCGTCAGCGCACTGGTTCAGCAGGCGAGCTTCATCGGGAAAGTCCAGTGAATCTTCGCGCTGAAGAACGCGGGCAATCTCTTCAGCAAGACGTTCCTGGCTGATGGGTTTGGCAATATAGCCATCGAATCCCATATTGAGACAACGCTCTTTATCCCCCTGCATAGCGTGTGCGGTCATGGCGACGGTTGGCTGAGCAGGGCCGGGTAGGGTCTGTTCCTCTTCCCGAAGCCGTCGAATGGCGGTTTCACCGTCCATTTCGGGCATCTGAAGGTCGATCAACAAAACGTCCCATTCTCCCGAACGCCAGCGTTCAAGCAGAGTGAGTCCATTGTCGACGATCTGACAGCTATGGCCGAGGCGTTCAAGCAGCCGTGCTGCCACCTTCTGATTGACCAGATTATCTTCAGCCAGCAGGATGCGTAGCCCCTTACGACCCGATGACGCGACTAGCACGGGGAGGGCTTCACTCATTAGCTTCGGCAACCGCTCAAAGGCTGCGGCAATGGCCTGATGCAACTCGTCCTGCGCGATGGGTTTATGCAGATAGTGTTTGATACCAATCCGTTTCAGCATATTGCTGTCAAAATGTCGGCTCATGGAGCTCAGCATGATGATATGACTCTCCGCCGTCTGCGGCAGAACTGAAAGCTCCAGCGCCAGAGAAACTCCGTCCATTTCAGGCATTTGCGCGTCCAGCAGTATTAACGGCCAGGCGGGCCCCGCTTTAACCCGATGTATCGCCTCGCTGGCTTTATTGACGCAGGTGGGTTTCAGCCCCATCTGGCTGAGCATTGCGGCCAACAATCGCAGATTCGTTTGGTTATCATCGACCACAAGCACCGGCTCCCCGCTAAACCGTTTGCTGTACGGCCGTTCTTCCGGGGCCAGAGGCTGCGTCGCCAGCGGTAGCACGAATGTAAACTCGCTGCCTTTACCCGGTTCGCTGGTCACGGTTAACTTACCCCCCATCGCCGCAACCAGCCGCGCAGAGATAGTCAATCCAAGCCCCGTACCTCCATAGCGACGAGTTGTTGAATTGTCCGCCTGGCTGAAGGCTTCGAAAATGGCATTCTGTTTATCCGCCGGTATACCAATACCGCTGTCACGTACCCGAAAACGCCAGCGATGCTCGCCATCTTCCGGCTCAATAATCAGCATGACTTCCCCCTGGTGGGTAAATTTGAGCGCATTTCCCAGCAGATTGGTGAGGATCTGACGTAGCCGTGCGCCATCCACCAGCAGTACGTCGGGAACGTCAGGCGCTATATCAACCAGAAGCTCAATCCCTTTTTCACTGGCACCCGGCATGTGCGGACGAATAAGCGACTGAATAAAGGGGCGCACGGAAACCGGCTCTGTCTCCAGTTCCACTTTGCCGGCTTCGATACGCGAGAAATCAAGAATGTCGTTAATGATGTGCAGCAAAGACTGGGCAGAACTCATCACCAGCGTAAGGTAATCACGCTGATCGGCGTCAAGAGGGGTATCAAGGCACAGTTGCGTCATGCCAATAATGCCGTTCATAGGCGTGCGAATTTCATGACTCATATTGGCTAAAAATGCACTTTTCGCCTCATTCGCCTTTCTGGCCTCCCGGGCGGCATTGATCGCCAGTATTTCGGCCTCTTTACGCCGGGTAATATCCTGTAGTGTACCAATGACCCGCTCAGCGTTGCCCCCGATGGAGAGCGTCACCACCTGGCCGGACAACAGCATCCAGCGTAACCCTTCTGTGGGGTGATGAACGCGGATTTCACATTCGAAGACCGGACGGTGGTCCTGTTTTGAGGCCTGCAGTGCCTTGCGCAGCGCAGCGCGATCGTCCTCATGAACCTGATTGAGCAAAAAACGCACCGGATAATGCCACCGCATGCGTGACTGACCGAGCATGGACAGCAGCGTGTCGTTCACCTGTAAAGTGTCACCAGAAACCTGCCAGTCCCAAATTCCGATATGAATGGATTCCGCCGTCAGCAGAAAATCGTCATGTAGCCGGTGGCGCGACCGCTGCGCTTCGTCAAGCTCCGTGATATCACTATGCAGACTGACGATACTGCCGTCCGCAAGCCGCTGATGTTGAACAAAAATGCGTCGTTGACCAGCCTGTCTGACTTCACAATGTTTATCCTGCCGACAGTTGCGAACGATGGATTCACGCAGCGTTTGACGAAGGCCTGGATCGACGTTGTAAACAGCGTCAATGAAACGTTCTGCCAACTCTTCAAGAGGCGTACCTGCTTTCAGCCACGGAGTGATGACCGGATAAAACAGGGCAACGCTGTGATTCCAGGCCACCAGGTGTTCATTGCGGTCATAAATCATGACCGCAGCCGGGAGCGCGTTAAGATCATAGTTAAATGAAGGCATTGTCATGCTCCTTACGCCCGGTAATGCAGTTCTGCCTGTCGGCGCAGGTATTCCAGCCCGGGCGCAATTGCCATCGCCCATGCCGTCAGGATCTCATCGTCGCATTGCGGATCGCGCAGGCTCACCGTGTTGAGCATCGCTTCCCGCCAGAGGGCAAAAAAACGCGGCGGAAGGTGCAAGCCGTCATCGCTTTGCTCCCGCGCCAGGCGCTCAAGAAAATCCGGCACAATCAGGGCGCCATCTACCGCCAGCATGGCGAAGAAACTTTTAAACAGGGTTTGCTGGCCTTCCTGATCCGGCAGACGGGCAAAATGTGCTTCCGTCTCAGGTGACATATGCACGAAAGCGTCGTAGAACGTCTCGAAAAACGCCGTTTTTTCATTATCCGGGAAGACGCGGTTCAGGCTGGATTCAAACAGATCGCGGTAGAATTTCACGGCGTCCTCCTTATGGCGTTTTCACCCGGCAGACAACGTCCCGGGGGGGCATATTCATCTGCCAGACGGTGGGTAAAGTAGCTCTCTTTCCTTGACTGGCGGGTATCAAAGAGAGGCCCGGCGTTATGCTTAAAGAAAAGGGCTTCCAGCACCATGGCATTGGTGGAGAGGGTGAGGGCAGCATTGGTATCGCCCGTGGCTTCAAGGCGGCCTTCATACCAACCTCTTTGCGGATCGTTAAGGTGTTTTGTGACTGACATCAGCTCGTCGGTGTAAGGGGTATCCCACAAGGCCCACAGCGTAAAGACCGCTTTGGTCGACACCTGCGCGAACCGGGTGTAGTCCCGGCCATCATCGCCTATTGAGTTCCAGGCATAACCATTTCCCCAGACGGTATCCTGTATATGCCAGGGGGCCTGTGAGAGCGCGAAATCAGCACGCGCTGTCAGGATTTTATCGATCTCCCAGCGGGTCTTCTGGCTCAGCCAGACGTTTTCTGCTTGCTTACGCAGACGCTTTTGTCGTTCGGCCGTCACGCCATCGGGTTCCCAGCCAAACTCCAGACCTGGCAGCATGTAGGGAAGAGTGGTAATCAGGGAGGGCTGCCACGTGGTGCGCGGATCGCGGGCATCCACGGCCAGCCGCCGCTGCGCGATGATGACGTGATGTACCGGCGGCGTAAACGCCTTCTCCGCTGAAAATCCCCACAGATGAAACGCCGTCGCGGCATATTCGCTTTCGCCCAGACGCAGCTCCTCACGCACCACCGGCTGGCCATTCTGCAGGGAAGATGACCACAGTTCGCCCTCGTTATCGATGACCGGACAGAAATTCCACCGCAGAATGATTTTGTCCAGATACTCACCATATTGCGGCTCACGCTCTGCAGTGAGGCGCAGAGCGAGCATCAGGCGAGCCATGTCCCGGGCAGACCAACCCTGTCTGACCGGGTTGCCGCTAAAATCGATAAGCGTTGCTGTCTGGCTGGAATAGAGCCGCCCTGGTGTACGGGTATCGGTCAGCATCAGACGGTTGAGTGTCCCCATCAGTCGGGTTAAGCGGGCGTCATACTCGGCATCCTGAATCAACCCCAGCTCTTTTGCTGAGAGCAGCGCGATAAGTGTATCGCCCATTTGCCAGAGCGTGACGCGCGGCTGTTTGTCGCTTCCGTTGACCAGCCCAGTTTGTGGCTGGGTATTGTTGACGAAATAGCGCCAGGCAATTGCCGCCCATTTCTGCTCTTCCGGCGTCAGGGTGGCGAGGCGAGCAGTGGAGTGCCAGCCACCGTTTATCAGCCAGCGCCAGCCAGCCCCCTGATGGCCAAACAGGGCAAAAACCACTACGCCTGCGAGGAGTAATCCCGCGAGCCCTCTGGCTAAGGTTTTAAGCATTGCGCAGTCACCGGAGGCAGTTTAACAGGCTCGTCCGCGCTGCAGGATGCGCACTGACAAGCCTGACAGGCGGGTTTGGTGCGCAGCGTGACGCCGGTCCGGTCGCACCAGCTTTTTACTGCCGGTGTGCTGGTAAGGAACGGTCGGCTACGCAGCGCGTTGTTCTCTTCAAACTGATCCAGCAGCTTTTGATCCCACAGTGACGGGGCAAAATCCTTGCTCTTCGGGTTGTCGGTGTTGAAGGCCAGCAGTTTTCCCTCTTTTTTGAATAACAACGCCTCCAGCATGATGCCGTTATTGTTCGCGGTGAACTCCTTGATCGGCCCGTCACCATTTTCATACAGGCCTTCGTAGTAGCCTTTTCCCTCTTCGTTTGCATTCTCAATGGTATTCAGCAGGCGGTCCGTGTAGGGCGAGTTCCACAGTACCCACATCCCCAGCGCCGCTTTCAGTGAAATCGCGGCAGCGCCAGGGACGAACTGGCCTTTATCGGTGATGGTGTTCCAGTTAAAACCATCGCTGAATACGGTGTCATAGACGAAATATGGGGGTTTATCGAGCTGGTGTTCAGAGCGGGCAGTGAGGACGCCGGTGATGGTATAGCGGTTCTCCTGTGCCTGATAAACGCGGTCGGCAAAGTTCTTCATCCATGTCAGGGAGTAGTCGCGGGGCGCGTTATCCCGGTCGGTCGGTTTATCGAAGCCGAACTCCAGCCCGTAAAGCAGGTAAGACTCCGTCACAACATAGTTATGTTGAGATGTGTTACGCGGGTCGCGTGTATCATAGGGAACGAGTACGCAGTAAATTTCGGCCAGCTCATAAGGCTGCGGGCGACTGGCTTTACAGGTATTAAAACCCCACAGCTGGAAACCCGCCGCGCCGTACTCTTCATAGCCCAGTCGACCTTCCTGAACATATTTGGGCTGGCCATTTTCCAGATAGGCACCATACAGGGTACCGCAGGGATCAATCACATGGCTGAAATCCCATCCCAGTACCACGTTATCTATGCTGTTGCCATATTCCGGGTAACGCTCTTTGATAATTTTCAGCCAGACCAGCATCCGTCCGATATCCAGGGCCGAGAAGCCAATTTCACCGGGCTTGTTGGTATAGTCCACTTTCTGGCCGCTGATGGTGTTATACGCTTTGTTTGGCAGCTCGTTGCGGAACAGCACCAGCGTGTTTAGCGTGGCGAGAAACTTCAGCATTCTGCGATCGAATTCTGCTTTATCAATGATCCCCAGTTCACGCGCCGCCGTCATGGCAGCCAGATAGGATGCGCTGTCCCACATCGTGGTAGAGGGATATTTATTGACCGCATTCACCAGGCCCGTCGTGGGCTGATAATTCGCCACAAAATACTGCCAGGCATTTTTCGCAATGGTCATCTCTCTGACCGTCAGCTCTCCACTGCGCGGGACGTAATTCGATGCTGGCAGCCCGGTTTCCGCACGCACGGTCGATAATGCCAGCCAGCAGATCATTATTCCCGTCAGCAGGTGAAAGAAGATCAGGGATCGTGGCTTCATGGCGTTGCTCCTGCAGAAGTGGATGGCCGTGGGGCCGTGTAGAGACAGGCCAGACAGAGCATCTGGCCATGCGCGATATAAGACAGGCTTTCCAGCACAATGGCATTGGTATCCGCATCTACGACGGAATTAACGCTATTGTTGAGATTTAATCCTCTTTGCCAGCCTTTGCCCGGCACCTGAAGCGACTCTACCTGCTGGCGCAGCGCTTCACTCCAGCTATTACGAAACAGGGCATACCAGGCAAACGCAGAACGGGTTGAGGTAATGGCTACCTTCTCCGGTGCTTCGTCGCGCAAGGCGCGTGCCTGTACTGGCTGTCTGTCTGGCAGGTCGGTAACATAATCCGGTGCCGGTTCGGCATAATCCGTGCTGACAGGCGGTTTTGGTGTACGGAGGTGGTGGCGACGCTGCTGAATTTGCATAATTCGCCACGCGATTTCCGCGCTCTGGGCATCAAAACCCAGCTCAAGACCGGTTAACAGATAGGGCAGGCTGATCAGAGAGGTCTGCTTGCCCCAGGGCGTACGTAACCCTTCATCGGGGACCATGATGCCATCCAGGTCGATCATCTTTTGCCCTTCAGGCGGGTTGGTGACCGCGAGGCCCGCTGCACTGTCAATCAAACGCAGGGTATGGCTGGCATAGAGTCGATAGCCAAAGCTGTCCCGCTGTTCATCGGCAGTCAGCGTCCAGTGATGAAGCGGCACGGCCGCCTGGCTTTGAGTGTTATTTTCAATCAGCGAGCCGGTACGCCAGTGGCTAAACACATCACCAACCGCCGCGGCGTGCTGAGGGTAGCGCCACAGGAGAGTCTGAAGTGCCGTCAGCAGGCGGCTGAGCCCTATGGGCGAGGCGTCTGATTTGCCGAGGATCTTCAGCGTGTCCGCATGATAATAGGCGGCCGGGAGCCCTTTATCATTGAGCGGTAGCGCCCCCAGCGTGAACAGGGCGGCGCCGATCCGCTCGTCAAACTCATCGGTGGTAATAATATTGAGTTGCTGTGCAGCGATGGTCGCAAAGAGATAGCTTCCCACGCTCCAGAGGCTTAGCCATGGCTCACCGTCGCTGGCGTTCGCCAGCCCGTTTGGCTGGGTATTATTCACGTAATACTGCCATGCCACCCGCGCCCAGATGGCTTCGTTATAGGTCAGTTCGCGTGTCGCAGGCAGTGGAGGGAAATCTTTACTGAGCGCAATGCCGCCGCTGCTTTCCACACGCGAAGGCATTTGTTTCTCAACCCACACCACAATGGCAAAACCGAGCAGGAACCCCAGCAAAATTGTCAAATAACTGCGCGCAGAAAGCAGGGCATCGCGTCGTCTCATTGGCTGACCTCTCCCTCTTCAGTTGGCGTCCACATGGCCGCAAAAATCAGAGGGAGCATGGCGGCGATATTGACCGCCCCCCAGAAAATATTGATGACGTAACCAGATGGATCGTCAACCTGGCCGCGAGCGACCTGGATTCCTCCCCAGAGAAGCCCCGCCAGGGTCAGTACCACGATGGCAATCTGCGGCTTCACCAGATAGAGAAAACGGCCGGTTTGCCTCTCTTTCGGCGTAACATGAAACTTGATTTGTTCGCCTCGCAGCACGGTGTTGAGCGCGCGCAGATTCATGGAAAAGAAGGAGAGGTAAGAGGCCCTGCCGTCCCAGGCCGAAATCCCCCAGGTGCCGAACATAAAGGCCAGCTCAGAGAGGATAAAAAAGGGCAGAAAGTGGAGATAGAACGGCGTCGACCAGGCTGAAACCGGTGGAATGCCGGTGAACAGGTAAATGATGGGCGAAATCAAAAACACCGTGTTCCACACGCAGGCCAGATAAGACCAGAAGGTTGTGGCGTACATCAGCGTCTGAGGGAGAGAAAGCTTAAAGCGGCGGCGACTGAAGATATTGTCATGGAACAAAATATCCAGCGAACCGGCGGCATACTTAAAGCGCTGGATCATCCAGGTCAGCATATCCTGCGGGGAGAGCATTTTCGATTCAACGCGCGGGTGCATGACCGAACGCCAGCGTCTTGCGGCATCACCGTGCAACAAAATTGAGGTATAGATATCTTCCGATACGTGGAATTTGTAGGGCGTTAATTCGGTGTCAAATGCAACGTGCGGACGCATCGCATTCTGCAAGGCTTCCCGCGTTTCTTCGTCACGGATATCCCGGGTATGGCGATGGATCTCCTCTTCAACAGACCAGGCATAGCTTCTCAGTGCGGCCTGCATTACGGCCTCACGGCGGTGAATGGAGGCCGCTCCACAGCAGAATGCCGCATTGGCCCAGTTGCGGCGTCGCAGGATCACGTCATAGAACATGCGCGGGTCGTTGAAAAACGGATCGCGGCCAAGGGTCACCGGGCCAACCAGCTTCTGGATCGCCCAGCCCAGGCCATAGCCAACTTTCCCTGCTTTACGGTGTCCCCAGTGTGACAAATTTTCGCCTTCCGGCAGGTCGAAGAACCATTGGGGGGTCTGTACCCAGGCGACATCGGGGTCGCGAAAATAGCCGAGCGTATGGCTGAGAAGAGTAGGGAAGACCCGGGTATCGGCATCGCAAATAACAATGAAGTCGCCGTCGGTTTGCTCAAGGCCGTTGCGCAGATTGCCGGCCTTAAAGCCGATGTTAGTCTGGCGACTGATGTAATTGACGCCTTCCTCTTCGCAGACGGCTTTCATATCCGGGCGGCGGCCGTCATCAAGCACGTGGATCCGGTAGTCAATCGGGAAAGGGTAATCCATCTTCAGCGCATCCTGAATGGAGAGCCGTACCAGCTCGGTGTCTTCGGAATAGGTTGCGATGAATAAATCCACTTTAACAGGACGCGGTTCCGTGGCCTCCTCGGGCGACAGACAGGCGTTAATATCGCTGGGAGGGGGACTTTGCGGTGGATCCTCTTCTTTCCACAAATTGATGGTAAACAGCACGGTTCCGATCCATGCCAGGGTTTCGGCGAGGACCAGCGGAATGGCATACCACAAGGCATCGGTATTCAGGGAGGCGGTCCAGCGCCAGTAAATATAATTTGCGCCCAGTATGAGCGCCGCGACCGCTAACACCTGCCAGGTCATCATGACCCAACGTGGCGTTTTTAACGGTTCCGGAGGTTGACGATGTTCAAAACGGGAAAAATAAAAATCCATAGATCCGGCTTTCCTGATTCCGTGAAAATGCAGCCCCATTCTGCGGCGCAGACAGTTACCCGAAGGCCAAAGAAAAAGCGATTGAACGAAATTTAAGGTAAGTGTAGAACGCCGAATAAAAGTGTCCAGCCATGCCCATAAGTAATATTTAGCATGGGTTAATTGGATGTAAATTTTGCTTAATCCATTTTCTCTGCCAGGGAGAAATTGCGGTTACTATTTCTATAGGCTATCTACTTTATTTAGAACTTTATTTTCGATTCCTGGTAAAGGACACCCTATGAGCCATATTGCGCCGTTGCTCGCGCAAGAAAATAATTCAAAATCAACAACATGGCGGTATGCCGTTGCAGGTGCACGAGACCTGAGAATCGACTTTATGCGCGGTATTGCCCTCGTCATGATGGTCGTGGCACATACGGAAGTGATGTCGGTATTTAATATATTTTCCTGGGAGCGTTTCGGATTAACCACCGGCGCAGAGGGTTTTGTGATTCTCTCAGGATTTATGTTGGGCATGCTCAACCGTGCTCGCCTGCAAAAAGTGGTATTACTTACGGTGTCATGGGGGCTTTATCTCCGGGCGTGGAAAATATATCGTGTAAATATCATTATCATAGTGTCATTTATTCTTCTGGCATGGGTTCCCAATATTACTCTTTTCGAGGTTACCCATTTTACCGATCGCTTTTCGGGTGAAAGTTGGTCGCTTTATCCGGTGACACCGCAAATAAAAGAGACCTGGTTCAATATCATTCTCTATTTGCAGATTGGCCCCCATCAGACTCAAATTCTTGGGCTATATATCTTTTTATTGCTCTTTAGCCCTCTGTTTTTAGGGATGTTGCAGAAAGGGAAGGTCTGGTGGCTGCTGGGGCTGTCGCTGCTGGTGTACAGCCTGTGGCAGCGTTGGCCGCTGCGGCTGACGCCAGCGGAATTCGAATTCGCTTTTCCGCTGCTGGCCTGGCAGTTCATTTTCGTGCTGGGCATGGCGTGCGGCTGGTACAAAGCCGAATTACTCTCTTTTGCCCGCACGCCGGCAGGTAAAGTGGTGGTGGTTGCGCTGGTGATGGTATCACTTGTTCTGGGGTTTGTTGCGCAGAACCATACCAACCCGTTTATGCCGCCTGCGCTGCTGTTGCATGTGATTCCACCTGACACCTTCAACACGTTTTATCACACCTGGGCTGCAAAAAATGGGCTGGGTCCGGTGCGGGTATTAAACGATATCGCGCTGATGGTTACCGTCTATCTGGTGCTGACCTGGTGGTGGGTGCCGCTCAACAAAATGTTCGGATGGTTTCTCATTCCGTTAGGCCAGCACTCGCTTTATACCTTTATTTTGCATGTGTACGTGGTGTTGCTGGTGAGTCAGTTCATTACGTTCGATTTATGGCGTCACGCCTGGACAGAAAACACGTTAGTGCATGCTGCGGCACTAGGCATACTGTGGCTCATGGCGAAATATAACGTCGCCGCACGCTGGATACCTAACTAAGGATGGCGGTTATGCGCGAGAAATGGCTTCTGGCGGGCGTGCTGCTCGCCGCAACATCTTCCGCAGATGCGGCACAAAGTAATGAAAATGACACCCTGCGCGATAAAAACGGCGAACCGGTACAGGCTGGCGTATTTACCAGTCGATGGGGGCGCCTGTTTTCGGGTAATGACAAAAAATTCTCAGGTGCCCTGAGTTTCAGTTCGGGGCTGAAAGAGCAGTGGATGAGCATTCCAAACAGCTCAGACAGCGCCACACAAAAGCGAAAAATTAACCAGACGCTGAATCTCAGCCTGCAGTATTCGCCCTATAGCTTCTGGTTTGCCAACATTACCTCCCGGCTGCCGGTCAGGGATACCAGTCGCTACACCGCAGATTTTCGTTACAGTTTTGGCTATGACGACTGGCATGCTAATACGGTTAGCCTTGTGTACAGCAACTACGGTGATAATCACTTCTGGACGCCTGGTAGCCGACGACATACCTACTTCGAGCAGGGGGCGGTGACTCTCGCCTATAAGTTTTCCTTACCGAAGCCGATAGAAAAATCGCTTCTGATCAACAAAGGCGACTCTATTATCTGCCAGGCAGGGTACAGTTGGGTCCCACGTTACTATGACCTTAGCAGCGATGACATTCGCAAAAATAAAAATGTATTCCTCGGCGGCTGCGGTTACACCTTTAAACAGCATTTCTTTATTCGGGCAACGGCATTCTGGTTCCCCGACAGCAGTCAGCAACAACCCTGGAACGGCGATTACAGCTACAGCTTTGGTTATGCAGGCTATACGCCGGGTTCGTTCTCCGTCCAGTACGCGAACTACTCGGGGACACGCTACCCTGGCCACAGTAACGGGAATGCTAAGTTCCGCGAAGGCACCGTCAGCCTTATCTGGTTCTTACCGCTATAGGGGGATGCATGTCAGCGCTGCACGTTTTAATCGTTGAAGATTCGCTGATTTATCGTCGCTTACTCTCCCGGATGCTCACCCAGTGGGGCTACATCGTGAGCGAGGCGGAGAATGGCGTCGCCGCGCTGGAGATATTGGCCAGCGAGCCCGTCAGCATGGTGATCAGCGACTGGGAAATGCCCGTGATGGACGGGCTGGCTCTGTGCAAGGCGATCCGTAGCCGCGAATGGGGTCACTACGTTTACGTCATCCTGTTAACGGCGCGCGAGAACACGGGCGATTTGACGCAGGGTTTTCATGCAGGGGCCGATGATTTTTTGAGTAAGCCCGTCGAGCAGGCAGAGCTACGGGCACGGTTACACGCAGGAGGGCGCATTTTGACGCTGGAAGCGACGCTCGCCGCGCACAATAAGCGTCTGAGCGAGGCCTTACACCAGCTTGAACAGGATCTTGAGCTGGCGGCGCGTGTCCAGCACTCCGTGCTGCCTTCGCACCGCTTACGTTATGGCAATTACTTTTCCGACTGGCTTTTCTTACCCTCAGCCTGGGTCTCGGGCGACGTCTTTAATATTTTTGCGCTCGATTCCCATCTGGGTTTTTATTGCGTCGATGTTTCCGGTCACGGCGTAGGCGCGGCAATGATGTCCCTCGCGGTTGCGCGCCAGTTTTTACATGGCCGGGTGGTGGACCGGTTCTTGTTTACCGAAGCGGGCGGGGTTCAGTCTCCCGCTGAGGTGATCAGAATTCTGAATAGCCGGTTTTGCAGTGAAGAGAACGACATCACCAGCTATTTCACCATTATCTACGGGGTAATCGATCCTGCAACGGGTCAGGGATTGTTGTGTCAGGCAGGGCATCCTACCCCCGTAATTGTGAATGCAGACAGTGCCGTCACCGCCGTGGGTGACGGCGGACCGCCTGTAGGGCTGATCCCCGATCTCAGCTGGGACGATGTGGCGTTTACCCTCAATCCAGGGGATCGCTTATGCTTATTCAGTGACGGGATCACGGAATGTGAGAATGTCGAGGGCGAGCAGTTTGGCCCGCAACGTCTCCAGCGCTGGCTTCATCAGCACGCCCGTTTGCCTGTTGATGAACTGTTATCACAGTTTGGTCAACACCTGACCGACTGGCGTAACGCACATCGCGATGAACCGACCGCCTTAACTGACGATGTTTCACTATTAGTAATTGAGCGGCAGGGAGAACAGAATGATGATGAACACTGAACGATTACCGCATGCCAACGTACTTACGCCGGCGGTCCGGCGGCTGGATGCCTCCGTTGCGGCAGCGTTTAAAGCCACTGTGACGGAAGAAATTGGCAGCGATCGTAAAGCCCTCATTGTCGACTTTAGCAAAGTAGATTTCATCGACAGCAGCGGGCTGGGGATGCTGGTGTCGTTGTTCAAGTTGATGAATGGCAAAGGAGAAATGGCGCTATGTTCCCTGAACCCAGGGATCATGAATATGTTCACTCTGACCCGGATGGATCGCATATTTCGCATCTATCCGGATAAAAGCACCGCGCTTGCGCAGCTGGGGCAGTAAATGCAGACGCCGGAGCAGGCAGAATTTCCGGCGGTGCTCGGCTCGCTGACGCCGCTGGCAAGCTGGCTGGAAGAGAGGCTATGCGCGCTTACCGTTGATGATGAATGGCGTTTCGCGCTCGATCTCGCCGTCTGTGAAGTGGCGACGAATATCATCCGGCATGCGTTGCATGAGGATCCCTCAAGCGCATTCCGCGTGCGGTTCGACATCCGCGACAGCGACGTCTGCCTTATCTTTACCGACGCAGGTGAGGCGTTCCCGCAGGAGCGGCTTGATGCCGCCAGACGAGACCGATTTTGTGAAACATCGCCATTGCTGGAGAGCGGCAGAGGGTTGATGCTGATTTTGCTGAGCGTCGATCGTTTTACGGTGGAGCGCGTGGCGGGTGAGAATATCGCCACGCTTGAAAAGAAAATAAGCGTATGACCCGATGACCATACGCGTGCTGTGGGACTATTGCTTATTCGTCGCAAACAGCTCCGGCGCCCACGGTGTGGGATCAACCTCCATGAACGGCGCCCGTTCAAACCGCGCCTTCAGCGCCCACGGCACCGTGCAGTCGAAGATAGTCTTGCAGGAAATGCCATTTCCACGGATCGAGGTGCTGTAGTCCGGCGACTGCGACGGATCCAGCTGGTGGCCGCGGATCCCCGGAAGCGTGGTAATGCTCACATCGCCCTGCATGCGGGTGGTCATTGCCCACAGGATATCGTCGCTGTCGAAGATATCCACGTCTTCATCCACGAGGATAATGTTTTTCAGCTCGGAATAGGTGGCCAGGGCGATAAGTGCCGCCTGGCCCTGACGTCCTTCGTCTGACGGCTGGCGTTTTTTCACCTGTAAAATGCCGAGAAATTTACCGCCTCCGGCGGTGTGGGCGTAAACGTTTTGCAGAAAGCCGGGAATGGCCTCTTCGACCGCGTTGCGAATGCTGGCCTCGGTCGGCAAACCGGCAAGCGTGGTGTGCTCTTCGCCCGGGCCCACCAGCGTCTGCAGGATCGCGTGGTTTCGCATCGTCACGGCTTTCACTTTGATCACCGGCAGAGATGGATTCGCCTCGCCGCAGTAGCCCGGGAACTCCGGCATGGCGTGGCCGGTGTTGGTGTGCTGATCTTCTCTTACGCGCACGCCGGGAAGCAGTTCGCCCTCGATGATGATTTCCGCCCGCGCAATCGTTTTCTCTTTTACCGCCACGCCCTGTACCAGCTCCACCGGTTGCTGGCGTAATGCCCCGGCGACACCAAGCTCGTTGTAACCGAATGGCGTGGTTGGCGCTTCGAAACAGGCCCCAATGTAGATAGCCGGGTCAAGTCCCATATTGATGGTTACCGGCAGCGGTTTGCCCGCCGCTTCGGCCTTCTTGCGAAAGACTTCGATATGGCGACCGGCGGCAAGGAACATAGAGAGTTCATCTCGCTCCTGCACACAGAGACGGTGAATGGTCACATCGGTCAGCGAGGTATCTTCCGGATCGCTTGCCAGTACCAGCCCCAGACAGAAGAACGGGCCTGCATCAATCGGCGTGTTGGTCGGGGCCGGAAGCAGCTTACGCAGGTCAAAGTCCGGATCGTCGGCGTAAAAGACCTGCTCCTGGCACGGTGCCTGCGAGGCCGGAACCACCACCGGTGCAACGGGGTTTTTCACCGCCTGACCAACGTGCTGCGCCAGCTTCGAGGGTTCACAACCCAGCAGAAGCGCCGCTCTTTCCCGGCTGGCGTGCATACCTACCAGGATGCGGGAGCCAGGGTAGCCCTTCACGCTATTGAACATCATGGCCGGGCCCGTTCGGGTGGGGCGTTTTACGGTACCGCCCGCGCCGATATGGCGGTAGACGCCCGCCAGTTCAGCATTGGGATCTACCGGGTGATCGGTTTCGATATAGTGACCTGGATGGCGTTGCAGCAACGCGATGGCGCTTCTGAGATCGTTGATGGGGTTTTGCATGTTTTTCTCCCTTAATGGCTGACCTCCATTGTTGGGCGAACGACAGATAGCATCAATTGCATCATTGATGCTATCTTGATAAGAATTTTATTATCAATTTTCGCGGGACTTCATCATGCAATTTCGTCTGATGCGTAATTTTCTGGTGGTCGCTGAAGAGCTCCATATGCACCGCGCCGCGGAGCGTCTGAACATGGCGCAACCTGCGCTGAGCCAGCAGATTAAAGCGCTGGAGGCGCGTCTGGGCGTCACACTGTTTAGCCGTGCACATCGTCGCTTAACCCTGACGCCTGCCGGAGACGCGTTTCTGGTCAAAGCCCGGCTGGCAATTGCGATGACCGAGCAGGCCGTGCTGGACGCCAGACAAACCGCCCGTGGCGAACAGGGGGTGTTGAATCTGGGATGTGTATCGAGTGCGATGTTCGACGGTAAGCTGCCTGCAACGCTGCGCCAGCTGCACGAGAACTGGCCCGCGATTGCCATTTCGCTGATGACCGGGAACGTGCAGACGCTTTACGAAGCCGTGCAGACCAACCAGCTGGACGTGGCGATTATCCGGGCTCCGCTGCCTGCGTTACCTGACGATCTGCAATCTCGCCCCTTTACCTCAGAGAAAACGGTGCTGGCGCTGCCTCGCCAACACTCCCTGGCCACGTCATCCGCACTGACGCTTTCATCCGTGAAGGACGAAAAGTGGATCTCGCTGCGCGATCCGCAAGGCATGGGGCTGGAACAATATTTCTATGACGCCTGTAACGGTGCGGGTTTCCAGCCGGAGGTGGTGCAGAATGCCACCGACGTGCCCACCGTCATCAGCCTTGTCGCGGCGGGATTTGGCATTGCGCTCTTGCCCGCCTCAGCAAGGGCGGTGAGCGTCGGGAATGTGGTTTACGTCGACATTATTGATCGGCTCAGGGAGAGCGAACTGACGCTGGTTTGTCACCGAATCATTCGTTCTGAAGTCTTAAAAAAATTCCTCACCACCGTTGCTCAGGGTTGACGCCCGGCGGCCAGCAGCAGTTGTTCGCGCAGCCAGGCGTTCGCCGTGTCCTGACTGTTTTTAGGATGCCAGAACATGCTGATGGCGATCGGCTGGAGTGGCAGCGGGGGCGGGAAAATATCGAGTGTGGTGGCGAACTGCTGCAACATGCGTCCCGGTAAGGTGCAAATCAGGTCAGTCCCCGCCACCAGAGGCGGTGCCATGGCATAGCTTTGCGTGGACATCACCACGTTGCGCTGATATCCCAGCCCGGCCAGCGTCTGGTCGACAAAGCCGGTAAATGGATCGCCCTGGGAGGAGACTACCAGATGAGAGAGTGCGCAATACTGCGCCAGATCCAGCGGCCCCGTACCGCGAGGATGCCCTTTGCGCTGGGCGGTAGCAAACGCGTCTTCAAACAGTTTGCGTCTGACCCAGCCGTCGTGCGCGCCCGCACTCACGCCGATGTAAATATCAACGTCTCCGCTTTCCAGCTGCTGGGTCAGGTTCACCCACTCCGGCAGGGCGAAACGCAGGCGGATCCCCGGCGCTTCACGTCTGATGTGATTCAGCAGTTCAGCCCCAAGCATCAGGGCCGGGTTTTCATGCAGGGCAATGACGAACGTGCGATTGCTCTCGCGGGGGTTAAACCCGGTGGGGGCAAGCATCGCGCTGATGCCACGCAGAACGGCCGCGATCTGAGGCCTCAGCGCCTCGGCACGGGGTGTGGGCAACACCCCACGTCCATGTGGGGAAGGGATAAACAACGGCTCGCCAAAAATGGCACGCAGGCGCGAAAGACGGGCTGACAGCGCGGGCTGGCTGACCCCCAGACGTGCGGCGGCGTGCGTGATGTTCCGGTCGGTGAGCAGTGCATCCAACGTCAATATCAGGTCAATATCCAGGTCTGAAAATGGCGTCATGTTGTTTTCCGTTGTTTATTTAGCTGTGCTGGCGTCCCGGTTGGTATAGGTAACCGGAACCCAGGCATAGCCCGCGCGTTCGCCTTTGGTGACATAACCGATACCGGGGAACGGCAGGTGTGGCGCGGCAATCAGATCTCTGTTTTTGACAAAGTCGTCAAAGGCCTGCTTGCGCACTCGGGCTGCTCCGTCCTGATCTTCATCGTAGGCGATGGTCACATCAGGCTGCGGGAACTGTACCGCAGCGACGTGGATAATGTCGCCCACGAAGGTAATTTTCTCGCCTTTACTTTCCAGCGTATAGAAGGCCGAGCCCGGTGTATGGCCGGGGTGAACCGTTCCGGTAATACCCGGCAGCAGCGCTGATGTACCGGTAAAAGGCACCACTTTGCCGGCATCAAGATACGGTTTTAAAGTCTTCTGTGCCACGTCAAAGTAGTTCTGATCGTAACCGGTTTTTTTCTGATTCTCTTCATTGAAGAAAAAGTCGATATCCGGTTTCCCCACGAACACGCGGGCGTTGGTAAATACCGCCTTACCGTCTTTTATCAGGCCACCGGAATGATCGGAATGCGCGTGCGTCAGTAAGATTTCCGTGATGTCCTGCGGTTTGATCCCCTGCGTTGCCAGGCTCTCGATTAAACGCCCGCCGTTGCCCGGACCAAAAAGCTGGCCGGAACCGGTATCGACCAGAATTTTGTGTCCCGGCAGCGCAATCAGAAAGGCGTTAATGGAAGCTTCAACCGGGTTAGCCTGGAAATTTTTCGCCAGTAACGCATCGGTTTTCTGCGCTGTGGTCCGGCGCAACAGCGTGTGCAGATCCTGCGCGACGCTGCCGTCCGTAAACGACGTAACCAGCACGTCGCCCACCTGAACGCTGTAACCGCCCGCCGGTTGTTCCACCACGTGCTGAGGCGTCTCTGCCAGGGAGTGCAGCGCAGGGTAGAAGAGCAGTGAACTGGTGATGAGCGTAGAGAGGGCAAGTTTCTTGACAGTAAGCATGATGATCTCCTTTAGTAAGTCCTCATCTTACTTATGCATCAAAATTTAAGAACCCGCTCAACAGTGATAGGACCTATAAATGGGATGGATAGCTCAGTGGGGTGACCGGGCAACGGCAATACCGTGCCCGGCGGGCAGATTGTTACGGCTTCCAGCTGTCCGGCGTGGCTTTTGACCATGAGCCATAAGCGGCATTAGGCAGCACAATCCAGTCATTGCCAAAATGCTCTGCGTTTGCCTCAACCAGCTCGCGCTGCTGCTCACTCGGTTTTTTGTTTTTAAACTGCACGGCGAAATCCGGCAGGCTGTCGCCAAACAACATAATGATCTGCTGTTTTTTAAGGATGCTCTGGCGGCGCTCTTCTTTACTCACCGTATCCAGAAGCACGCTGTCGTCCGAGACCTGCGGCAGGCCAAGGGATTTTAACGTGTTGATGGTATCTGCTTTATTTTCCTGCATGCGGTCAGAGACATAGTAGATACGCACCTTGCTTTGATTCACATGCTCAAGAAACGCCTTCGCGCCGGGGATCAGGCCGGGTTTTCCCTGTTTTTCCCAGTCGCTCCAGGTATCCCATTGGGTGTAGTCATGGCACTGTTCCATGTCGCGCACCAGCAGCGGGGTGTTGTCGAGCACGGTTTCATCCAGATCCATGACCACCGCGTAATTTTCTGGCGTTTTCAGATCTTTCACTTTCTCGTCAAAACGGCCGGTGGCAAAACGGTACGTCTGCAGCTGAAGCGCCATGATTTCAGCTGACTTCTGCTGGTAGCGCAGCGCCATTTCGTAGGCTTTTGGTTCACACAGTTCATTATTTGCCGCGGTAGCGGTTGCGCTCAACATCGGTAATGCCACCAGTAATGCCTTAGCTATTGAATTCATTATTGTTTCCTTAACACCCTTGTCAAAATGACGAAAGCGTAATGAATTTAAGTGACAGAAAAATGACGGTTGCACATTGGGGCTCTGTTGAAACGTGCTTTCGATCCTGAACTAAGCTTGTACTTCATTCCGCGTAAAATGTGGGTCATTCGAGGACAATGAATGGAATTCAGGACATTTCAAAAGCAGTGGGGTGCTGAGTTTATTTCCAGTGACGTTGTACGTTTTCGCGTCTGGGCTGAGGGACAACAACAACTTACGCTACGTCTGGCAGAACGCGATCTGCCCATGACGGCGGTCGGGAACGGCTGGTTCCAGATTGACGTACCTGGCGTGACGCATGGCACCGAGTATCAGTTCGTTTTACAGGACGGCATGGCGGTACCTGACCCCGCATCGCGGGCGCAGAAAGGGGACGTTAATGGCCCCTCCGTGGTGATTGACCCCGGCCGCTATCAGCCCATCAACCCAGACTGGGCAGGGCGACCGTGGGAAGAGACGGTGATTTACGAACTGCATATTGGCACCTTTACGCCGCAGGGCACCTTCCGGGCGGCTATCGACAAGCTGCCGTATCTGGCTGAACTCGGCATCACCCAGCTTGAAGTTATGCCGGTTTCACAGTTCGGCGGCAGCCGCGGCTGGGGCTATGACGGCGTATTGCTGTATGCCCCGCATTCCGCCTATGGCACGCCGGAGGATTTTCACGCGTTCATCGATGCGGCGCACGGCCTGGGCCTTTCTGTCGTGCTGGATATCGTACTCAACCATTTCGGCCCAGAAGGGAACTACTTACCCTTGCTGTCACCCGCGTTTTTTGATGCGCAGAGAATGACGCCGTGGGGTAACGGTATCGCCTATGAACGGGAGCCGGTCAGACACTACATTCTTGACGCGCCCCTGTTCTGGCTGACCGAATACCGTCTGGATGGCTTACGGTTTGATGCCATCGACCAGATTAAAGATACGGCGTCGAAACATATTCTTCAGCAGATCGCAGAAACGATCCGCGAAGCGCTCCCGGATCGTCATATCCATCTCACCACCGAGGACAGCCGTAACGTGATTTTCCTGCATCCACGCGATGAAAAGGGAGCCACGCCGCTGTTTACCGCCGAGTGGAATGATGATTTCCACAACGCCGCCCACGTCTTTGCCACCGGCGAAACGCATGCCTACTATCAGGATTTTGCCTTCGAACCGGAAAAAAAATTCGCCAGAGCACTCGCAGAAGGGTTTGTCTATCAGGGTGAGGTCTCTTTGCAGACCGGACACTCACGCGGGGTGGAATGCCACACCCAGCCGCCGACCTTCTTTGTCGATTTTATTCAAAACCACGATCAAACCGGTAACCGCGCCCAGGGCGAACGGCTTATTACCCTTGCGGGCGCGGATAAAACCCGCGTTCTGCTCGCCGCGCTGCTGCTGTCACCCCATATCCCGCTGCTGTTTATGGGCGAAGAGTATGGCGAAACCAACCCGTTCCTGTTCTTTACGGATTTTCATGGCGATCTGGCGAAAGCCGTGCGGGAAGGGCGGGCAAAAGAGTTTACCGGCCACAGCGGACACGATGGCGATGTACCGGATCCGAATGACAAGCAGACTTTTGCCCGCTCAAAACTGGACTGGCACAACGTGACGACTGCGCAGGGTAAATCCTGGCTGCGCTTCACGCGAAGCCTGCTGGTCCTGCGGCATCGCTATCTTGTGCCGTTACTTCGCCCTGGCGGCACCGTTGAGGGCAAAATCGTTAAGACTGCTCCCGGTATGGTGGCGGTGAGCTGGTCTTTCCCGACGGGGACATTGTCGCTGGCGCTGAATATCGGTAATAAGCCCGTTGACGTTCCTGCGCTGGCAGGCGAAACGCTCTTTAGCTGGCCGGAGGCCGCTGAGGTGTTAGCGCCGAACAGCATTGTCGTTCGTTTTGCAGATGGAGACGCATCATGATCCCTTGTGCCACATACCGAATACAGTTCCGCAATGGCATGACCTTTGACCGCGTGGTGGAGCTGGTGCCATACCTTAAAGACCTCGGGATCAGCCATCTCTATGCCTCACCGATATTTACCGCCACCACCGGTTCAACCCACGGTTATGACGTCACCGATCCTAACGAAATCGATCCTGCCATTGGCGGGCGCGCCGGTTTCGACCGCATGACGGCGGCACTCAGGCAGGCGGGAATGGGGCTCATTCTGGACATCGTCCCTAACCATATGTCGACCTCGCTGGAAAACCGCTGGTGGCGGGACGTTATCGCGTTTGGTCAGCAAAGCCGTTACGCGCACTATTTTGATATTGACTGGTCGCGCCAGCTGACGCTGCCGTTCCTTGGCGACACCTTTGAGGCCGAGCTGGTGAAGGGGGCAATTACTCTGAAACGTGACAGTGTCACCGGTGAGGCCGCGCTGGTCTACTATGACACAGCCTATCCGCTTAACCCCGGAATATGGGCTGCGGAGAAAAGCATCGAGGCGATCCACGAGGCGCAGAGCTGGCGGCTGATGTCCTGGCGGGAAGCGCCGAAACAGCTCTCATGGCGGCGCTTTTTTGAAATTACCGGCCTGGTGGGCGTCAGAGTGGAAGACGAGGGGGTGTTTCAGGATACGCATCGCCTGATCCTCGAGCTCGTGCATACAGGTATTGTCGACGGGTTGCGCATTGACCATATCGACGGGCTGGCCGACCCGCTGGGTTACCTGCAGCGGTTACGGCAGGCAACCGGTCCCGACTGTTATATCACGGTGGAAAAAATTCTCGCCAAAGGGGAACAACTGCCTGCGGAATGGCCGGTATCCGGCACCACCGGATATGAGTTTATCGCCTCGCTGGCCGAAGTGCTGGTCGACGATAATAACCTCGGACGGCTGGAAAAAATCCACGACGAGACGCTGGGCGTGACGGTCGATCGCCATGCGGAACTTCGCAACGCTAAAGGGCTGATGACCGATCGCAATTTTGAGGGTGAATTCACAACGCTGCTTAACATTGCCACCGACCTTGCCCGATGCAACGACATTGACGTGCCGCAGGACGACATACGCTACACGCTGCGCGAACTGCTGATTGCGTTTCCGGTCTACCGCACCTACGGCACCGCCGACGGGTTAACCGCCCCGGATGTCGCGCTGTTGAACCGCGTTGTTGCCAGCGTCGACGCACCGGAACCGGCGTTAAGCCTGTTGGTGAGGATCCTCACCGGCGACCTGGACGCCAGCAGCCGCGATGCAGCCTCGCTGTTCAGAACCCGCTTCCAGCAGCTTACCGGGCCGCTGATGGCGAAATCGGTGGAAGATACGCTCTTTTTCCGCCATAACCTCGAGCTCGCCCTGAACGAAGTGGGGGCCGATCCCACCCCGCGCGCGTTCTCGTTATCCCGCTTTCACCAGGAGATGCGCATCCGTCTGGCCCGTCAGCCCGATGCGCTGCTGGGGACCTCCACGCACGACACCAAGCGCGGGGAAGACGCGCGGGCGCGCCTCTACACCCTGACGGAAGCCCCGGAACAGTGGGGTGAAAATCTGGCGCGCTGGCGACAGATGAACCAGACCCAGGTGCGTTTTCTCAATGACGGTACCGCGCCAAACGCGGCCGATACCTGGATGATCTACCAGGCGCTGGCGGGCGTCTGGCCTGCAACGTTGTCGCCTGACGATGGTGAAGGGCTGAAGTCTCTCGAAGCGCGTTTCCTCGGGTTTATTGAGAAAGCGCTGCGCGAGGCCAAACAGCGTACCGACTGGATCGACAGCAATGAGAGCTATGAGAGCGTGGTGCTGAATTACGTCCGGCACTTGCTGTCCCCTGAGAACACGCTGTTCCTGCATGATTTCTCGTCCTCCCTGCAACCCTTTATCCGCGCCGGGCTGATGAACAGCCTGAGCCAGACGGTGATCAAACTGACGGCGCCGGGCGTACCGGATATCTATCAGGGAAGCGAGGCGCTTAATTTTAGCCTGGTCGACCCGGATAACCGGCTGGAGCCGGATTTCGCCACGCTGAGGCAAAACCTTAGCAGCGCCGACGCAAAGCTCTTTGCCGACGAACAGCAGTGGCGAAACGGCAGGGTGAAGCAGTATGTCACCGCCACGCTGTTACGCGTCCGGCAGCACTATTTACCGCTCTTCCAGTACGGCGACTGGCTGCCGCTGAAGGTCAGCGGCGAGCGCGAGGAAAACCTGATTGTCTACGCCCGCGTGAAGGACGGGGAGGCGCTGATTGTTGCCGTACCGCGTCTGGTTTTTGCTACCCCCACAAACGAAACGCTGTGGGCCAACACTTCGGTCGTCATCCCCGAAGAGCTTTCCGGGAAACGCTACCGGGATCTGTTTACCGGTGAACGTCGGGCGCTGCGGGAGACGCTGGATTTAACGTCTGAAACAGGAAGTTTGTTAGTTCTGCTTACCTGCGAATAATCGTGGAGAACGAAAATGGCAAAGGAAAATACGTTTGACATACGGGCCGGTCATGGCCAGCAGCTGGGTGCAAATTATGACGGGAAAGGGGTTAACTTCGCGCTTTTTTCAGCTCACGCCGAGCGGGTGGAGCTCTGTCTGTTTGACCCCTCCGGTAAAACGGAAATCGCCCGTCTGGAGCTGCCGGAATATACCCACGAGATCTGGCATGGCTATGTGCCCGACCTCCAGCCCGGCGCGCTGTATGGCTATCGCGTCTACGGGCCTTATGATCCGGAAAACGGGCATCGCTTTAACCCGCATAAGCTGCTCATCGATCCCTATGCCCGTGAACTGGTGGGCGATATCGACTGGAATGATGCCCATTTTGGCTACGAACTGGGTCATGACGCGCTGGATCTGAGCTTTGATACGCGTGACAGCGCGCCGTTCACTCCAAAATGCAGGGTTATCGATCCGAATGCGTTTGACTGGCAGGACCATCAGCGGCCAGCGATCCCCTGGCCGCATACCGTGGTCTATGAGAGCCATGTGAAAGGCTTTACCCAGCTCAACCCGGCGATACCGCCCGAGCTGCGCGGCACCTTTGAAGGCATGGGGCATAAAGCCTCGGTCGATTACATCAAAAGTCTGGGTATCACCGCCGTCGAGCTGCTGCCGGTTCACTGGTTCCCGGACGATCAGCACCTGCTGGACCGCGGCCTGAAGAATTTCTGGGGCTATAACACGCTGGGCTTTTTTGCGCCCGCGTCACGCTATTACGGCCCTGCAGGGATCCAGGGTTTTCGCGATATGGTCCGCGCCTATCATGACGCGGGCATCGAGGTGATTCTGGATGTGGTCTATAACCACACGGCAGAGGGCAATGAGCTTGGCCCGACGCTCTCGTTCAAGGGTATCGATAACTACAGCTATTACCGCACCTTGCCGGATCAGCATCGCTATTACATCAATGACACCGGCACGGGGAATACGGTGAACACCTCACACCCGCGTGTGCTGCAGATGATCATGGATTCGCTGCGCTACTGGGCGGAATCGATGCATATCGACGGTTTTCGCTTCGATCTGGGTACGATACTGGGGCGCGAGCCAGAAGGGTTCGATCCGCGCGGCGGCTTCTTTGATGCCATGACCCAGGATCCGGTTTTATCAAAACTCAAGCTCATTGGTGAGCCCTGGGATATCGGCCCCGGCGGCTATCAGGTGGGCGGCTTCCCGCCCGGCTGGGGCGAGTGGAACGACAAATATCGCGATACCGTTCGTGAATACTGGCGGGGCGATAACGTTCCCACTGATTTTGCCGCCCGCCTGCTGGGCTCGGGCGATCTCTATGATTTACGCGGGCGTCGCCCGTGGGCCAGCGTCAACTTTATTACCGCGCATGACGGCTTCACGCTGAACGATCTGGTGTCGTACAACGAGAAACACAACGCCGATAATGGTGAAGAGAACAACGACGGGCATAACGATAACCGCTCGTATAACTATGGCGAGGAAGGCCCGACCGAGAACCCGGACATTATTGCCACCCGTGAACGGCAGAAACGGAACTTCCTCACCACGCTGTTGTTCTCCCATGGTACACCGATGCTGCTGGCCGGGGATGAGTTTGGCCGGACGCAAAAAGGGAACAACAACGGCTATTGCCAGAACAGCGAGATCTCCTGGATCAACTGGAAAGGGTTGTCAGAAAACGACGTCGCGCTGCGTGAGTTTACCCGGCACCTGATTGCGCTTCGGGCGAAACAGCCGCTGCTGCGCCGGGAGAGCTGGCGAGACGGTCTTGAGATCCGCTGGTTTAACGCCGGAGGAGGACCGCAGCAGTCTGAGCAATGGGAGGAAGGCTCGACAATCGGCGTCTCCATCAGCCGGCCCGATCTCATCCAGGAGGAGGGGATCTGGCACGACGTGCTGATGCTGTTCAACCCCTTCGAAGGCGCCGTGTCGTTCCAGATCCCGCAGTTTGGTGAAGGAGGCTGGGTGCTGGAGCTCTCCACGGCGGGGGAGGTTGCCACGGGCGAGGTCATCACCCGGACCGTGGATTACGAACTGGCGGGGCGCAGTATTACTCTCTTCAGACGCCCGTGATGTCAAAGTGATGCCGCCGCCCGTGCGGCGGTGTCATACAGGGATGAAATGGTGCGCAGCAGCTGGGCGGTATCACCGATAGCGGCACCCGAAATCCCGCTTTCGGCATGTATGTTGATCAGACACGCTTCGCGCACATCCCGGTATTTCATGCACAGTGCTTTTCCCGCCTCCGTGGTGGAAAAGAAAAGCTCTTTTCCTGCCTTTTCACTGGTGACGTAGCCCGCCTTGACCAGCTTTTTCAACGCGTAAGTCACCACGTGGGTGTCTTCCACGTTGAGCACAAAACAGATATCGGCCAGCTTCTTCTTGCGACTGCGGTGATTCACATGATGCAAAAGCGAGACGTCAAAGGCCCCCATATCCGGCTCACCGGCCGCGGTCATGCAGCGCACCATCCATTTATTGAACGCGTTACTGGTCATGATCAGCGCGTACTCCAGCTCCGATAGCTCCGCGCAGCGCTCGGAAACCAGATGGCGGGAGGAGACGATCCGGCCGTCGTTAATATCGTCGTGATTCATTGATGCAGCACTTTTCTTCAGGGTCATAACGTTCCTTACGGGAGTGTGGCTGTTGCCCGGAAATGTAAACTCATCGATAAAATAAGAACATTTTATTGATAAATTGTTTACATGTTTTTGCGGTTCAGATATAGCTTTTTAACGCAGGTTTTCGAAGCCTGACGGAAAACACAACATCGCTCGCCGCAAATTAAAAAAATAGCCGTCGGCGCGCAACGCTCACTTTGGATAGGGTAACGTTTATGGACGGTTCTACACTGTTGCCGCTTATCGGGATCCCGGTGGTGGTTATTGGTTTTGCCCTGCGCTTCAACCCGCTACTGGTGGTCGTGGTAGCTGGGCTGACGACGGGTCTGCTGGTTGGGATGGATTTCGGCATGCTGCTGGAAACCTTCGGCGAGAAGTTCGTCAACAGCCGCTCTCTGGCTACATTCATTCTGATCCTGCCGGTTATTGGTCTGCTGGAATATTACGGTCTAAAAGAGCGCGCACAGGCGTGGGTGGCGAAGATCGCCAGCGCCACTTCGGCGCGTATTCTGATGATCTATTTTGTCGCCCGCGAGGGGACGGCCGCGCTGGGGCTGATGTCGCTGGGTGGTCATGCCCAGACGGTGCGTCCGTTGCTGGCACCGATGGCCGAAGGGGCGGCGCTGAACGAGTACGGCGAACTGCCCCAGCATATTCGCGACAAAATCAAAGCCCATGCCGCCGCGTGCGACAATATCGCGGTGTTTTTTGGCGAAGATATTTTTATCGCCTTCGGGGCGGTGCTGCTGATCGACGCTTTCCTGAAGGAGAACGGTATTCAGGGTATTGAACCGCTGCATATCGGCCTGTGGGCGATCCCGACGGCGATTGCGGCATTGATTATTCATATGACGCGTCTGCTGAGGCTGGATGCCAGCATCCGCCGTGACGTGATGGCGTGGAAAGCCGGGCAGGGAACGCAGGAGATCGCGCCATGATGACACTGCTCACCATTAATCGCGTGTACTACCTGATTGGCTTCGTCGTGATGTTGCTGGTGGTCATGACCCTGCGCGATCGCGCCAACCCCAAACGTTTTACCACGGCACTGTTCTGGTTTCTGTTCGGTGGGATCTTCCTGTTCGGTGACCTGATGGTGCAGGAGCTGGGCCGCTCGCTGGCGTACCGGATCATTGGCGGCGCCGTGATTGTAATTGCCCTTCTGGCAGGCTTTGGGCTGGTCGGTAAAGGGCAGTACAAAATGGCCAGTGAGCCTGAGCGTATTGCCTCATCAAACCGGCTGAAAAACTGGCTGTTTTTACCGGCCCTGATGATCCCGGTGGTGACGGTTATCGGCACGCTGTTCCTGAAAGGGGTGTCGATTGGCGGGGTTTACCTGCTCGATCAAAAACAGCTCACGCTGGCGGCGCTGTGCGTGGCCTGTGTGGCGGCCATCCTTACCGGCTGGTGGCTGACAAAAGGTACGCCGCTGCATGCCGTCCGTCAGTCTCGCCGCCTGGTGGATACCATTGGCTGGGCGGTGATCCTGCCGCAGATGCTGGCCATGCTGGGCGGGGTTTTTGTGGTGGCCAATACCGGCAACTCCGTGCAGAAGGTGGTCAGCCTGTTTGTGAACCCGGACAGCCGCTTTATGCTGGTGGTGATTTACTGCGTCGGCATGGCGCTGTTCACCATGATCATGGGTAATGCCTTTGCGGCCTTCCCGGTGCTGAGCGCCGGTATCGCCTTACCGTTTCTGATCCACGTGCATCACGGTAATCCGGCACCGCTGCTGGCGATTGGTATGTACGCTGGCTATTGCGGCACGCTGATGACGCCGATGGCGGCGAACTTCAACATCGTTCCCGCCGCGTTACTGGAGCTGAAAGACAAATATCAGATCATTAAGATCCAGATCCCGACCGCGTTAACCCTGCTGGTGGTCAACGTGTTCTTAATGTATTTCCTCGTGTTTCGCTAAGCGTGGCAACCTAAGGAGCTGTGATGGAATTAACGCAACACCAGGCTGATGCTTTTGCCAGAATGCCTTTGACCTATCTGCGCCAGGAATACCCGAACCATATTATGCATCTGCTCAATGATGACGGGGACGTCCTGCCGCCGCGCGAACTGCATCCCATTTTTTATGGCTGTTTTGACTGGCACTCGGCGGTACACGGCTACTGGCTGCTGCTGCGCTGCCTGCGCCTCTACCCGGAACTGTCGTGCCGGGATGACATTATCACGCTGTTTGCCGACCATCTCACGCCAGAAAAGGTGGCGCAGGAGCTGGCCTATTTCAACGCGCCGTTCCGCGCCTCGTTCGAGCGTCCGTATGGCTACGGCTGGCTGCTGGCACTGGCCCAGGAGCTGAAACAGTCATCGCTGCCGCAGGCAGCAGGCTGGTATCAGACGCTTGCGCCGTTAACGCAGGACATTCGCAACCGTCTGGTGGATTACCTCAGTAAGCTGACGTACCCGATTCGGGTTGGCACGCATTACAACACCGCGTTTGCCCTCGCGCTGGGGATCGATTACGCCCGGGCGGTGGAAGATAACGCGCTGGAGAGTGCCATTCTGGAGGCGGCGACGCGGTTTTATCTCGCGGATACCCAGTATCCGGCTCACTATGAACCGGGGGGCGATGAGTATGTGTCCGGCGCGCTGACAGAGGCTCTGCTGATGAGCAAGGTCGCGGAGAATTTCCCGGCCTGGTTCGACGCGTTTCTGCCGAATATCGGGGCTGTTTCAGCGCTGATGAACCCGGCAGAAGTGAGCGACCGTACCGACCCCAAAATTGCGCATCTGGACGGATTAAACCTCAGCCGCGCCTGGTGCATGAAGCATATTGCCAGTGCGCTGCCGGAGGATCATCCGGCGCAGCAGGTGCTGCGTGATGCGGTGGCGAAACACCTGACGGCGAGCGTCGAGCATGTTGTCGGCAGCCACTACAGCGGTGGGCACTGGCTGGCGAGTTTTGCGCTGCTGGCGCTGGAGTAAATATGGGGGCAGCGTCGCATGACGCTGCCCTGGCATTTATGCCGTAGCCTGTCGCGCGCGACGCAGTCGGCTAACGCTAAATAATACTGACGCAGTTGACGCGATCACCGCGATCCACAGCGCAAGATGAACGGCACCGTCATCCAGCATTTGATGGTCTGACCCTGCGGTCGCAGCCAGCAAAACTCCCACCACGGCGGCACCGAGACACTGGCCGAACGTTCTGACGATGGACAATACCCCGGAAGCATAGCTGGCGTACTCCCGGGCAACGTTAGAGAGCATTTCACGGTTATTGGGGCTCTGGAAACAGCCAAAGCCGATGCCGCACACCAGGCTCCTGAGGCAGATATCCCAGGCAGAAGGGCTGGCAGGCAGCGTCGCCAGCAAAATCAACCCAACGACAAAAATCATCAGTCCAAGCGTGGAGATCAACGGGGCGGAGATCGTGTCTGCCCAACGGCCCGCGTGCGGCGCAATGAGTACGATACCTATCGGCCAGGGGGTGAACAGTAAAGCGGAGATCGCCGGGCTATAGCCGTACACGCTCTGAAACAGAAACGGCAGCGCGATAAAGGTAATGCCCTGACTCACAAACGAGGCCAGCGAGGTTAGCGCGGCGAGGGTAAACCGTCCGTTGCTGAATATCACCGGCGGCAGGATGGGGCTCCGGGCACGGCGGATATGCCAGACAAAAGCGATGAGGCTGACCGTGGCGACAAATGCCCAGCAAACGGTGCTGATGGCGTGCATTGTATTCTCTACGCTGTTTGCCGCCATGATCATCGACCCCAGCAGGATCACGGACAGCAGGGCACCGGGCACGTCGAACGGGGACGTATCAGAGGCCCTCGCCCGCGGCAGCGCTTTCCAGGCCAGCAGCAGGGCAACGGTACCGGGAATAATGTTGATCGCGAACAGCCATTGCCAGCTCAGTACGTCGAGTATTGTTCCGCCCAGCACCGGCGCAATGGCGGTGCTGGCGGCGATAAGCAGAGCGTGCAGCCCCAGAATGCGGCCAAGCAGCCGTCCCGGGAACACCGAGCGCAGGATCGCCGGGGCAATACTCAGCGTGGCCGCGCCGCCGATACCCTGCAAAATACGCATCCCGATCAGCATTTCCGGCGTTGTTGCCAGCGCGCAGCCGAGCGAGGTCAGGGTAAACGTAGCCAGTCCTGCCAGAAACACCGGGCGGTAACCCACGCGCGCGGCGAGTGCGGCGAAGATGGCTAACGTCATTGCCGCTGACAGCAGGTAACCGTTGGCGAACCAGACTGCGACATTCGTGGGCACCTGCATCGCGCTGGCCATTGATGGCAGGGCAATGTTGATCATGGTGCCATCGAATACGCCCATCAACGTGGTGGTCATCACCGCAGCCATCACCCGGGCGCGTTCATGTCCCGGTAATCCTTCGTCGCCGGGTTGGTATGAAAAGAGCGTCATCGTGTTATCTCCAGGCAAGAATGTTGATGACGACACTATAGTAATGGGTTATACAGGGCGGAAGACGCAGCATTTGCACTTATATGTTGCATCAAACGCCCTGTATGAGGAGGTTTTGTGACCGATCCTGATTTCAACTTGCTTGTCGCACTCGATATCCTGCTGGCTGAAGCCAGCGTGGCGGGCGCGGCGCGGCGTCTTAACCTGAGCACCTCAGCCATGAGCCGCACGCTGAGCAGGCTTCGTGAGGTCACCGGCGATCCGATTCTGGTGCGGGCTGGTCGTCAGATGGTGCTGACTCCGTGGGCCGAAGCCACCCGGGATCGCGCCCGACATGCGCTGCATGAGGCAAGGGCGGTGCTGCAGCCTTCAACGGACACCTTCCGGGCAGAAAATCTTGAACGGGTGTTTACCGTCAGAGCCAATGATGGCTTTGTGGTGGCGTTTGGTCCATTGCTGATTGCGGCCGTTGCGGAAGCAGCGCCGGATGTCTGCATCCGCTTTGCCCCAAAACCGGAGAAAACGTCGCGTTATCTGCGGGAGGGGCTGGTTGACCTGGAAATTGGTGTGCAGAGCAACATGGGGCCCGAAATTCGTCTGCAGCGGCTCTTTGAGGACCGCTTTGTAGGCGCGGTGCGCAAAGGGCATCCGCTGGCGGCGCTGCCAACAGTCAGCCTTGAGGATTATGTCGCATGGGGTCATGTGGTGACCGCGCCAAATGGCTCTTCACACGGTTTTGTTGATGATGCCCTGGCCGCGCGGGGGATGAAACGCAAAATCGCCAGCGTGGTGCCCGGTTTTCCGACTGCGTTATCCGTGGCGCTGGCGTCCGATCTGATTGCGATGGTCCCGGCGTTGTATCTGCTGAATCAACCGATGAGCGAGAATGTGCACATCTTTGAACTGCCGTTCAACACCCGGACCATTACCGTATCTCAGATGTGGCACCCGCGGATGGAACAGGATCCGGGCCACCGGTGGCTCAGAGAGAAGGTGCTAGCGGTGTGCCATCAGTCGCGGCACCGATAATATAAAACGGGTCGACACAGCATCGGATTCCACACGCACGTTGCCGTGATGCGCGGTGATGATGGATTTCACAATCGCCAGGCCGATCCCGCTGCCTTCGCCTTTTCGCTGTCTGGACGGATCCACCCGGTAAAAGCGGTCGAACAGCCGGGGCAAATGTGCTTCAGGGATCGGCTTGCCGGGGTTGGCAACGATCAGCTTGCACACGTTTTCCTTTTCACTTACCGACACGGTCACCGTTTCTCCGTCCGGCGTATAGCGCAGGGCATTGGAGAGCAGGTTATTGATGGCTCTCCGGAACATCTGCGGATCGCCGTCTATCAGGCAGGGCGTGCCGTTAAAACGCAGCGTGATATGGCGTTCTTCCGCCCAGGCTTCGAAGAAATCAAAGACTTTCATCACCTCTGCGCTCAAATCAAAGGTTACCCGGTCAGGGATCAGCTGATTATTATCCGCCTGGGCCAGGAACAGCATATCGCTGACCATTCGGGTCATCCGGTTGTACTCTTCAAGGCTTGAGTACAGCACATCCTCCAGCTCTTTCGGCGAGCGGTTCTGGCTTAACGCAATTTCCGTTTGCGTTACCAGATTGGTGATCGGGGTTCTGATCTCATGGGCGATATCGGCAGAGAAATTTGCCTGACGGGTAAAGACATCCTCAATTTTTTCAATCATGTGGTTAAACGAGATCACCAGCTGCTCCAGCTCAACCGGCACCCGCGACGGCTCAAGCCTCGCATCCAGATTCTCTGAGGTGATATTTTTTATCGCATTGCTGACGTTACGCAGGGGCAGGTGTCCCTGACGTACCGCGATGCGAATGAGCAGAATAATCAGCAGGCTGATCGCCACCGCGATGGCAATCAGGTTCTTTTTCAGCGCCTCGAGGTAGTGAAGATGAAAATTAATGGAGAGGCCGATCAGCATGACATAGTGTTGTTCTTTTCCCTGCAATGTCGCCGTGCCGGACGAGGCGATAATCCGGTATGTTTCCATCTTCATGTCGGACCCGGCGTGCATCGCCTTGCCAGCATCCTCCACTGACCAAAGAAACACATCCTGCGCGCGGCGATGGGCGCTGAAATCCGCGGTATTCACCGCTGGCCGGATGGCCTCGCCCTGTGAGCTGAAGAGCACATTGCCACGGGGATCGAGCAGCAGGACGGCAACGTTGCGATAGCTGGCCAGCGACTCTTTGATTTTGCTGATTTTCTTTTCATCCGGCTCCGCGGGCGACTGCAGTATGCGGTGCATGGCGCGGCTGATTTGTTGCAGATCGCTGATATCCTGCTCGGCAAAGTGCTTTTCAACGGAGTGGAGCATAAACCAGGTAAACGCGAAAAAAGCCAGAATGGTGGAGAGGCTGATAAAGAACGTCAGGCGCAGAGCCAGGGAGAAGGGGCGTCTGGCGGGCTTACTCTGCATCCGGAACCTCCAGCATATAGCCCACGCCGCGTACCGTCTGGATCAGCTTCGGTTCATAATCGTTATCGATTTTGGCGCGTAACCGCTTCACCGCGACGTCAATCGCGTTGGTGTCGCTGTCGAAATTCATGTCCCAGACCTGCGCGGCAATCAGCGAGCGGGGCAGCACTTCACCCTGATGGCGAACAAAAAACTCCAGCAGGCTAAACTCCTTGCTGGTGAGCAGGATGCGGTTTCCGGCGCGGTTTACCTTCCTTGATACGAGGTCGATGCTCAGATCTGCCACCGTAAACTGGCTCTCGGCGATCACCGTATTGCCGCGTCGTAACAGCGTTCTGACCCGGGCGAGCAGCTCAGCAAAGGCAAAGGGCTTAACCAGGTAATCATCCGCCCCCAGTTCCAGGCCTTTCACCCGGTGTTCAATGGTGCCGAGAGCCGACAGCAACAGGACCGGCATTCCCTTTCCGGCAGAGCGGAGCATGCGGATGATATCCCAGCCGTTCACATCAGGAAGCATGATATCCAGAATGAGCAGGTCATAATCGGCGGTCATGGCGAGATGGTAGCCGGTCAGGCCGTTGTCAGCGCGATCCACCACAAAGCCCGCTTCCGTAAGCCCTTTGCTGAGGTACTCACCGGTTTTAATTTCGTCTTCAACAATCAATATTTTCATCACGCTTCCCCGACTGGCTGCTCAGCACATTCTATTGCACCCGCGACCGTTAACAATGACTTACGCCATAAATGACAACATTGTCATTATCCTGTCACCCGTCAAACAGGACGCGTTCAGTAGAGTAGCCCTAAAAATACTCTGGAATTCATCTGAACCGCTATGTTCCTGCTAAAACGACTAAGCATCACTACGGTATTTATCCTGACAGGATGCGTCTCGCTGGCCCCTGAATACCAGCGCCCGACGTCACCGGTACCCCAGCAGTTTTCGCTGTCGCGTAACAGCCTGACGCCCGTGGAGGGCATGTATCATGACACCGGCTGGCGCAACTTCTTCGTCGATCCGCAAATCGCGGGATTGATTACAGAGGCCCTGAAGAACAACCGCGATATAAAAATGGCCGCGCTGAAGGTTGAAGAGGCCCGGGCGCAGTTCAACGTGACGGATGCGGATCGTTATCCTCAGCTGAACGCCTCCTCGGGCGTCACTTACAGCGGGGGGCTAAAGAGTGACAAACCCACCTCACAGCAGTACGACGCGGGACTTGCGCTTAGCTACGAACTCGACTTTTTTGGCAAGCTAAAGAACATGAGCGATGCCGACCGACAAAACTTTTTCGCCAGCGAAGAAGCCCGTCGTGCCGTGCATATTTTGCTTGTCGCTAATGTGTCCCAGAGCTATTTCAACCAGCAGCTGGCCTACAAACAGCTGCGTATCGCGCGGGATACGCTGTCAAATTATCAGCAGTCTTACGCCTTCGTTGAGCAACAGCTGGTGACGGGAAGCACGAACGTGCTGGCGCTGGAGCAGGCCCGGGGGCAGATCGAAAGTACCCGGGCAGAAATTGCCAAAAGAGAGGGGGAGCTGGCACAGGCCAATAATGCCCTGCAGCTGGTCCTCGGAACGTATCGCGCGCTACCTGGCGACGGCGGAATGAACGCCAGCGATATTGTGCCGGTAATACTGCCGCCCCATCTTTCATCGGCAATATTGCTGCAGCGCCCGGATATTATGGAGGCGGAGTATCAGCTTAAAGCGGCCGATGCGAATATTGGCGCGGCGCGCGCTGCCTTTTTCCCGTCCATCTCCCTGACCAGCGGGCTTTCAACGGGCAGCACGGAATTATCTGGCCTCTTCACGTCCGGCAGCGGCATGTGGAATTTTATTCCCAAAATAGACATTCCCATTTTTAATGCGGGCAGGAATAAAGCCAACCTGAAGCTGGCCGAAATTCGCCAGCAGCAGTCGGTTGTGAATTACGAACAAAAAATTCAGTCCGCCTTTAAACAGGTCGCCGACGCGCTCGCGCTGCGGGACAGCCTCAGCCAGCAGCTTGCTGCGCAACAGCGGTATCTTGATTCGCTAAACATCACCCTGCAGCGTGCCAGAGGGTTATATACCCGCGGTGCGGTCAGTTATATCGAAGTATTAGACGCGGAACGCGCGCTGTTTTCCACGCAGCAAAACATTCTCGACCTTATTTATGCCCGACAGGTTAATGAAATTAATCTCTTCACCGCGCTGGGCGGCGGTTGGGTCGAATAACCTTAATTAACTCAACAGGAAAATAATATGCGTAATTCAATGAAGGCCGTTGTATTCGGTGCGATCTCCATGATGTTTTCTGCCGGCCTGCAGGCCGAGGTTCATCAGCATGCAGAAATGAGTGCTGCCAGCGAAGGGGCCACAGAGCAGGTTGTCTCCGGGACTGGCATCGTGAAGGACATTGATCTCACAAACAAAAAGGTAACGATCGCTCATGAAGCCATCCCGGAAATTGGCTGGCCCGCCATGACCATGCGTTTCACCTTTACTGACGCAGACGAAAGTATTAAGGCCGTAAAAGTCGGCAACCACGTGAAATTTTCTTTTGTGCAGCAGGGCAATATCTCTTTACTCAAAAGCATTAAATAGCGGGAAACGGCATGGCATCGTTAAAGGTTAAATATGCTGCAATGATAATCGGCAGCCTTCTTGCGGGAGGGCTGATTGCAGTGACGGCGTGGCAGTATATTTATGCTGCCGAAAAAACAGAAAATACCCCGCCGGAACGAAAGGTGCTTTTCTGGTATGACCCGATGAAGCCCGACGTTAAATTCGATAAACCCGGTAAATCGCCGTTTATGGATATGGATCTGGTCCCTAAATACGCGGATGAGAATGACGATAAAAGCGGTGCCGGTATCCGTATTGATCCGACGCAGGTTCAGAATCTGGGATTAAAAACGCAAAAAGTGACCCGCGGCACGCTGAATTATGCCCAGACCATCCCGGCCAACGTCAGCTATAACGAATATCAGTTTGTGATTGTGCAGGCACGATCCGAAGGCTTTGTGGAGAAGGTGTATCCCCTGACGACAGGCGATCGTGTGAAGAAAGGCACGCCGCTCATCGACATTACTATTCCGGAGTGGGTGGAAGCGCAGAGTGAGTTCCTTCTGTTGTCCGGCACCGGTGGCACGCCCGCGCAGCTGAAAGGGGTGCTTGAACGGCTTCGTCTGGCAGGCATGCCGGAAGCGGATATTCAAAGGTTACGCTCGACCCGCACGGTCCAGACCCGGTTTACCATCAAAGCCCCCATTGACGGGGTGATCACCGGCTTTGACCTGCGTACCGGGATGAATATTTCGAAAGATAAGGTTGTGGCACAGATTCAGGGGATGGATCCGGTGTGGATCAGCGCGGCCATACCTGAATCCATCGCGTATCTGCTGAAAGACTCCTCGCAGTTTGACATTTCGGTCCCGGCGTACCCGGACACATCGTTTCACGTTGAAAAATGGAACATTTTGCCAAGCGTCGATCCTGCCACCCGTACGCTGCAGGTTCGCTTGCAGGTTTCCAACAAAGACGAACGGCTTAAGCCGGGCATGAATGCGTACCTGAAGCTGAACACCCAAAGCCAGGAGATGCTGTTGATCCCCTCCCAGGCCGTTATCGATACGGGTAAAGAACAGCGGGTCATCACCGTTGACGCGGAAGGGCGATTTGTGCCGAAGCAGATCCACGTTCTGCACGAATCCCAGCAGCAGTCCGCCGTAGGATCCGGCCTCAACGAAGGGGAGTCGGTGGTGGTTAGCGGTCTGTTCATGATTGATTCCGAAGCCAATATTACCGGTGCGCTGGAGCGTATGCGTCAGCCTGAAAAGAGTCATTCAGGCCATTGAGGAGACGACGATGATTGCATGGATTATCCGGCGCGCCGTCGCCAACCGTTTCCTGGTGATGATAGGGGCGCTGTTTCTAAGCGTCTGGGGAACATGGACCATCATCAATACGCCGGTGGATGCCTTACCCGATCTGTCTGATGTTCAGGTGATTATTAAAACGAGCTACCCCGGCCAGGCACCGCAAATTGTCGAAAACCAGGTGACGTATCCGCTCACCACGACCATGCTGTCGGTGCCGGGTGCGAAGACCGTGCGTGGGTTTTCACAGTTTGGTGATTCCTATGTGTACGTTATTTTTGAAGACGGGACCGATCTCTACTGGGCCCGCTCGCGCGTTCTGGAATATCTCAATCAGGTTCAGGGGAAGCTGCCTGCTGGTGTCAGTTCGGAAATTGGGCCAGACGCTACGGGCGTGGGCTGGATCTTTGAATATGCGCTGGTGGATCGCAGCGGAAAACACGATCTGTCCGAACTGCGTTCCTTGCAGGACTGGTTCCTGAAATTTGAGCTGAAAACCATCCCGAACGTGGCGGAGGTGGCCTCGGTCGGCGGGGTGGTAAAGCAGTATCAGATCCAGGTCAATCCGCTGAAACTGGCACAATACGGCATCAGTCTGGCTGACGTGAAGCAGGCCTTGGGATCCTCTAATCAGGAAGCAGGGGGCTCATCGGTCGAAATGGCGGAAGCAGAGTATATGGTCCGGGCCAGCGGTTATCTTCAGACCATTGATGATTTCAATAACATCGTCCTGAAAACCAGCGAGAACGGAGTACCGGTTTATCTGCGTGATGCTGCTCGCGTACAAACCGGGCCTGAAATGCGGCGCGGGATCGCCGAGCTTAACGGGCAGGGAGAGGTCGCGGGCGGCGTGGTGATCCTGCGTTCGGGTAAAAACGCGCGTGAAGTGATTACCGCGGTAAAAGATAAACTGGAGACGCTGAAGGCCAGCCTGCCGGAAGGTGTTGAGATTGTTACCACGTACGATCGCAGCCAGCTGATTGACCGGGCCATTGATAACCTGAGTTATAAACTGCTGGAAGAGTTTATTGTGGTGGCCATCGTCTGCGCGCTGTTTCTCTGGCATGTGCGGTCTGCGCTGGTGGCGATTATCTCTCTGCCGCTAGGCCTGTGTATTGCTTTTATCGTTATGCATTTCCAGGGGCTGAACGCCAATATTATGTCCCTGGGCGGGATCGCCATTGCCGTGGGGGCGATGGTGGATGCCGCCATCGTGATGATTGAAAACGCGCATAAACGGCTTGAGGAGTGGGATCATCAGCACCCTGGCGAGCAGATTGATAACGCGACCCGCTGGAAGGTGATCACCAACGCCTCCGTTGAAGTAGGCCCCGCGCTGTTTATTAGCCTGCTGATCATCACCTTATCGTTCATCCCTATTTTTACCCTCGAAGGTCAGGAAGGGCGACTGTTTGGTCCGCTGGCCTTTACCAAAACGTACGCCATGGCAGGCGCAGCCGCGCTGGCCATTATCGTCATTCCCATTCTGATGGGCTTCTGGATCCGGGGGAAAATTCCTGCCGAAAGCAGTAACCCGCTGAACCGGCTGCTGATTAAAGCCTATCATCCGCTGCTGCTGCGGGTGCTTCACTGGCCAAAAACAATCCTGCTGGTGGCGGCTTTGTCAATCTTCACGGTTATCTGGCCGCTGAGTCAGATGGGCGGCGAGTTTCTGCCGAAGATCAACGAAGGCGATCTGCTGTATATGCCATCAACTCTGCCGGGCGTTTCTCCGGCTGAAGCGGCTGCGCTGTTGCAGACCACGGACAAGCTCATCAAAACCGTTCCTGAAGTGGCGTCTGTGTTTGGCAAGACCGGTAAGGCAGAGACAGCAACGGACCCCGCACCGCTTGAAATGGTGGAAACCACCATTCAACTGAAACCCGAGGATCAGTGGCGACCCGGGATGACGATTGACAAGATTATTGACGAACTCGATAAAACAGTCCGTCTGCCGGGTCTGGCTAACCTCTGGGTGCCGCCGATCCGTAACCGCATCGACATGCTTTCTACCGGGATTAAAAGCCCAATCGGTATCAAGGTGTCAGGCACCGTTCTGTCGGATATCGACGCCACGGCGCAGAGCATTGAAGCGGTCGCCAAAACCGTACCCGGCGTGGTGTCTGCTCTTGCAGAGCGGCTGGAAGGCGGGCGTTACATTGATGTGGATATTAATCGTGAAAAAGCATCCCGCTACGGTATGACGGTGGGGGATGTGCAGCTGTTCGTCTCCTCCGTAATTGGTGGCGAGACAGTAGGGGAAACGGTTGAGGGCGTGGCCCGGTACCCGATTAATATCCGTTATCCTCAGGACTACCGGAACAGCCCGCAGGCATTGAAAGAGATGCCGATCCTGACCCCGATGAAGCAGCAAATCACGCTGGGGGATGTGGCGGACATACGTGTCGTTTCCGGCCCGACGATGCTGAAAACGGAAAATGCCCGACCAACCAGCTGGATCTATATTGATGCCCGCGGCAGGGATATGGTGTCGGTGGTCAATGACCTTAAGACGGCCATCAACCAGAACGTGAAGCTGAGACCGGGAACCAGCGTGTCGTTCTCCGGTCAGTTTGAACTGCTGGAACATGCCAATAAGAAACTGAAGCTGATGGTGCCGATGACGGTGATGATTATTTTCATTCTGCTGTATCTGGCATTCCGCCGCGTTGATGAAGCCTTGCTGATCCTGATGAGTCTGCCGTTCGCTCTGGTCGGGGGGATCTGGTTCCTGTACTGGCAGGGCTTCCATATGTCTGTCGCCACCGGCACCGGGTTTATTGCCCTGGCCGGGGTGGCCGCCGAGTTTGGCGTGGTGATGCTGATGTATCTGCGCCATGCCATCGAAGCGAATCCGGCCTTATCCCGACGGGAGACATTCACCGCACAAGCGTTGGATGAAGCCCTGTACCATGGTGCGGTTCTGCGTGTCCGACCTAAGGCGATGACGGTGGCGGTTATCATTGCGGGTTTGCTGCCCATACTCTGGGGAACCGGCACGGGGTCAGAAGTGATGAGTCGGATCGCCGCGCCGATGATTGGCGGGATGATCACAGCGCCGCTGCTGTCGCTGTTTATCATTCCGGCGGCGTATAAGCTTATCTGGTTGCGCAGGTATAAAAAGCAATAAACAGACCCCGCCAGAGATGACGGGGTTTTACGTTTTACGAGTCTGGTGCAAAAGTTTACGCCAGGCACGATTGAACACAAGGCTTATAACCGCCAGCGTAAGATGCACCTGCACAGCACGCATGAGGCCTTTGCTAATCAGAAACATCGTCATGCCATTGATGCCTAAGAACAGCAGGGCGATCAAAACCACCCATATAAATACGCTTTCTTCAGGCAGCCCGAGGGCGGCGCTGACTTTGTAACCTAACCACAGCTGCGGTATCCCAAAACAGTTCGTCCAGGGGGCAGAAACGTACCATGGAAGTGGAGCGTATTGGTCGCCAGAGTTTGAAAAGTCTTCCGACATCATTCACTGATTATGATGTGAGAGCAGAGGCTGAGGCACAGGATATGATTTATGGATTTATTGCATTTAACTTATGTTGAGTGAGAGCTCTGTTTATTAGAAATGAATTGTGTACATCATTGATTTGAATGATATTTTTTCTCTTTGAGGGGGCTAAATGACTTCATGAACTAACAGGGTATTCATTTCCTATGAGCATGTTCTGGCAGCATACGCTTGTTCAGTGCATGGAACATTAGCTATGTTCGCCGTAGAATAACACACCATATTTAGGGGTTTACTGATTGCCTTCTTGAAAAAATGTTTAATTTCTGTAACATCTAGATGCACTAAGACTTATTCGGAATAACTAATTATGAGAGCGGTAGCGTTGTCACTGCTGACTTGCTTTCCCGTTGAGTTTAAGCTCAACCCTGGTAGCAATCATTTCTAAAAAATGAAGCTTTTATTGCATCCAAGTTATAACAATATTCTATGCAAACGGTGATAGGGCAATAAAACGCGACTAAAATTATTAATAAACCAATCTCACAACACACAAAGAATCAAGCGAAATAGTATTGGTGAGGGGGGCTTCAAAATAAATTTAATCACCCTGGCGCTTCAGGTGTGAACGTTAAGGAATAAGTAAATAAAATTAGAATCATGTAATACGGAAAGCCATATGTTTAATAAAACATTCGCTATTTCTAATGAATATTATTAATATAAAATGAGCTTATCTTCTCTCAACTGGCATCATCAATAATTTTGGTTATTCTATTGAAATTTTGAATAAAATTAAATTCTTGGTCAGCGGGAGTTAAAGCCGAAACCGAGGGATAAAACGGAGTTAAGCAATGACGGATCAAAATAACTACCTGGCGTCGCTCGAGACCTGTAGACGGATCGCCAAAGAAGAGTACACGACTGTTCAGAGCCACTTCGAACAATGCGATGCCATTATCGATGGGTTGAGTAAAGAATTGCAACGCGTGATTGAACATGGTAGCCGAACGCTTTCCAAAGATAAGATGGTTGTTGATGGTCTTACCGACATGCTGCATAACCTTGAGAGGGATTATGGAAAGCTACTCTCGAAACGAAACGCCAATCTTGCAAAGCAGCTAAGAAGTCTTGATTGCTTTAACGTCATGCTTTTTGGTCGCACAATGGCGGGTAAAAGTACGGTTCGCGAGGCGATTACCCGAGGAGATGGTCGGACCATTGGCAAAGGAGCACAAAGAACAACACGCGACGTTCAAGAGTACGAATGGAACAACTTAAGGATAGTCGATACCCCTGGCTTCGGAGCTTATAACGGCCTGGAGGACACGCAGGTTGCCCACGAGATCCTTGAGCAGTCAGACGTCGTGCTGTTCATGCTGAATAGCGACAGTATTCAGGAATCAACTTTTGTTGAGCTCGAACATGTTCATAAGCTCAACAAACCCTTGATCTTCGTGTTGAACATGAAAAAAGATCTGGAGAATGAGGGAAATCGGCGACGGGCGCTGAAAAATCCGGAAAAATATATTTTCAAAGAAGAAGATATTCAAGGGCATACTGAGCGCTTAAAAAAACTCGCTGGCCGTGTAGGCATCAATCCCGGCGCGGTTCGAATCATCCCCATTCATGCCCAAGCTGCCTTCCTGGCAACGACTATCACGGGTGAGGAAGGTACTCAATTGCATGAGCTGAGTCGAATCGATCACATTCTTAATGCGCTCATTGATGAAGTCGAAGGCAATGGCCCGATCCGTAGAGTCCAGACGTTTCTAGATTCAAGCCTTCACCATATTGAGGAGCAGAGTTTACTGATTCTAAGACAAAGGGATCAACTTTCCATGCTTTTGCCACAGTATGAAAGCGGCCTCACACGTATTTCCCAATGGAAGATGAAGACGCTTCGCGATGCACCACGGTTCCTCTCAAGGGAAGTCGATCTGGCTTTTAAACCTCTCATTGACTCTGTGGCTGATTTTGTTGATGACAATATTGAGAGTGACAATGCGGCAGGCGCCTGGGATCGTCATTATAAAAGTTTAAATATTGTTAAAAATATTGAGAAATCGGTGCAGGATTTGGCTGAGCAGGTGATGGAGGAACTTCAGGATTTCAATCGTGAAATGAATGAGGGACTTGATATTACTCTGTCTTTTGAAGTTATCCACAATGTGAAGAACTTCAGCGAGTTCGACTTCAGGCGAATAAATGGCTGGGGTTCGGCGATATCCGGGGCTATAAGTGCTATTGCATTCTTTAATGCCTGGAATCCTGTCGGTTGGGTGGCGGCTGGTATTGGTTTAGTATTCACCATATTCTCGTTATTCTCAGATAGTCGTGCTAAAAAACTTAAAGAGGCTAAGTCTAAACAGCGTCAGGTTTTGCTTGATGATATCGAGGGAAGTAAGAAAAAAATAAAGGCTAATCTAGTCGATTGGTTCGAAATGAATATCCATCGGGCCTGCATTATCCCGGCGGAAAATAACCTGTCTCTTCTTTGTCAAGCACTGAGTAAGTTTATAAGTGAAATGGATGTTGCCGACAGTCAACTCTGTACCTTGAAGCACGAGATTAACTTTAGGCTACTGAACAGAGTGGCTCATATCATCACTAAGCAACATTTTGTCCTGCCGAGGCCGATCAAGGTGGTGCGCATTCCTGGCTATGCATGTTATTTTCTTATTTCAGATTATTTCCGAAACACTGACCTTCTTATAGCTATGAGTAAATCCATGAGAGAAAAGATACTGGCAGTGTATAACACAAGCCTAGATAAAAAAATATCACATCTTTATAAAGGACTCGTAGATAGGGTCGAACTGACCGGAGATAATAATGTTTCCGTATTCGTTCAGAAAAAAAATATAAGTAAAGTTATTGGGAAAGACCACCGCCGCATAAAAATGGTGGCTGCGCTTTGTTCCTGTGAAATAGACCTCATCACTGTTTAAGGAAGAGTCATGACCGAAATTGGTTACAACACGCTCAAAGAAAAGGTGGAAAGCCTTTACCAACGTTCTCATGAGTTATGGTGCGCCGGTAACGTCAATGCATCGGAAGCAAATTTTGATATTAATTTAGCGCCTTTAAATCTTGTTTTTGCTGGACAGTATAGTGCTGGCAAGTCCTCTCTCATTAAAATGCTGACGGGTATCGAGAATATCAAAACTGGGGCCGGTGTTACTACAGATGCGGTTACTCAATATCAGCATAAGTCGTTAAACATCTGGGATACGCCTGGGATACTTGCGGGTGAATGCGAACAACATGATGCCAAAGCGCTTGAGGCGATATCGAAAGCAGATCTTCTGGTCTATGTCATTACCAATGAACTGTTTGATGATGTCGTTGGCGCGGCCTTCCGGGACCTGTGCTTTAAGCAAGGACGCGCCGGGGAGATAATGATCGTCATCAATAAGTTTGAAAGCGACTCGGCCGATAAAGAGACTAAGATTTCGGGTATCACGCAGGTGCTTGAGCCCAAAATTCCTGAGGACTTTCCCATCGTTTTTACTGACGCGCAGTCATTCTTCGACGCGTTGGATGAGGACGATGAGCAAGAACGTCAAGAGCTGTTGGAGCTTTCCAACGCGGAAGGGCTCACCAAAGCCATTGATAGTTTTGTGGCGCAACGTGGTCTGTACGCCAGGCTGACAACGCCTCTCCAGCAGCTTCAAGTCAGGCTGGAATCAAAAATAGATGAGCTGACTATTTCTGACCCGCTGCAAAAAGGCTTGGTGAGCTTACTCACTCAAAACAAACGCGTATTTATGGCTAACAGGCGTGATCTGATTAAAAAAGTCGGAGTGAATCTGGACACGCTGAATAGTCAGATCGTTGAGCAAGGCAACCAACTGGCCGATGCTTTAGGTGGAGAACAGGAAGCATTCGAAAAGATGCAGGACATCGCGATTTACAAATGTGAGCGACTAATTAATTCGACTTTGGAAGCGCTGCGGGACACTGTAGACGAGTGTCTGTCAGATCTGGAGGCTGAGTTAGTCGAATTGGCGAATACCCCTGCCAGCGCGAAGATCAATGAAGCACTGTTGACTGCAAAGAATTTCAACCCCGAAGCCGAACAAGGGAAAGTCGGCAGCGTCTCAAACGACGATCCCTTCAAGCTTAATAGTGCAATTAATCAGGGTATGGTGAAGTCTGCAGAGAAAGGGTTTTCCTTCCTGGCAAAAAGCGCTATAGGTGATGCCTCTAAAACGGGGCTGAAATCCATTTCTGGTAGCAGCCTGCACAGTGCTATTAAAGAAATTGGGGGCTTCTTTGGCTACAAGTTCAAAGCTTGGGAGGCGGTAAAAATAGCGGAAAAAATAGGGAAGGGCGCAAAATTTCTGGGTCCCGCCATGGCGATTTTTGGGGTGGGTATGCAGATTTATGATGACTATCAACAGTCTGAGCATGCAAAAAAGATTGTTCAAATTAAGCGGGACATTCGCAAAAACTTTAAAGAATACAGCGAAGCCGTGCGTGAGAGTATGGATACTCAGCTCAAGAAGGTGCTTGAAATGGGCTTTGATCTGCCTATCACGAATATCGATGAGGCTCTGCATGAAATACGCTCACAGGTTGAGGGGAAATCCGATTGCGCTAATGCGCTGCGGGCACAACTGGATGAAATCAAAAATTTACGCGAAGAGATTCAAGGTGCCTTTTAATATTTCAAGACATAATTATTTTGTATCTAGAGTTCTGCGCTAAATAGGTGTTCCAAAACTATACACTCTTGCCAGCCTGTTTTTACCCATTAAGAGATGGGCTGGCCTTTGTTGATTCTTAATTAGGATAATGTCTGGATTGTGAAGAGAATGTACTCTGTACCTAATGCAAGAAACGAGAGGGAGATCAGAAATCCTAACGTATTGATTTATCAGATAGTGGGAGTGCCTTATGAACTTATTTACCACAGTAGATAATTTAACATAATATACATTATGCGCACCAAGGTTGATTCAGGGCGAATCCAGCATTCCGTGGCCGTCATTGTGTTCCCTTGGCTACTGATAGCTGTTGTAAAATCATTTACGAGTTTGTACATAACGCTACCCACTGAGCTACCTGGTTGATAGTCTTGATTACACAGAGTACAGCGCTGATGGAGAAAACATGTCGATAACCGAAGCAAAGCTGCTGGCATCTGGATTTACATCCTCGGAGCTTCAGAAGTTGCGTAAGTACATAACAAAAGATGCCCTTTCTCTGGATATGGTGATATCTGACTTGTCCAGACGTTTTAACGCAGCGTTGTTATTGACCATATTGCTTGCTGCTGTTTACCTCATAGTTCTTATCATCGCGTCCAGAGAAAATGTAGTATCCACGGGCGTTGCGATGTTGATCGCTTTGTTCATCATTTGTTTTTTTTCAGCCGCCGTTTCTTTCCTATAAGGCATGGAAAATTAAAAAGAAATACCGTTAACACGGCCGCTGTCTTTAGAATCTCTTATCTCAGTTTGCTGACGTAGCCATCATCACTCATCTTTCATAAATATGGCATATGCTTAGCGGATCCTTCTCTCAGCAGAATTCAAAAACAGGTTCAGAAACTCATGAACAGCAATCTGCCTCCGGTCGACGACGAACCGGGCGTTCCACCTCCGCATGTCAGTTTCCGTGAAGCCTTTTTATTCTGGCTGAAGCTGGGATTCATCAGCTTTGGCGGGCCGGCCGGGCAGATTTCGATAATGCATCAGGAGCTGGTTGAAAACCGACGCTGGATATCCGAACAGCGCTTTTTGCATGCACTGAATTACTGCATGGTGCTTCCGGGCCCGGAGGCGCAACAACTGGCGACCTATATTGGCTGGCTGATGCACCGCACCTGGGGCGGCGTGGTTGCCGGGACACTGTTTGTGCTCCCTTCCCTTTTTATCCTTATTGTCCTGTCGTGGATTTACGTGGCGTATGGCCATTTGTCTGTCGTGGCCGGTCTCTTTTACGGCATAAAACCGGCAATTACGGCGATTGTTGTGCAGGCTGCGCACCGTATCGGTTCGCGGGCGCTGCGTAACCGCACGCAGTGGGCAATCGCTGCCGCCGCGTTTGTCGCCATTTTCGCCCTCAATGTCCCTTTTCCCGTTATTGTCCTGTCAGCCGCAATGATGGGTTATGTGGGTGGGCGCCTTTACCCCGACCATTTTGGTCAGGGTAACGCCCATGACGCCAGCCGAAAATCCTACGGTGCTGCCATTATTGATGACCATACGCCAGCGGCTCCGCATACGGTTTTCAAATGGTCACGCTTGACCCTGATTATCATTGCCGGTGTTTTTTTATGGGCAACGCCAATGGCGATGCTCTATCTGAGCCTTGGCTGGATGCACCCGTTTACCCAGATGGGCTGGTTCTTTACCAAGGCGGCGCTGCTGACATTTGGGGGTGCCTATGCGGTACTGCCTTATATCTACCAGGGCGCGGTTGGTCATTATCAGTGGCTCACGCCAACGCAGATGATTGATGGTCTGGCACTGGGTGAAACCACGCCGGGGCCGCTTATCATGGTTGTGGCATTTGTGGGATTTGTTGGTGGCTATGTGAATATGGCGTATGGACCGGATCAGCTTTTCCTGGCAGGCGCTGTAGCGGCCGTGCTGGCGACCTGGTTTACGTTTCTGCCATCGTTTCTGTTTATCCTGGCCGGTGGGCCTTTTATTGAAACGACGCACAACAATATTAATTTTACCGCGCCACTCACGGCAATTACCGCAGCGGTGGTTGGCGTGATCCTGAATCTGGCACTCTTTTTTGGCTACCACGTGCTCTGGCCACAGGGATTTGACGGCAAAATGGACTGGATAGCAGCGGTCATTGCTTTTGCTGCCGCCATCGCACTATTCCGGTTCAAATATAGAGTCACACACGTAATTGCCGCATGTGCGGTAATCGGGTTGATTTTACATCTTTTCCTCAGAACATAGAGCAAGGCCCCGAATAACCGGGGCCTGACAGCCATTCTAACCTTCACGTTTAAAGAAAGTTGAAGCACGTCTGATATACTTCAGTTTTTTTAAAAAGCCGCACTAAGTAAATGGAAATTGAACTGGATAAAAGTTTTAAAGAACGCGTTTTGCATGCGGTTCTTTTCGAAGTGACGGCCAATGTCATCATTGCGCTGTCACTTGCGTGGCTGATGAACGTGTCGGTGCTTCAGTCGGGTTCGTTGTCCGTGATATCTGCACTTGCCGCCACGGCATGGAATTTTGTGTTTAATAAATTCTTTGACGCCTTGCAGAAAAAATATGCGTTTCAACGAACATTTCTCGTGCGTGCAATCCATGCTGTCTGCTTTGAAACAGGACTTATCATTACATTAATTCCTGTCGCGATGGTAATGCTGAATTTAACAGTCACTGAGGCATTTTTTGTCGAGATCGGTCTGGTACTGTTTTTTCTGCCATACACGATGCTCTTTAACTGGCTTTATGACTACCTGCGTTGGACATTTGTTGGGCGGAAACGGTCCGCCATTTAGCGGCTCTGTATTTTAACAGGAGGAAGGAAAAATGCGTTGTAACTTAATTAAAGCAGTATGTCTTACTTTAGCGGTTTCTGCAGCCGGAACTGCCCTGGCAGTTCAGAAAGCGTCTCAGGGCGGTATTACTCTTTTTGCTGAAAAGCAATCCCAAGGAAGTCAATGGGATAGCACAACTGGCGAAGCGCAGTACATGGTCAGCTACAAGGTGACACTGAATAACGCGTCTGATAAAAGTATTGAGCCGGGCAAAGACAATAAAATGTGTTTCTTCCTGTTTGATAAAAACGGCAAATCATTTATGAGTACAGGTATCGAACTGGAGATGCTGAAAAAATACAAGCCGATGGATAACCGTACGGGAATGGTGTATTTCAGCAGTTCGAACCCTGACGTTTTGAATATGCCATTTGTCCGTTTCGGCATTGGACAGGATTGCACAAAAGGATGATGTTCGCCGCCTGACGGCCATAATATCGAGGCGGTCTGTCATGCACCGGACTGATTCATGATGGCTTTTGTGCGGGTTTCACTGCCGGTGCTGCGAACCAGTTTTCTTCCGCGACGACGACCGCACCTTCCGGCTGCATCACGAAGTTTGGCGACATAATCTGCACGTTGAACTCGTTGAAAACGTCCTGAATGTTACTGTGGAGCTCATTGCGGGCTTCGGCAAGTGACTGTCCGGGCTGCAATTTTACCTGCAGCTCATAGGCAATGTACCAGTCCATCAGCCCCAGCTGACGCACCAGGGGCTGCTGCGAAGGGTCAACACATTTCGACCGTCTCGCCGCCATCTCCAGCATGGCATGAACCTGTCGCCATGGTGTGTCATAGCCAATCGTCACGCCAATCGTCAGGTTCACGCCACCGTCAGGATTCTGTACGCTCAGATTGGTGATTTTTCCGCTCACCACCACCGCATTGGGTACGGTCACAACATAGTTCTCGCGGATGATGATCTTGGTCGCCAGCATGCCTATCTCCGTGACCAGCCCTTCGTTATCCGCCACCCGTATAACGTCTCCTTTCCTCAACGCTCGTGAGTAGATCAGTACCAGTCCGCTCATCGCATGGTTCATCACGCCTGCCGAACCCAGGGTAAGCATCAGGCCAAAGAAGACGCTAATGCCTTTAAACGCCAGCGAATTCGCTCCCGGTAAAAACGGATAGGCCGCAGAGAGGGCAAATAACCACACCACGACAGAAATCAGTTTACGCGTAGCTCCCACGGTTTCAGGATGAATGCCCGGCAGCTGCAGGCGCCCTGCTTCCACCTGATTTAACAACACCTTCAGGAGCTTCAGAATAAAGGTGGTAATCACAAAGATGATCAGGACAATCATAATTCCCGGCATGGCCGAGACAATCGACAGCGCAATGTCCCGCAGCACGCGCATGGTCCAGTCGCCTAACGATGCACCCCAGACGCGTGTCCAGGGGAACAAGCTGAACGCCCAACTCAGCCAGAGATACAATCCGAGAATGCCCAGTAAAATCATCAGTAAAGCATACAAACGAGCCTCAATTGCGCCGACAAACTTACGCCAGCTCTGCGGGATAACGCTGCGGTTTTCAAGAATGCGGCGACGGCAAACATTGCGAACCCAGCGCCACGACCGCCACGCCCCGTACCAGAAAAGAGACAGAACAAGCAGCCCGACGACCGTTTTCCCGGCGGAGAGCGCCAGCCAGCCGGTGTCATATTGATCGCGAAGCGCCGTACGTTGCGCCTCCATCCGCGCCAGCACGCGCTGAGCGGCCTGGTCGAGAGTCAAATCGTCCCCCTCATCCAGGTCCGCCTGCGTAAGCAATAAAACAGGCTTATTGTTCATGACAATCAGCCTTCCCTGCTGGTTGTAACGGGTGACGGGAACAATTTTCAGCGGCTCACGTACGTCCTGCTGCGTGAAATTGCGCAGGGTATGGCGAATACGTAACACGCGTTCTTCAGGCGTCGTGAGACCAAATTTGGCCTGCAACATCACAATCGGTTGATGAAAAATATAAACGGTTCGGGCCCGCTCCTGCTCAGTAGGCTCCTGGCGTGGCTCGGCGGCGACGCCAGTAAATGAGATGACCGAGAGCACGCAGGATAATAATGCGAGCAGGACCTTATTCATTTCCACCCCCTGAAACGCAACTTATTGTTATTTTTCAATTGCCCCAGAGAATGGCGAGTCTCTGCATGTTGAGCATAGACCAGCGTCGCGCTTATGCAACATCACCATTATGCATGATACTGCTTGTATTTGCACGATGGTGCCTATTAAGATACGTTTCAGAGCTGAAAACCGATACTTCAATTATTAACGTGCAAATTCATGCACCATCACGCAACGAGGTATGTATGACACAACAGTTGATTTTAATAGCGGGCCCCTGGCGCAGCGGGACTGATGGCGACCAGGCCAAAATGGATGAAAACCTTGCCCGTCTGGAAAACGCAGCATTAGCCGTATACCAGCGTGGCCACGTTCCGGTGATTGGTGAATGGCTTGCGCTACCGCTGGCAAAGGCCGCGGGTTCAACGTCCATTGGGGATGAAATCAGTGAAGCGATGCTCTATCCCGTTGCACACCGGCTCATTGGGAAATGCGACGCGATTTATCGTATTGCCGGTGCGTCTAAGGGAGCTGATATGGATATCGAGGTTGCCCGTAAGCTCGGGCTGAACGTTTACACCTCGTTAGAAAGCATCCCTCAGGCCTGAGGACGCGCCTGAACCTGCCTGCTCATCACAGGCAGGTTCAAGGGTTATTCTGGATCTGATGTCGTCACCACGGAGACGCCCTTCTCCCTTACCGCGCTAATCCAGGCGCGATCGGTATCATCTTCCACGACAATCGTATTGGCCAGCGATAGCTCGCCAATCACAAACGATGACGCGGTGTTTATTTTTTCTGGCGATGCCAGGACCACTGTCTCGGCGGCCCTGCCGGAAAATGCACGTTTGATGCACGCCTCTTCGAAATCGCCGGTGGTAAGCCCGGCTTCAGGATGGATGCCGGTAACCCCCATGAAGAACAGATCCGCATGGATATTGTCGATGCCTTCAATGGCCGCTGCGCCTACCGTCACGATGGAGTGTTTGTACAGACGTCCTCCGATCAGGATCACTTCAATCGAAGGATGCTCGACGAGCCCAAGGGCAATGCTCGGGCTGTGTGTGACCACGGTAATGCGTAAATCCGCCGGTAAATACGCGATCAGTTCCGATGTGGTGGTGCCGCCGTCGACAATCACCACCTGCCCAGGGGAAATGAGCTTTGCGCCTTTGCGGGCCACATTTTTTTTCGCGTCCATCTTCACCGATTTACGCTCGGCAAACGGCACAGTGGCCGACGAGGCCGGCAGCGCACCGCCATGGACACGCTGCAAACGCCCTTCCGCCGCCAGTTCGCGGAGATCACGACGAATGGTGTCTTCTGACACCGCGAAATGTGCGCTGAGCGCTTTAGACTGGACCTGGCCTTCAGCGGCAAGCTTCTCGAGGATTAATTGTTTTCGCTGACTGGTGAGCATTGTGGATTCCTGATATTGCACGCTTTATCTTGAATGTGCATGATAATGCTGTTTATGACGATCACTCTACGTAAGGAGCAGCAAACGTGCAATCGAAACGTGCAGATGTGCGCATCATTGAAAATGAAACCCTGTCGGATAACTGGTACATCCTCAAAAAGTACACCTTTGAGCTGCAGCGACGCGACGGTGAATGGCAGCGGCAAAGCCGCGAAGTGTATGACCGGGGAAACGGGGCCACGATACTGCTCTATAACCGTGATAAAAGAACGGTGATCCTGACGCGCCAGTTCCGCTTTCCGGTCTTTATCAATGGCCATGAGGACGACCTTATCGAGGCCGCTGCCGGGCTGCTGGATAACATGGATCCCGAAAGCCGCATCAAGGCGGAAGCGGAAGAAGAGACCGGATATCGTGTCTCCCGTGTTGAGAAAGTCTTTGAAGCCTACATGAGCCCAGGCTCCGTCACGGAAAAACTCTATTTTTATATCGCAGAGTATCACCCGCAGGATCGGGCCAGCGCAGGCGGCGGCATCAAGTCAGAGGGAGAAGATATCGACGTGCTAGAAATGCCGCTGGATGAGGCCTTGCGCGGTATTGATACCGGCAGGATTGTCGACGGCAAAACGATTATGCTGCTTTACCATATCGCGCTGAAAGGCGTTCTGTAGTCACTGCGTCGGTTGAGACCTGCCCCAGTGCGGGTCTCTGCCTGTGCTATTCTTGCTGATGAATTCAACACGGAGAGGCAAAAATGGCCGACTGGAACCCTTCGCTTTATCTGCAATACGGTGCCGAACGCACGCGCCCTGCTGCTGAACTGCTCGCCAGAATTCCACTGGATGAGGTGTCCACCATCGTTGATTTAGGCTGCGGACCGGGAAACAGCACCGCGCTGTTGAAGCATCGCTGGCCTTCCGCCCACATCACTGGTGTTGATAACTCACCGGCGATGCTCGAAGAGGCGCGCCAGGCGTTGCCCGATTGCCACTTTGTTGAGGCCGATATCCGGCAGTACAAGCCAGGCCAGCCGCTGGGCCTGATTTATGCGAATGCCTCGCTACAGTGGATCCCTGACCATTACGAGCTCCTGCCGCATCTGGTTTCGCTGCTGAAGCTAAACGGCGTGCTGGCGATCCAGATGCCGGATAACTGGCTTGAACCGACACACGTCTCGATGCGCGAAGTGGCTGTTGAACAAGGTTATCCGAATCGAGGCCGTGAACCTCTGCCCGGTGTCCATGCGTATTACGATATTCTGACGGAGGCAGGCTGCGACGTGGATATCTGGCGCACAACCTATTTCCATAAAATGGGGTCGCATCAGGCGATTATTGACTGGGTCAGCGCCACGGGGCTGCGTCCGTGGTTACAGGAGTTGAATGAAAGCGAGCAGAAGCAGTTCCTGAAACGCTACCATGAACTGCTGGAAGAGCAGTATCCGCTTCAGGAAAACGGGCAGATACTGCTGGCATTTCCACGCTTGTTTATCGTTGCTCAACGTCAGCCGTAAGTCGGCTCAGGAGCGAGCCTCTTTCAGCAACTGCTGAATGACTTTTTCCTGCTGTTCGTAATTGCCCTCGCCAAAGGAGGTGTAGCGCAGTTGCCCTTTGGCATCGAAATAGTAGTGTGCGGGCCAGTACTGATTCCCGAAGGCGTTCCAGATCTTATAGTTATTATCCGTGACCACCCGATACGGGAGCTGCCATTTCGTCACCGCTTTTTGTACCGAGGCGAGCGGTTTTTCCCACGGGTATTCCGGCGTATGCACACCTATTACCACCAGACCCTGCGCCTGGTACTTTTGGGCCCAGTCGCGAACGTGCGGGAGCGTATGCTGACAGTTGATGCAGTCCCACGTCCAGAAATCAATCAATACTACCTTCCCCCGCAGAGAGTCAGACGTGACAGGGTCACCATTTACCCATCCTGTTCCGCCGCTTAAGGAGGGTAACTGGCTGCTGGGTTCGGTCATCACCACTGGCTGAAGCTTCACCGGTGCCGTTGCGGGTTTCGCCAGCGTCAGGAGCGAATTCTCCAGACGGTCTGCGACCCCGTTAGCGCCTTTCAGAACGGACGTCATCCCGGTGGCGTTAAACGCAACGGTCGCTAACATGACCACGCCCGCCCCCTTGCGTAACCTTTCCATCAATGCCGATCTGGCGCGCAGGGGTGCCATCAGCGCGCGACCACCGATAACCAGCAGCCCCAACATCAGCGCGCATCCGCTGCCATAAGCGGCCAGCAGTGCCCCCGTGGCAATGGCGGAGTGACCGGCAATATTCAGGCTGAAGATGGCACCCAGAATCGGTCCGGCGCACGGCGACCAGAGCAACCCAACGGCCAGCCCGGCCAGAAATGCGGAGAGAGTACCGCGCGTCTGCCCGCTGCGTGTGTTGAGGAGATTACCTGCGCTGACGGCCGGTCCGGCAATACGCTGGGCGAATGTCGGGAAAATGAGTGCCAGTGCGGCTATTGCCAGTACAACCAGTGCGACCCAGCGCCCTGCTATCGTCGCCTGGGCGATCCAGTTGCTGGCTGCGGTAGCCACCAGTGCCACGAGGGTGAACATTACAATCATCCCCGCGAGCAACGCCAGAATATGCCGTCGTTGCCCCTGGAACCCGGCAAACAGCAGTGGAATAACGGGGAGTGTACATGGGCTGAGCAGGCTTATCATTCCGCCCAGAAAAGCGATTATCAGAAACATAGTGACCTCACATTAGAGATGCCCTGCGAAGCTGCAGTGAGGTTATTTCACCGTGTTGATATGTTCAGGATATGTGCAAATCAGCGCGAATTGTCTGTGCGCGTATCATGAAGGCTGTCCGATACAAAACCGTACAATTACCCGCGCGGCAGCGTAATCGAAACGTCCAGCCCACCCTCGGCGTGGTTCGCCAGATGCAATTTCCCGCCTAACTGCGCAGTCAACTGGGCGGCGATCGCCAGCCCTAATCCGGTGCCCCCGGTGTCGCGGTTTCGTGAGGTTTCCACCCGATAAAACGGCTGCAATACTGCCTCCAGTTCGGCGTCCGGTATCCCCGGTCCGCCATCGCGAATGGCGATCGTGACATGATGGGCATCTGAATGAATCGTAATGACGGCGTAGTCGCCAAATTTCAGCGCATTATCCAGCAGATTGGTCATCACCCGGCGTAGCGCCTGCGGACGCGTGACCACGGGCATACGGGCATCGGTCGCCTGAAGCTGCACGTTTTTCCCGATGTCCTGGTAATCACTGGCGATGCTGTTTATCCAGGCATTCAACTCCAGCTTGAGCGAGGTCTCTTCCAGCGATTCTGATGACCGGGCATACGCTATTCCTTCCCGCACCAGGCGCGTCATATTGTCCAGGTCATTGAGCAACTTGTCCCGCAGTTCCGGCTGGTCCGCCATTTCGACGCGCAACTTCATGCGCGTTATCGGGGTCTGAAGGTCGTGCGATACGGAAGCCAGGATCTGCGCACGCTCGCGCAGGTAAGACTGGATACGCGCCTGCATCGCATTAAAGGCGTGCGCGGCCCGTTGCACCTCGACTGGTCCTGTCTCGGTCATTGGCGAGCTTGCTGCCGGGTCGAGGGAATCCACCGCCCGGGTAAACTGAGAAAAGGGTCGAATAACCTGACGCACGGCAATCCATGAGCAGAACGCCAGAAGCAGTAGCTGCAACACAAGCACTACAGGCAGCCAGCTGGCGACCGGAGGCATTCGGGGGATAAGGTCAATGGTCAGCGGCGAACCATCGCTCAGCGTAAGGTGGGCCTGAATATGGGAAACCGGCCCCGGCACGGCAGTAAACGTCAGTGGCCAGGTTGCCGACAGCGCCTCTGTCAGGGTGCGGATGGCATCCTGCGAGCGTTTGTCATGCGGTGCGGGCCCCGGTTCACCGGTGCCCAGAATGTAGCGATAGTTCCCCCGCGCCAGTCGTTCCAGCCAGGCTGGACGCTCCCTCGCGGGAAGCCGGTCGAGGATGGCCACACTGGTGGAAACGTCATATTCCAGGTTGCCGAGCATCACCGTGCGGGCGCTGCGCATCCGCTCAAGCATGACCAGCGTGAGGCTGAGCGCGTTGGCCAGCAGGAGCCCCAGCATCACGATAATCAGCAGTCGCGTCAGTAACGAGCGTGGCCAGAGCCTCATTCATTGGCCTCTTTGATGATCACCGGCATGGTAAAAACGTACCCTTCGCTGCGAACGGTCTTGATGTAGGCCGGCGTGCGGGCATCTTCATTCAGCCGCTGACGAACCCGGCTGACCAGAAGATCAATCGAGCGCTCAAAGAGTTCAGCATCTCGCCCCTGGGTCAGGTTAAGCAACTGATCGCGGCTCAGCACACGCTGAGGATGGTCTAGGAACACGCGCAGAAGTCGGTATTCCGCCCCGCTGAGTGCCACAATCATCCCCTCGCTGTCGATCAGGTGACGAGCAACGGTGTCCAGTTGCCAGTTGCCGAACATCACCAGGCGCCCGGCCTCGGTCACCTGCAGATTGGGTGGCATGGAACGAAAACGGCGCAAAATGGCTTTGATACGCGCCAGCAGTTCGCGCGCAACAAAGGGCTTCACGACATAGTCATCGGCCCCCATTTCCAGCCCCAGGATCCGGTCTGTCTCTTCGTTGCGCGCGGTCAGCATCAGGATCGGCAGATCTTTATGTTTACCGCTGCGCAGTCCCCGGCAGAGCGTTAATCCGTCATCGCCTGGCATCATCACGTCCAGCACCACCAGATCGACATGCTGTTTATCTAGCACGGCCCGCATCTCTTTGCCGTTTGCCGCTCCAGACGCGCGATAGCCCGACTTGACGAGATAGTCGACAATCAATTCACGAATATCCCTGTCGTCATCGACGACAAGGATATGATCAATATGCTCCACCGGGATCTCCTGACTGAGGGGTAACGTATTGAAAATAGCACATATCACAGCTTATCCGCATCGATAACCGCCTTGACGAAATCCTGCGGATCTTCCTGCGGCGGGTTGTGCCCCACGGTGGCCCCAAAGGTGCGGTGTTCATATTTACCGGTGAATTTACCGGCATAGGCTTGCGGCGCAGGATGTGGCGCCCCGTTGTTGCCGCCTTCGATGGTAATTGTCGGAACGGTGATATTTGGCAATGTCGCCAGCTTTTGCTCGTAGCTGTCGTATTTACGCTCGCCTTTTTCAAGCCCCAAACGCCAGCGATAGTTGCTGAGCGTAACCGCGACGTGATCGGGGTTATCCAGGGATTTTGCGCTGGCGTTAAAGGTTGCATCGGAAAACTTCCAGTCTGGTGAGGCCTGAGACCAGATCAGACGGGCGAAGTCATGGGTATTTTTGGCATAGCCTTCGGCACCGCGTTCTGTTGCGAAATAGAACTGATACCACCACTGCTGCTCTGCTTTTGGCGGCAGCGGCTGTTTACCAATCTGCTGGCTGCTGATGAGATAGCCACTTACCGAAACAAGGGATTTGACACGTTCAGGCCACAGCGCCGCGACAATGTCCGCCGTACGGGCGCCCCAGTCGTATCCCGCAAAAACAGCCTGCTTAATGTTGAGGGCATCCATCAGGTTAACGATATCTTTCGCCATGGCCGAAGGCTGGCCGTTACGCGGCGTGCTTGCTGACAGGAAGCGCGTGGTGCCGTAGCCGCGCAGCGAAGGCACAATGACCCGGTAGCCTTTTGCCGCCAGCGCGGGTGCGACTTCGGCATAGCTGTGAATATCGTAGGGCCAGCCATGTAACAGAATCACCGGCTGTCCCTCTTTTGGTCCGATATCGACATAGCCGATATTCAGATCGCCAGCGTTAATTTGCTGAGGGTGATCGAAGGCTGCGGCAACATCTTTGCCGGTGACTTCGGCCTGACAGGACATGACGGTGCCAAGAGAAACGGTTAACGCCAGGGTTGAATACGCGAGTTTGCTGAACATGTTGGTATCTCCGGTTAAGAACAGTTGACGGGGATATAACAACACGCGTTTGTATAGCGGATATGTGCGAAAGGGGGTTTATTGCAATCCTGTGTATGTATCCGGTACACAGATACAGTGTGATACAAACACAGGTGATTCAGGCTTACAGCGAGAGGCGGTAGCGTACGTAATCGTCTGCTTCACCGTATTTGTCATAGAGTTTACGCGCCGGGTTGTTCTCCCGGGTCACCCAATACAGTTTCGACCACCCTTCGCGCTTGCCTTCGGCTATCAGGGCATCAATGAGCGCCTTCCCGGCCCCCGCACCGCGTTCGGTGGCATCGACAAACAGATCTTCCAGGTAGCAAACGGGGGCCGTTGACCAGGTGCCTTCGTGGAGAATGCACATCGCGAAACCAATGATCTTTTCGTCTTTCTCTACTACGCGGCAGAACATCGGTGAATGCGATGAGAGCGCCCTTTCCCATGTCGATGCGGTAACCGATTCATCGAGAAAGCAGTCATAAAAATGGGTATACCCGTCCCAAAGTGGACGCCACTGGGAGTAATCATTTGCGTGTAAAGGTCTTACGATAACTGTCATGTTTTTCTCACTTTACGGCGCTATAAACTGCTGACAAAGTGCATGGTGTATGTTTCGCCCGGCGGCGCTACGCTTGCACGGGCCTACAATGAATTGGGAAGTGTAGGCCGGGTAAGCGCAGCGCCACCCGGCAAGAAATCAGCAACCTCAAGCGCCCTTTAGACCGCTCTTTACAAAATACCAGAACGCAAACAAAATCATAACGCTTAAATATGGAGATCTGCGGATGACGATACCGACTCTCACGACAGAACGCTTGCTGCTAAAACCGCTGGTTGCCGAAGATGCCGTTCAGATTCAAAAGCGCTATCCGCGCTGGGAGATTGTCCGCTATCTGGTCTCTTCCGTGCCCTGGCCCTACCCGGATAACGGCGCGGAAAACTATGTCAACAACGTGGCGCTGCCGGATATGGCGAAAGGGATTGCCTGGTTCTGGAGCATCCGCCGTCGTGAAGCGCCGGATGAACTGATGGGGGTTATCTGCCTGTACGATGTGGAAGATAACAACCGCGGGTTTTGGCTGGCGCCGGAGTTTCAGGGAAAGGGATATATGCGCGAAGCCAGCATTGCGGCAACGGATTACTGGTTTAACACGCTGAACAAACCCGTATTGCGCGCGCCGAAGGCGGCCGCCAATAGCCGCTCCCGTCGTATTTCAGACAGTAGCGGCATGCGGCTTATCAGAACGGAAAAGAAAGCGTACGTCAGCGGTATGCTCGATTCCGAGCTGTGGGAAATCACCCGGGACGAGTGGAACGCCCGTCAGGTCAGCTGATAATACTTATCCGGCATCAGCCTTTCCGGAATGTTCTCTTCATCGTTCATCTGCAGCAGATCGCGTTCCATCATGTTGCAGATGGCGTCCAGCGGCAGGTCGTTGTCTTCGGTACCAAACGGATCTTCCAGCTCTTCTGCCAGCGTATCCAGCGAAATAAAGGTATACGAAATCAGCGCAGAGACAAACGGCGTCATGTAGTGCAGGTCAACGACCAGCGCGAACGGCAGCATGATGCAGAACAGATAGACCGTACGGTGCAGGATAAGCGTATAAGCAAACGGCACGGGCGTGGTGGCGATGCGCTCGCAGCCTGACAGGACAATCGACATATCGTTGAGACGGTTGTTCAGGCTGTGGAACAGAATATCGGAGAGGTCTCCGTTACGGCGTCTGACGGCCAGCCATTCACCCATGATCAGCAGAATACGGTTCGCCGGGGAATTGGCGGCCATGACGTTGCGTAAATCCTCCGCCGCCAGATAGCGCGCCAGTTGCCCTTCCCCCTGTTCACGACGCAGGGTCATGCGCAGACAATGGGCAAAGGCGATCTGCAGGCGGACGAACTCACCCAGATGTTTATCATCCGGCAAGGTGTTTTTAACCTCGCGAAATAACGAGCGTGCCGCTATCATCAGTTGCCCCCATAGCTGGCGAGCCTCAACGTAGCGCGAATAGCAGGCGTTGTTTCTGAACCCCAGAAAGATAGCGATGGCCACACCCAGGATGCTGAACGGCGCAACGGTAAATTTAATGCCCAGCGAGGTATACCACGGCAGCATCAGAATAACGGCGATGGATAGCAGGAAGTTAAGTAACAACCGGGTATAGATTTTAGGAAGTACCGAACCGTGCCAGACGAAAATCAGTTGTAGCCAGTGCTGTTTGGGACGAACAATCATAGTCAGCTTCAGGAAAGGAAAGAGCCGCGTTATTAAACGTGATCCCTGTCACGGTTGCAAGCTTGTTAATAAGAGATTGCATTTTATCACCTGATAAGAAATAAACCGCACGGTGCTAGAGCCTGCTTTACATAAACGAGTTCATAGTATGTTGTAACTAATAAGGTATAAAATACCCGGCCTAAGCCGGGCATGGGTTAACAAAGCGGTTTTACTGCGGCCCGCATCCCCTGTTGCAGAATCGCGTCGAGATCGCGCGAAACCTGACCGACAAGACCCTCTACCTGAGTTAAATCCTGCTCCCAGTGCTCAGTAACGCTTAAAACGGAGGCGACCAGCTCGCGGGTGGTGATCTGTTTATCGTGATGCTGCGCCCACAGCTGTTGGTAACGAGCAAGCCAGTGCGCATCATCCTGCACCGGATAGTTCTCCCCGTTACGCTCTGCACGGTAGAACGCGATCAGTGCGGCCAGCGCGAACGTCAGGCGAGCGGGCAACGTGCCAGATGCCCTCACCCCCGCCAACAGCTGCGGCAGAATGCGCGTGCGATACTTGGTCATGCCGTTAAGGGCAATCGACAGCAGCTGATGCTTGATATACGGATTGCGGAAACGACCCGTAACGGCGCTGGCGAAAGAGGCCAGTTCATTACGCGGCAAATCCAGGACCGGAATGATTTCCTCATAGATCGCTTTTTCGATGAATGCGCATATGTCGGCATCATTCATCGCCTCGCCCACCGTATCCAGCCCCGCCTGGAACGCCACCGGCACCAGCGCTGTGTGCGCGCCGTTGAGAATCGCCACTTTGCGCTCCTTGTACGGCTTAATGTCATCCACAATCCGCACGTTTAGCGGGAATTTGTCCAGACGCAGTTCGCTGGCCAGGGATTCAGGCCCCTGAATAACAAACAGGTAGAAATGTTCAGCGGTATCCAGGAACGCATCGTGATAGCCAAGCCCGGCTTCCAGCGTCGCCGCTTCGTCGCGCGGATACCCCGTTACAATGCGGTCAACTAACGTGGAGCAGAAGCTGTTATGCGCATTCAGCCACTGAATAAATTCCGCTGGCAGTGCCCATGCCTGTGCATAGCGCAGCACCAGTTCGCGCAGCGCTTCGCCGTTATAGTCTATTAGCTCGCACGGAATGATGATCCAGCCTTTGTCCGCTGCGCCGTTAAAATGGCTGAAGCGCTCAAACAGCAGCCGCGTCAGCTTCGCTGGATAGCTCACCGCTGGCGCATCTTCGAAACGATCGCCCGCGTGCCAGCTAATCCCCGCCTCGGTGGTGTTGGAGAAGACAAAACGCATCTCCGGATTGTGCGCCAGTTTCAGAAATTCATCGTACTGGCTGTAGACGCTGATCTCTCGATTCACCGAGCGGATAAGACGCGCTTCGCTGACCGCCTCGCCCTGCTCATTCAGACCACGAATGATCGTGGTATACAGGCCATCCTGAGTGCTTAATGACGGCGGGAAGTCGCTTTGAATTGGGCGTACGACCACGACGCCGGCATTGAGATCGGTATGTTCGTTTAACAGGTCGATTTGCCAGTCGACAAACGCACGCAGGAAATTGCCCTCGCCAAACTGAATGATTCGTTCGGGGTAGAGAGCACCGGGGAAATCACGACGGTTAAGTGTGTTCACAATGGGGTCCTTTTATGATTAGTCGTACAACCTGATTAAATTGGTATGATAACTTACCAAAGGTTTTCGACCAGAACCCCGCTTTTGATCAATTCATCACGTCATTGAGGGAAATAATCACAAGAACTTATAGAAGACCGATGTGGCAGTCATCGCGCCATCCGGCATTAGCGCATAACGCGGGATCTCCCCCACTTTTTGCCAGCCAGCACGCTGGTAGAAGATCTCCGCTCCGCTGCCGGTTGAGGTATCCAGCACCAGCACCGAGATGTCTCTTGCTCTGGCCTGCACTTCCAGCTCCTCCATTAGCGCCATCGCGGCACCTTTACGACGCGCTTTTTCATGCACCAGCAGCTTTGCCACATCGGCACGATGCGGCTGGTTTTCCGGCTGATCGGTAATGAGCTGCACGGTGCCAATCACTCCATCCTGAGAATCGATGCAGGCCAGCACAACGCGTTCGTTACGCTCTACGCTCCCGGCAATATCCTGCCAGAAAGCACGAGCTTTATCGGTACTGAATGGCAACATAAAACTGACGGAAGCGCCGCCCCTGACACAATTTTCAAAGATATCGGCCAGCGCATCGAGGTGGGTGAGAATATCGTCCCGGGTGAGGGTTTTGATCTGCAGTGAGGTATTCATGGGTTTTCCTTACGTTGAATACGCTCACTGTGCATTTAACATTTACGTAACGCAATCACATCAGACATAGGCTTTTGTTATGTCATGTTGCGCGCTTGCGCTGCTGCTTCATGGCATACATTTTTTCATCCGCGTCTTTCATCCACTGCTGCAGATCGTTGCCGTTATGATCGAACTCGCTCAGCCCCCAGGAAAAATGGAGTGACCAGGGATGCAGCCTGCGCGCATTGTACTGTTCAACCTGCTCGGCCAGATACTGCATGGCAATCCAGGCCCCCTGCTCGTCGGTATCGGCAAACAGCACGGCAAACTCATCGCCGCCAAAGCGAACCAGCAAATCCGCTTCACGGAAAGAGGTGCGCATCAGTTCCGCCATCACTTTCAGCGCGTTGTCGCCCTCTTCATGTCCGTAGCGATCGTTAATCTCTTTGAAGCGATCCAGATCCAGCCAGCCCAGAGTTAACGGCTCCGCCCGGCGTCTGGCTACGGAGAGCGTGAACCGGAGCAGCTGGTTAAAGCCCCGACGGTTAAACAGACCGGTTAATTCATCGGTTGTCGCCGCGCTGACGGCAGCAAACTCGTCTTCCGCCAGTGCGCTCAGATCGCCCAGCACGGCAAGATCGGCTGCGGAAAATTCACGAGGAGAATAATCAATCAGGCACAGCGATCCCACGCTCGCCCCGTCACGTAAACGCAGTGGAAAACCGGCATAGAACCTTACGCCGGGCTCACCGGCCACCAGCGGATTATCGGCAAATCGATCGTCCTGACGCATATCGGCAACCACCAGCGGCGCTTCGCTGAGGATCGTATGGCCGCAAAACGAGATATTACGCGGAACGGTGTCAGGCGCCTGACCATCGGCCGACTTCACAATCAGCGAGTGTTCATCAATAAGATTGACCATCGCCAGGGGAACCTGGAAGAAGCGTTTTGCCAGACGTGTCAGTCGGTCAAACGCCGGGGAACTGTCGATCTCAAGCAGGCCTGACTCGCGCAGCGAGTTCAGACGTTCCATTTCATTTGCTGGGGTTGCAGGTGTTTTCATAACGTCTCCTGACGCAAAGCGTTACTCAAAGCGTAGCCTAAACAGAGACATTGTCAGTGCGCGAATATTCTGTTCTTACCGTCCCGCTTGGCGCGGTACAGGGCGTTGTCCGCGGCCTGTAGCCAGTCGGTTACGCTTATCATTTCTCGCGTGGCACAGGCGATACCGATGCTGAGCGTGCAATGCACCGTCTCCTGAGCCACCTCCTTTTTCATTGCAGCCGCATCCATAATGCGTCTGGCGACAACTTGCGCCTCTTCAAGGGTGGTATCCGGCAGCAACACCACAAATTCATCACCGCCAAGGCGTGCGGGGGTATCGTTCGGGCGTGTCGACAAATGCAGTATTTGCGAGACGGCCGCCAGCAATGCATCCCCAACCTTATGACCAAAACGATCGTTAACGTCTTTAAAATTGTCGATATCGATGAACATCAGGGCCGATTCCCGGCACGTCTGGCGCAGTTTATTCAGTTCGTGGTCAATCCGCTTTTCGAGCAGCCGTCGGTTCGCGATATCCAGTAGCGGATCCATCATCGCGATCCGCTCAAGCTCCCGGCTCTTGATCCGCAGGCGCAGCGCAATGCTGTCCGTTAATATGCTCAGTGCCAGCAGATAAATTGCAATCAGCGGCAGCGTGGCAAACATGGTGCGCTGCGAAACGTACATATCCACCGCCATTCCCTGCGTCAGCCAGGTCACCAAAAAAAAGCCCACCATGGTAATGGCCGCCTTTCTCATCAGCGTAACGCCCCCTGCCGAGAGCCGGTCGGTCAGCATAATGGTGGCAATGACCACCGACGGCAGCGGATTAACCGCCATCATGGCGATCCAGAATCCCCCCGCCCCGGCGTCCAGCACCAGATTCTGATGCTCAGTCACCAGCGGCATGGCCGAATTTCGCGCCCGATACCAGGCAAGCGTAGGCCAGATAAACGCGTTCAACGCCAGCAAACACATCAGCCAGATTGAACGATTCTGTTCAATCAGCACAGAGAGGATGGGAATAAAACAGAGAAACGTGCCGAGAATACGCATCAGATACATACGTTTGACAAACCGGCTTCCTGGTACACGAGAGGGTCTACTGAGTTTGTCAGCTGCATTCATTCTGCGAATTTTCCGATAGCTTTCTTGCGGTATCTTATTGACGTTAAAAATACCTAGCAAGCAATTTATCTGCTATTCGTTATGATTCATCCCCGGCAGAATGCAGGCTGCGCTCAGGTTTCACTCTCCGGGGCCGGGGTAATGGGATCGTCTGACACACGCGCACTGGTGCGATTTCTCCCCGCTTTTTTGGAACGATAGAGATGATCGTCTGCTTCGGCCATCAGCCTGTTGAAGACTTCGGTCAACTGCCACGACGCCGCCTTCCCGCTCCCGAGACCAATACTCACGGTAAGATAGAGCGTTTGCTGGCGCCAGGTAAACGGATGAGCGGCAATGGTGAGTCTGATACGTTCCGCCAGCGCAAAGCCGTGCTGCGCGTCACCGGTGTTCACCACAACCGCGAACTCTTCTCCGCCCATACGCGCCACCATACCATCGTCTCCGACAACCTGCTGGACCTCGCGGGCAAACCCGGCCAGCACGCGGTCGCCACACTCATGCCCATAGTTATCATTGATGCTTTTGAAGTAATCGATATCCAGCAGCATCACGGTCAGAAAACGTGTCTGCCGCTGCGCCTCTTCCCGCTTTAACGCCTCATAGAGCCCGGAGCGTGAATAAACGTGGGTCAGAAAATCATAATCCGCGCGCAACGACACCTGACGGATGAGCGAATTAATGGCCGCCATACTGACGGAGACCATAACCGGACAGATCGCCATGGTGGCAATCCCCAGCCGTGCGGAGAACATCATCGGGGTAGAGAGCGGCGTGCCCACGGCGATATTGATAATGGAGTTAGCGACCAGAACGATCTCCAGACCGCCGGTCAGAAACGTCAGCAGACAGGTCGCGGGCAAGGAGTAGCGGACCGCACACCAGATCAGCGCCGGCAGCGGAAAGGCAAGGCTTCCCGCCCCGCCAATCACCACCGATGCCATCACCGAGACAATCAGCGCAATGACCGGTAAAAGTTGCTCCAGACGCAGTTTGAATGCCCGCGTCGGCATACTGACCGTGAGCATGCAGGGTAAAATGAGCACGCCGGTTGAGAACTGCTCGCTGAACCAGTCGGCAAACAGCGGCCAGAAGGTATGGCTGTCGATCCCCACCGACCCGGTCGCGCCGAGCAGCGCACATAATAAGGCGGCGATCAGACAATAATTGAACAGCCGCAGCGCATTAATGGGATCGGGGGTTTTCTTCATCAACCGTTTATCACGCACCACCAGCAATGCGACAACGACGATAAAGACCATATTCGACAGGTTGATGACCACCGAGGCCATTCCCCAGTTGGTGGTGACCGCGTCGTACATCAGCATGGCGACGTACGACACCGCGTAGTTATGCAGGCGATTGAGATAGGTAAAACGGGCAAAGACGCCCGCCATCACGCCATTCAGCGGCCAGAACAGCGACAAGGCTTCGACCAGACGTAATTCCGCACCGATAAAGTAGAACAAGGTGGTGAGAATAAAGATACCCGCCGCATTACGCAGCGGCGATTCAGGGCGAAAAAGCGTGAAGGCAGCGGGGTCTGAACGCATTAAATATCATTCCATATAATAACTTATGGCAACTAACTGACCCGTCACCACGCGGGGGATCTCATAGCGTGCATCTATAACACAATTACAACAGGATCAGCACCCATCAACATCAGGCGTTCATCTGCAACACCAGCCAGTGGTGGATCACGCCGACGATATAGTGCTGTTGCTGCGCGGTGAGCTGAACACCTTGCGGAATGTTGTGCCATTTCGCCAGACAGCCGCGACAGCAGGTGGCGGTCGCGTGCTGGGCAATAAACACCGGATGGCCGCGCATGGGGGTCTGTTTACCGTCGTTGACGGGGTGCGCGGGGGCAAGACGCTTCGCAATAAAGTCGGCAGCATGCTGGTCAATGGTATCGGCACCTTTGTCCCAGCAGTACTGTCGTTCTTTTGTGCCTAAGCGAAAGCGCGACCGAAAGGTCGATCGCGCCAGGCGAGAAAAAAGAGGATCCAGGTCAGACATCAGTAAACAGAACGTCCCAGGCGTTGGGTCAGTTTCTCCAGAACCGCCACACCGGCCAGTGAATTACCCGTCTCATCCAGCTCCGGGCTCCAGACAGCAATGGCCATCTCATGCGGTACAATGGCAACCACCCCACCCCCGACGCCCGACTTGGCCGGAAGACCGACGCGCCAGGCAAATTCGCCCGCGTTCTGATACATCCCGCTTGTCGCCATCAGGGCATTGACCTGACGCGCCTGCATAGGTGAAACCACCTCCTGATCGAGATGTGGTGCGTGCCCTTGATGAGCAAGGAACAGGAAGGTCTGCGCCAGCTCCACGCAGCTCATTTTCAGCGCGCAGTAGTGGAAATAGTTTTGCAGTACGGTCGCCACATCATTATGGAAATTGCCGAATGATTTCATCAACCAGGCAATGGCGGCGTTACGCGCAGAGTGCTCGAACTCCGAACGGGCGACCACTGAATCATAAGCAATATCGTCAACGCCTGAGAGCTGGCGAACAATTTCAAGCATGCGCTGGCGTGGCGCGCTGAGACGGCTTTGCAGCATATCGCAGACCACCAGCGCCCCGGCGTTGATAAAGGGGTTACGCGGTTTACCCTGTTCAATCTCAAGCTGTAGCAGAGAGTTAAACGGCTGCCCGGAGGGATCTTTACCCACCCGTTGCCAGATCTCCTCTTCCTCGTACTGTCGCATGGCCGCAACCAGACTCAGCACTTTCGAAATAGACTGGATGGAAAAACGTTCCGTGGCGTCACCGGCCTGGTAACGCTGACCGTCTATCGTACAAATTGCAATTCCCAGCTTATTCCCGCTGACCGAGGCAAGGGCCGGAATATAGTCGGCAACCTTTCCTTTTCCAAGTAACGGACGAACCTGCGCCAGAATCTCGTCCAGCATCTCATTATGGATGACCGCAGCCACTCTCTTTGCTCCTTGCCCTCAGGCTAAAACGGGCTGCGAGTATAACAGACGCTTATGTGTTGCGTCAGGCACTGAGACGAAAACGCGAAACCGCCTGCAATAAAAGATCCGACTGTTTGTGCAGGCGCTCAGAGGCATCGGACGCGTCAGAGACAAGGCTGTCGGTCTGCCGCGACACCTGATTCAGCGCCTGAAGCTGGCGCGTCATCTGATGAATACTCTCCCCCTGACTCAGCGTGGCCGCGGAGATCTCATTCAGCAAACTGCTTAATGTTCCCACCAGCCCCGTCACCTGCTGCAGGTTATCTTCCAGACGGTTAACGGCCCGTGACCCATCTTCGATCCCCTGAAGGGAACGGTTGATAAGCTCCTGAATGGTTTGCGTCGAATGGCTGCTCTTCCTCGCCAGCAGCCCCACTTCACGAGCGACAACGGCGAACCCGCGCCCCTGGTTTCCCGCGTGAGCCGCTTCAATTGCCGCATTCAGCGCCAGAATGTTGGTCTGAAACGCGACGCTGTCGATCATCGCCACGATCCCCCGCATCTCTGAGGATCGGTCGACGATCGCCTGCATCGACGCATTGACGGTCGACATCATCAGATCCCCTCCCGCCGCGGCCTGGCGCGCCTCATCCGCCCGCGAGCTGGCAAGCTTCGCATAGCCCGTGTTGCCTTCTACGTGGGTTTCCAGAGTCGCGATATGCGCCGTCACGTCTTCCAGCTCTTTGGCCTGACGCGCCGACTGGTGATACAGCTTTTGATTGCCCTGCGCCAGTGCGCCAATGTTTTCCACCATGGCGGTGGTCGCATCGCTGACCTGGGTCACCAGCTGCTGTAGCCCGTTCTGCATGGTGGCAATACTGTCGCTGAGCTGCGCAATTTCACGGTTAAAACGCATCACGCCAGGAGGGGTACCGGAAAGATCGCCCGCGGCCAGCCGGTTGATATGCGCAATCAAGCGCCGCAACGGGGTAATTACCCACCGGGACATCCCGAACCAGACGGCAACCGCAATAGCGAGCAACAGAACAGGCGCAAGCAGGAACAGCGTTTGCAGACCGGAGAGCTGCGCAATCAATGACTGACGCCCTTTGAGCGCCTGCTTCTCGCTTGCTTGCTGATAGCGGGCATAGTTGTCATTAAAGTCGGTCTGAAACGCCTGCGCTGGCACGGCAAAAAACGCATCGATGGTGTTGGTTTTCACCAGCCCTTCCGCCTGCTCTTTTATCGCGCCGTAAAAAAGCTGATAGCTGTTCACCAGGGCGTCATCTTTTGGCGGATTAAGCGCCAGCCAGGCATTCCACGCCTGCTGCGAAACGGCCAGCGCCTTTTGCGCGTCGTCCATCAGGCTGTGCCAGCTGCCCTCGGAGCCGGTCTCTTTATCCTGCATAAACCAGACGCCGGAGCGGTTAAGCAGATCGCTTGCGGCCAGCAGGGAAACGCGAGCCAGATCCAGCTTGCTCTGCTGCTGGTACGCCAGCAGGTTTTGCTGCTCGTTGCGTTGCGCTTCCTTAAGGGAGGCATTGAGCAGGAACGACGAGGAGAGTTGCAGGGCGGAAAAGAGGCCGATAATACAAAAGATACCGGTCAGCAGACCAAACTGGCGGGGGATAATGCGCTGCGCAATACGACGATAAATTTGCGTTAGGTTCATAATTTTCTTCAGTAACAAGACGTTAGACGCGTGCGAGTCTACGAAACGAAAATGACAGAACCATTGCAGAGAAATGACAGAGGCCCTCGTCGTCGGGGCCTCTGTAAGGATGGCGGTTACACTCTGTTCTTCCACACCGTCTGCACGTTACAAAACTCGTGCAAACCAAAGTGGGAAAGCTCACGGCCAAAACCACTTTTCTTCACGCCGCCAAAGGCCACGCGCGCGTCACTGGCGCTAAAGCCATTGATAAACACCCCGCCGCACTCCAGCTCGCGGGCGAATTTTCCGGCCAGCGCTTCGTTGGCGGTAAACACCGTGGCAGAGAGACCAAAGTCGCTGTCGTTGGCAAGCTGCAGGGCATGTTCCGCATCCTTCGCCACCGTAATCGCCGCAACCGGACCAAACAGCTCCTGACGGAAGGCGGTCATTGTCGGGGTGACATGGCTCAGCACGGTTGGCGCGTAATAGTTGCCCTCCCCGCTGATTTTCTCGCCGCCCAGCAGCAGCGTGGCCCCTTCCGCGAGGGTGGCCTGCACCTGCTGATGCAGTTCGTCACGCAGATCGAAACGCGCCATCGGGCCAATATCATTCTCTTCCCGATCCGGTGCTCCCATCTTCAGCGCCGTAACCGCCGCAACAAAACGCCGGGTAAAGTCATCGGCAATACCCTCTTCGATAATAAAGCGCTTTGCCGCCGCGCAAACCTGCCCGGTGTTCTGATAACGTCCCGTGACGGCCGCACGAACGGCCAGATCCAGATCGGCATCATTCAGCACGATAAACGGATCGGAGCCGCCCAGCTCCAGAACGCATTTTTTCAGCGCCGCTCCCGCCTGAGCCCCTATCGCCGCACCTGCACGCACGCTACCGGTGACGGTGACCGCTGCAATACGACGATCGTTGATCGCCTGGCTCACGCCATCATTGGTGGCATTCACCCAGCCAAAGACGCCTTGCGCAATACCGGCATCAGCAAAGATTTGCCCAATCAGCTCTGCAGAACCCAGGACGTTCGGTGCGTGTTTGAGCAGATAGCTGTTACCTGCCAGCAGGATCGGCACCGCACCGCGCAGTACCTGCCAGAGCGGGAAGTTCCACGGCATCACCGCAAGAATAGGCCCCAGCGGACGGTATTCAATGACCGCGTTTTGGTTTTCCACCAGCGTGGGCTCCGCACGCAGCATCGCCGGGCCATGTTCCGCATACCAGTCGCACAGACCCGCAGATTTGGCCACTTCCGCCCGCGCCTGCACAATCGGCTTGCCCATTTCCCGGGAGAACATTTGCGCCATCTCTTCCCCACGCTGGCGCAGTGCTGCCCCCAGGTCGCGCAGCTTTTGTGCCCGGTGAGAGACGCTTTCCCCTCGCCACTGGCGAAAACCGGCATCAGCCAGGGTGATTGCCTGTTCGACCTCTTCGGATGTGGCCCAGGGATAGGCGGCCAGCGTCTCGCCTGTCGCCGGGTTAACAGAGAGGGCATGCGTAGCAGATGAATAAGTCATGATGTTCTCCACGTAATATCGGTTGATTGATTGTGGCCCACTCTGCTATTTCTTAAAAATGAATAATACTAACCACCTTATTCACGAATCGAGAATGCTATGGATTTAACTCAGCTTGAAATGTTTAACGCCGTTGCCCTGACCGGCAGCATTACCCAGGCGGCGCAGAAGGTGCATCGCGTTCCGTCTAACCTCACCACCCGCATCCGTCAGCTTGAGGCCGATCTCGGCGTTGAGTTGTTTATCCGGGAGAGCCAGCGTTTGCGCTTATCTCCCGCCGGGCACAACTTTCTGCGCTACAGCAAGCAGATCCTGGCGCTGGTTGACGAGGCGCGCATGGTCGTCGCCGGTGATGAGCCGCAGGGGTTATTTGCCCTTGGCGCCCTGGAGAGCACTGCCGCTGTGCGGATCCCGGAAAGTCTGGCGGCGTTTAACCAGCGCTATCCGCGCATTCAGTTCGCGCTCTCTACCGGCCCGTCCGGAACGATGATTGACGGCGTTCTGGAAGGCACCTTAAGCGCGGCGTTTGTCGACGGGCCACTTTCACACCCGGAGCTGGAAGGCATGCCGGTTTACCGGGAAGAGATGATGCTGGTCACCCCCGCCGGACATGCGGAGGTGACGCGCGCCGCGCAGGTAAGCGGCAGCGACGTCTACGCGTTTCGCGCAAACTGTTCGTATCGACGTCATCTGGAAAGCTGGTTTCACGCAGACCGCGCCACGCCCGGGCGGATCCATGAGATGGAGTCGTATCACGGTATGCTCGCCTGCGTGATTGCAGGGGCGGGTATTGCGTTAATGCCCCGCTCCATGCTGGAGAGCATGCCGGGGCATCATCAGGTAGAAGCGTGGCCGCTGGCGGAGAACTGGCGCTGGCTGACCACCTGGCTGGTGTGGCGTCGTGGGGCGATGACCCGCCAGCTCGAAGCGTTTATAGCGCTGCTAAACGAACGTCGACAACCAGAGCCTTCTCCATAAACAGGCTCAGCGGATCGTCGACATACGGCGCAAACGCCGGACGGCGTTCATATCCGCACTGTTCATACAGGCGAATGGCGGCGTGTTGCTTGATCCCTGTCTCCAGGCGCACGGTGTGGCAGTGACGACTCAGGGCTTCATCCTCAAGGGCAGCAAGCAGCTTCTCGCCCAGATGTTGCCCGCGATGGGCCGGATCGATATAGACCCGTTTCATCTCCCCGGTACCGTCGCCATTAAGCACCACGGCGCCACATCCCACGGCCTGCAGCTGCGGGTCGCGAATGATCATCAGGATAAGCGAGGCTTCAGGCAGCGCAGCCAGATCGAGCAGATGATTGCTTTCAGCGGGATAGAGTTCGCTCTGATAACGGTCAAGCGCCGCGATCAGCTTGAGGATGTCCGGATGTCGGGCAGATTCAGAGGTAATGGAATACATGGCAGGCTCCTTGCTTTTTTTTGTGAGGCCAGGCTTCAACATAGCGTCTGCCATCTGTTCGGACTTCATAGTTTTAACTTATGTCATGACGCCAGCGTCAGGCGGGTCTCAAGCTGTTCCAGCTGGGTCCGGGCCGCTTCATCCAGCCTGCTGTCGGTGACGATATCCGTCAGGGTGTTCAGGTGCGCCACATTAAACAGCGACCAGGCACCGTATTTAGAGCTGTCTGCCAGCAGCACCCGGCGTTTTGCATTGGCTATTAAATCCCGCTTCAGCGCGGCCTTCTCTTCCGTAGGCGACGTGATACCGCGGGTAATATCCCAGCCATTACAGCTGACAAAAGCCACATCAGGCCAGACATTCTGCAACAGCCGACGCCCGTGCTCACCAATACAGGACTGGCTCGAATCATCGATACGGCCGCCAATGATCGTCACTTCAATCTGTTTAAACTCAGAGAGAAACAGCGCAATGTGCAGATCGCTGGTGATGACGCGAAGCGGCAAATGCGTGAGCTGACGCGCGAGTTCAATCATTGTGGTACCTGCGTCCAGCACAATGGCATCCCCCGCTTTCACAAAGCTCGCGGCCGCGCTGGCGATGGCATGTTTTTCTGCCAGACTGCGCTGCATTTTTTCGGACGTGGTCGGCTGGGAAGGAATAAACCGGTTAAGAGTAACGCCGCCGTGGGTTCGGCTGATGACGCCCTCCTGGTCAAGCTTAATCAGGTCGCGGCGGATCGTCGCCGGCGAGGCATCGGTGATCGCCACCAGCTGATCCACCGTGACCAGGTTGTGCCCTTTGAGGTAATCCATTATCTGCTCTAACCGGTTATATCCCTTCATATTATTCCCGTGTAATTTGCATAGCCAACTGAATAGACACCGTCATGCTCTCCGACCTGGCTTTACCGGTCCATGCAATATCGAACGCGGTTCCGTGGTCTGCAGAGGTGCGGATAAACGGCAATCCGGCGGTGATATTCACCCCGTCGTAAAAGCCGAGCAATTTTAGCGGAATATGCCCCTGATCGTGATACATCGCAACGACCATGTCATACATTCCTTCGTGGCATTGCATAAATACCGTATCCGGCGGGCACGGTCCGGTGACGTTGACCCCCTGCGCTTTCATCGCTGTAACGGCCGGGCCAACAATCGTGATCTCTTCATCGCCAAACAGGCCATTTTCTCCCGCATGCGGGTTCACGCCCGCGACCGCAATACGAGGTGTGCTAAAGCCCACCCGCTTCAGGAAGGTATCCGCAATGCCGATGACGGTTTTTACCCGATCCTGATTGAGCGTATCAAGGAATTTACGCAGCGCAATATGGGTCGTGATATGAATGACCTTCAGCCGATCGGTGTACAGCACCATAGCGTAGTCTTTGCTGTGCGTCAGATGGGCCAGCAGCTCGGTATGCCCGGGGTAGTGATGTCCGGCCAGATGCAGCGCTTCTTTATTCAGTGGCGCCGTGGCAACCGCTTTTACGTCCCCCGCCATCGCCAGTTCCGTCGCGCGCTTCACGCAGCGATAGGCTAAATCCCCCGCCTGAGCCTGGACCACGCCGGGCTTCAGGGCATCAGGGTCGGCCAGCGGTTCGTCCAGCACGTTAATCACGTTGGGTGCGAAACGGGCCTCGCTGACCTGCTTGATGATGTGGATGTCAGCCTGCCCCACAATCCCATCATCCAGCACCCGCCTGAGCGTGAGGGCACAGCCCACCACGACAACCGGGGCTCCCGTTAATTCGCTCCCGGTGAGGGATTTGATAATGATCTCCGGGCCAATGCCCGCCGGGTCACCCATGGTTACAGCAATAATGTTAGTCACTCAGTCTCTCCTCGATAAAATGCAACACCTCAAGCAGCGTCTCTTCTTTTCCGAAGCCCCCTGCTTTGGTCATTACCGGCTGGTGCCAGGCACAACCCAGAAATTTGCCGTAAGGGACGCATCCTGCGACGCGCCCTGTAATTTCAAATCCTTGCGCATCAAGCGCACTGGCGACGGCCATTGCCACATCGCCGCCTGAGACATACAACGCATCCGGCGGACATGCCGTCAGTGCCTCTCGGGTAATCTCTCCCAGGAAGGCGCAGATCGTTTCACCCAGTTCGGTCCGGGTCATTTGATACTGCGCGCAAAGCCGTTCAACCTGATGTCGCGCCTCATGGTCCGGGCAGGTATGAACGATGCAGTGACGGCCCGCCTTCAGGACCTGCGTGATGCGCATGAGCGCGTTCGCCGTCTCCCCCTTCAGCACATCATTAACATCAATAAATACCGACGAAACCGCAGGCTCTGCAGCGGCCAGCGCAATCTGACGTTGAGCGATCTCACTCATTGATCCCACCACCGCCAGCAGTTGCTGACGCTTCACGGGGGCGAGATGGCGTGCCAGCGCATCACATAACCCGGCAGACCCGACCAGCAGCGGTGTCTGCGGGCAGGTCAGCGCGGCGGCAATAATGGCGTCCAGATCCTCGTCACACTGGGCATCGACGATGAGCCACTCCGTTCCCTGCGCCAGTTCGGCTGCCAGCGTGTTTGCCGTCACGGATTGACAACTCACGTCGGTAAACAGGTCAGCAATCGTGGCAGACGGGACGGGCGTTTTCGGATCGCTGGCGAATTCGGTTTCATCCACCGGAATGCCGTTCACCAGACACCTGCCGTGACGTGTGATCCGCCCTGCCGCGGGATACGCTGGCGCCACAATCACCTGCCGTTTGCCGCTTACTGCCTTAAGGACGCCTGTTTCTGCCCCTACATTGCCGCGCAGCGTGGAATCAATCTTTTTGATGAGCCAGTGCGCAGCCGCAATATCCGCCCCCAGTACGGCCACTTTTTCGGCCGCCTCTGCTGCCCGCAGCGCACGGGAATCGGTATTAATAACCAGTGCATCCACCGGCTGGGTAAAGGGGGTGTGGAATGCCACGCTGACCTTCTTACCGCTTAGCGTCAGGCTGACACCCGCATCGTTTGCCCCGGTAAAGTCATCTGCAACGACAACGACGTCTCTGAACAGGTTGTTTTCTTTCATTCCCACTCCGGGCTCGTTTTTCCTGTTAATGATTATATTCAATCATGATTGATTATATGTGAGCAAGATCAAGTTAATCAGTTTGCGAATAAAATATAAATTTAGCCACACGATGACCATGAAGCGTCTTAATTGAGCGAATTTAATCATGGACACAAAGACAGGAGAAAAGCGTGGTAACCCTCAACAGCACCATTATTAGCGGCGCAAATGCGCTCGCCGCCATCAGGCCATTACTCACCGATAACGCGCAGCTCTTGCTGGTTACGGACGGCAACATTGCGCGTCTGGAGGCGGCAACACAGATCCGTTCAATTCTTGAAGAGGGCAACCGCCGCGTCACGGTGATTGACACGGTGCCGCCTGAACCCTCCCACCACGATGTCAGCCAGTTGCTCGCGGGGTTAAACAGCGGATCGTTTGATGTCGTGGTTGGGATCGGCGGCGGCAGCGTACTGGATGTGGCGAAACTGCTCTCCGTGCTTTGTCACCCGCTGTCACCGGGGCTGGACAGCCTGCTGGCAGGGGTAAAACCGGTGGCACGTATCTCCTCACTTCTGATCCCCGCCACCGCCGGAACCGGGTCAGAAGCCACGCCGAACGCTATTCTGGCGATACCGGAGCAAAACACGAAGGTCGGTATTATCTCTCCGGTCCTGCTGCCCGATTACGTCGCCCTGCTGCCGGAACTGACCACCAGCATGCCCACGCATATTGCCTCCTCCACCGGCATCGATGCCCTGTGCCATCTGATTGAGTGCTTCACCGCCACGGTCGCCAACCCGGTCAGCGATAACGCGGCGTTGACCGGGCTCGCTAAGCTGCTGAAGAACATCGAAACGGCCTGCGCTGAGCCGGGCAACCTGCTGGCAAAGCTGGAAATGCTGTGGGCCTCTTATTACGGCGGGGTCGCGATTGCGCATGCCGGCACACACCTGGTTCACGCCCTGTCTTATCCGCTTGGCGGGAAATATCACCTGCCGCACGGCGTGGCCAACGCCATTCTTCTGGCGCCCTGCATGAGGGTGGTTCGTCCCCACTGCGTGACAAAATTTGCGCAGGTGTGGGATCTCGTGCCAGGCGCGGACAGCAGCCTGTCCGATGACGAAAAATCTCACGCGCTGGTGGAGTACTTTGCCGCGCTGGTTCGTCGGCTCAACCTGCCGGACAACCTTGAGTCCCTGGGCGTGCCGCGCGAAGACATCGCTTCCCTGAGCGATGCCGCCCTGAACGTTAAACGGTTAATGAACAATGTCCCCTGTCAGGTGAATCACGACGAGGTGCAGGCGATTTACCGGACACTGTTTCCTGAACATGCATAGTCAAGGAGTAAGAAATGCGTAACAACATCAAGGGCGTGCTGACGGCCATCGTCACCCCCTTTGACGCGGAAGGTGAACTCAACCTTCCCGGCTTAACGCGGCAGGTTGCCCGGCAGCTGGACGCCGGAAACGGCATTTTTTGCGGCGGAACCAACGGCGAGTTCTTTGTCCTGAACGAAGCGGAAAAAATCGCGGTCACCCGGACCTGTGTGGAAACCGTCGCCGGACGCGCGCCCGTCGTGGCGCATATTGGCGAAATCTCCACCCGCGACACCATCCGGCTGGGAAAACAGATCGCCGCGCTGGGTGTGGATGCGGTTTCCGTCATCACCCCTTACTTCGTACCGCTGAAACAGTCTGAGCTCATCGCACACTACACCGCCGTCGCTGACGCGCTAACCGTACCGGTCTTTCTGTACAACATTCCGGCGCGGACCGGCAACACCCTTGAGCCCACCACGGTACGGGCGCTGGCCGAACACCCCAACATTTCAGGTATTAAAGACAGTGCCGGGAGCTATGAAAGCCTGCGCGGTTTTCTCAACGCGGTAAGCGACATTGACGGGTTCGACGTGCTGAACGGACCAGATTCACTGATCCATCAGGGCTTCGTCGAGGGATGTTCAGCCTGTATTTCCGGGCTGGCAAACGTGGCGCCAGCGGCGATCAACGCCATCTGGTCACGCTTTAACGCGGGTGATGTTGAAGGTTCCCGGCAGGCGCAGGAGCGCGTCACCCGACTGCGTACCGAGCTGTACAGCGTGGCGTTTTCCCCTGCCGCGGTTAAAAAGGCCCTGCAAATCATGGGCGAGGATGTCGGAGAGAGTCGCTATGCCGTGGCGTTTAGCGAGCAGCAGTGCCAACAGATTCGCCAGATAGTGACAACGTCACTTAGCTAAACGGCGTTGGTTTCGTCAATAAGAATACCGGGTACCTGAGGTGCCCAGGATTCACTCGCCCTGAAGAGAGGCAAAGATGAATAATTTTACCGCTGAAGATACCCTGATCATTGTGGGCATAGTCATTGCCTACATCCTGTTCACCACCTGGCTGACCTTCCGGATCCGCAGTAAAAACTCCGGGGACTTTATGGAAGGCTCCCGCGCGATGCCGGCGTTTATTGTCGGGATCCTGCTGATGTCTGAGTATATCGGCGCTAAATCCACCATCGGCACCGCGCAGGCGGCGTTCGAGGACGGGTTTGCTGCATCATGGTCCGTCATCGGGGCCGCAATTGGCTTCCCGCTTTTTGGCCTGTTGCTGGTAAAACGCATATACAACACCGGGAAAATCACCATCTCGGGTGCGATTGCTGAAAAGTACGGTAACAGCACCAAAAACATTATCTCCCTCATCATGATCTACGCCCTGCTGCTGGTGAATGTGGGGAATTACGTCAGCGGCGCAGCAGCCATTTCTACCGTACTGAAAGTCAATCTGCCCGTTGCCGCCTTTATTACGGCTATCGTCAGTACCTTCTATTTCGCCTTCGGCGGCATGAAAGGCGTGGCGTGGGTTACCGTGCTGCACAGTGCGCTGAAATACTTCGGCATTCTGGCCATCATGGGTTTTGCGTTATCCAAAACCGGCGGTTTCACGCCGATGATCGAAAACATGCCGGACTTCTACTGGACCTGGGATGGCAACATCGGCGCGTCGACCATTTTCGCGTGGCTTATCGGCACCATTGGCTCCATCTTCTGCACCCAGTTTGTGATCCAGGCCATCTCCTCCACTAAAGATGTTAAATCGGCCAAACGCTCCACCTGGGTCGCGTTCTTCTTCTGCCTGCCGATCGCGCTGGCCACTGCGGTGATTGGCGTGGCGGCAAAATACCTGCATCCGGAGATCGACAGCCTGTATGCGATGCCGATTTTCCTGCAGGATATGAACCCGTGGCTGGCCGGTCTGGTCACCACCTCTCTGGTGGCGTCCATCTTCGTCAGCGTCAGTACCGTGGCGCTCGCCATTGCCTCCCTGGTGGTCAAAGATTTCTACGTGCCGATGCGCAACCCGACGCCCGAGCAGGAGTTTAAAGCTACCCGCTGGATCTCCCTGCTGATTGGTTTCCTGCCGCTGATTTTTGTTCTGCTGGTGCCTGAAGTCCTGAAGCTGTCGTTCTTTACCCGCGCCATTCGTCTGTCGATTTCCGTCGTGGCGGTCATCGCGTTCTACGCCCCGTTCTTCCGCAGTACTCGCGGAGCCAATGCTGGGCTGATCGGCGCCTGCGTCGTGACCTCTGTCTGGTATCTGCTGGGCGATCCGTTTGGCATTAACAATATGTACATCGCCCTGCTGACCCCTGCGGTCATCATGGTCATCGACCGCCTCATTCCGGGAAAGGCACAGGGTAAAGCGCCAACCCCCGTTGAAAACAATGGAGTCTGATATGTCTGTAACCGTAACCCGCGACGGGATTATTCGCCCACAACAGGATACGCGCGTGGAGGCGGCCATGCTGCCTTCCGCCTGCCCACAAAACCACGCGGCAAATCTGCTGCCGCTGCCGGATGGTTCGCTGATGTGCGTCTGGTTTGGCGGTACCCAGGAGGGTATTGCGGATATCTCTGTGTGGGGTTCGCGCCTGTCACCGGGAAGCCAGCAGTGGAGTGAGGCAGAAAAACTGTCGGATGATGCCACGCGCTCCGAACAGAACCCGGTTCTGTTCCTGGCACCCGATAACGTGCTGTGGCTGCTGTGGACCGCGCAAATGTCCGGCAACCAGGACACCGCTATTGTGCGCTATCGCCAGTCCCGGGATCTGGGTAAAACCTGGGGGGGCATCGCGACCCTGCTCGATAAACCCGGCACCTTTATTCGTCAGCCGATTGTCGTGCTGGAGAACGGTAACTGGCTGCTGCCGGTGTTTTACTGCCGCACCCGGCCGGGTGAGAAATGGGTCGGTAACGATGACATCAGCGCGGTGAAAATCTCCGAAGACGGGGGCAAAACCTGGCGTGATGTCGAGCTGCCGGACAGCCTGGGCTGCGTCCATATGAATATCACCCCGCTGCGCAATGGCACCCTGGTTGCCCTGTTCCGCAGCCGCTGGGCGGATAACATTTATTACAGCCAGTCAACGGACAACGGCGAAAGCTGGTCCGTGCCGGAGTCCACGGTATTACCTAACAACAACTCCTCTATCCAGGTGACAACGCTTGCCAGTGGCGAGCTGGCGCTGGTGTTTAACCTCATGAGCGCCGCCGGGGCGCAGGAGCGTCGCACCTCGCTGTACGATGAAATTGACGATGGCGATGGCCGTAAAGAGCCGGTTGTGACCCACGGTCGAACCGCCTTCTGGGGTGCCCCGCGTGCGCCAATGACCGTCGCCATTTCGCCGGACGGAGGCAAAAGCTGGCCGTGGCAACGGCATCTGGACGAGGGAGATGGCTACTGCATGACTAACAACTCTCTGGAGAAACTGAACCGTGAGTTTTCCTATCCGAGCATTAAACAGAGCCCGGATGGCAGCCTGCATATCGCCTACACCTACTTTCGTCAGGCCATAAAATACGTGCGGGTGACGCCCGAGTGGGTCAAGGAGTCAGCATGATTATTGGACATCTCGACGCCCTGCCGCTGGCAGGGTTACCGCCGGTGTTGTATGCCCTGCTGTCCCGCCCGGACTGCACGCTGCAGGCGCTTAGCGAACGCGATGACGGCCGCTGGCAGCCGGACAATGCCCCCTGGTTTTGCCAGATTGGTCCGGCGCAGACGCAGCCGCGCGCGGAGCGGCATACGGAGTACCATCACCAGTGGGCGGATATTCAGGTTGTGCTGGCGGGAGAAGAACTCATCTATGCCGGCGCGCGCCCTGTTGGCAAGCCGGATGACGAAGAGCGTAAAGCGGACCTGTTCATTGCCAGCTCATCGGCACACAGCGTCGGGATCCGCCTTGGCGCGGGTGACTTTGCGGTCTTTTCTCCCGGAGAACCACACCAGGCGCTGTGCGCCAGCGGCGCGCCGATGACCGTGCGCAAAGCGGTGTTTAAAGTTCCTCGTTCAATGCTGGAGGTCTGACATGCGTCACGCCGTCGTGACCGGAGCCAGCTCCGGAATTGGTGAGGCCATCGTTAAGCGTTTACTGGCGGAAGGCTGGCAGGTCACCGGACTCAGCCGCCGCGCCGTGATGCCGGATACCCCTGGCTTTACGGGGTTACGCGTGGATATCACCGACCCTGAGGCGCTGAACAGCGCCCTGCACGCCATCGCGACACCGCAGGCGGTGATCCACGCCGCCGGGATGATGGCCGCCGCCCCACTGGGGCAACTGGAAAGCAGGGTTGGCGCGTCACTGTGGCAACTGCACGTTCAGGCCTGCGAAGCCCTGTTTAACCATTTCGCGCCCGCTATGGCCGCCGGTGGACGATTTGTGGCGATTGGCAGCAGAACCTCCCGCGGGGCGGCAGGTCGTTCACAGTATGTTGCCACCAAGGCGGCGATGACAGGGATGGTCAGAAGCTGGGCGGCGGAACTGGCCCCGCGTGAGATCACCGCAAACGTGGTCGCGCCGGGCGCCACCCAAACGCCGATGCTTAGCGCACCGGGGCGAGAAAGTTCACCGCCTACCTGTCCGCCCATCGGTCGTCTTATCACGCCAGAAGAGGTCGCGGGACTGGTGAATTTCTTGCTCAGCGATGAAGCCGCCGCCATCACGGGCCAGGAGATGGTGATATGCGGCGGCGCCTCGCTCAGCTAGCGCAGGAAGATACGCCCTTTCAGATAGAGCGTCGCCTGGCCGCCAATCAGCACACGGTCGCCCTTCAGTTCGCAGCGCAGATCCCCGCCACGGTATGAAACCTGGCGGGCGTTCATCGACGTTTTGCCCAGCTTCTCGCTCCAGTACGGTATCAGCATGCTGTGCGTGGATCCGGTGACCGGATCTTCCGGTACCCCTTCGCCCGGGCAGAAGAAGCGGCTGACGAAGTCATACTCCTCTCCTGGTGCCGTCACGCAGACCATTTTCCCGAGCGGTGCCATCGCTGCAATATCCGGGGTTAAGGCCTCTACCTGTTGCTGGCTCTCCAGTACCACCATGTAATCCCGTCCGACGCGGACCTCTTTAGCCTGGTCTATCCCCAGCGCGCTGAACAGGCCCGGCGGGGGATTGTCGACCACCTCGGTCGACCACGCAGGGAAATTGAGCGTCAGCCAGTCGCCGCTGCGTTTCACCGTCAACTCACCCACGAAGCGCGTGGTGAAGGTGATTTCGGTATGCGGATAATCGAGGTATTCGAAAATCACGTGGGACGCTGCCAGCGTCGCGTGGCCGCAGAGGTTGATTTCATGCAGCGTGGTAAACCAGCGCAGCTCGAACCCGGTGTCGGTGCGTACGAAAAACGCCGTCTCAGACTGGTTATGCTGTTGCGCCATTTTGAGCAGCGTCTCATCCGAAAGCCACTCCTCCAGCGGGCATACCGCCGCTGCATTGCCGCCAAACGCCCTGTCGCTGAAGGCATCCACCAGATAAAAATCAATTTCCTGCATTGTCTTTTCCTCTGTTGTTATAGGTATCTAGCGCAGAAAAACTGTGCCTTTCAAATAGCATGACGCCTGTCCGCTCATCAGCACGCGCGAGCCTTTTAGCTCGCACCGCACGTCGCCGCCCCGCGCGGAAACCTGACGGGCAAACATCGTCGTTTTACCCAATTTTTCGCTCCAGTAAGGAATGAGCATGGTATGCGCAGAGCCGGTCACCGGATCTTCCCAGACGGCAACGCCGGGGGAGAAAAAGCGGCTGACGAAATCGTAATCCCCGTCGCCCCGTGCCGTAACGGCAACCTTATGTTCGCCAGGCGTCATGGCTGAAATTGTCGGTGCGAGTGCTTCAACCTGCTGGCGATCTTCCAGCACCACCACCCATGCGCGGCCTTTGCGGGCTTCAACGTAGCGGCGGATACCGAGCGCCGCGAGCATCTCCGGCGGGGGCGTCTCTTCATGCGTGGGACACGCCGGGAAATCCAGCGTCAGCCACTCCCCCTCCCGGCTCACCGTCAGGCGGCCAGAGGCCGTTTCGAAGTGGATCCGCGAGTCAGGATAGTCCAGCTCATTGAACAGAACGTACGCCGCAGCAAGCGTGGCGTGACCGCAAAGATTAACTTCGGTCAGCGTGGTAAACCAGCGTAGCTCAATGCCCCCTTTCGTACAGACGAAAAATGCGGTTTCCGACTGATTATGCTGTTGCGCCATTTTCAGTAACGTTTCGTCCGGCAGCCACGCCTTGAGCGGGCAAACGGCAGCCGGATTTCCGCCAAATGACACATTGCTAAACGCATCGACCAGATAAAAATCAATCTCCTGCACTGTCTTACCGCCTGTTTTTGTTGGAGTGTTCTTTTATATTCAATGAAAACCCTGCCTCCGGCTACCGCTTTCATAAGGTAAATATTGAGATCTGCATCACATAATGGTTGAGTTTTCGCCGTGCAAGGCTTTAAGATCGTCTCCTCTTCTTTTGCAACGAATCTCCGACATCCCTATGACAACGAACACAGTTTCCCGCAGGGTTGCGTGGCTACGCGTGGTCACGCTGGCTATTGCCGCGTTTATTTTCAACACCACAGAATTTGTTCCGGTTGGGCTGTTGTCTGACATCGCAGAGAGTTTCCAGATGGAAACGGCGCAGGTGGGCATTATGTTGACCATTTACGCCTGGGTGGTGGCGTTGATGTCGCTGCCGTTTATGCTGCTGACCAGCCAGATGGAGCGGCGTAAGCTACTGATCGGGCTGTTTGCGTTGTTTATCGCCAGCCACGTGCTGTCGTTCCTGGCGTGGAATTTTACGGTGCTGGTGTTAAGCCGCGTCGGGATCGCCTTTGCGCATGCCGTTTTCTGGTCGATTACCGCGTCGCTGGCTATCCGACTGGCACCGGCGGGGAAACGCGCCCAGGCGCTGAGCCTGATTGCCACCGGGACCGCGCTGGCAATGGTGCTGGGCCTGCCGATTGGCCGTATCGTGGGGCAATACTTCGGCTGGCGTACCACGTTCTTCGCCATTGGCATGGGAGCGCTGGTTACCCTGGTGTGTCTGGTAAAACTGCTGCCGAAGCTGCCAAGCGAACATTCCGGCTCACTGAAAAGCCTGCCGCTGTTGATGCGTCGCCCGGCGCTGCTGAGCATTTATCTGCTTACCGTTATTGTGGTCACCGCCCACTATACGGCTTACAGCTATATCGAGCCGTTCGTTCAGGTGGTGGCCGGCTTTAGCGGCAATTTTGCCACCCTTCTCCTGCTGCTCCTTGGCGGGGCGGGCATTATTGGCAGTATTCTTTTCGGCAAGCTTGGCAATCAGCACGCTTCAGCGCTGGTGAGCAGCGCCATCGGTTTGCTGCTGGCGTGTCTGCTGCTGCTGATGCCCGCCGCGGGCAGTGAAAGCCAGCTGGCAATCCTCAGCCTGTTCTGGGGTGTGGCGATCATGATTATCGGTCTCGGGATGCAGGTGAAAGTGCTGGCCCTCGCACCGGATGCCACAGACGTGGCGATGTCGCTGTTCTCGGGCATTTTTAACCTGGGCATTGGCGCGGGTGCGCTGGTGGGCAATCAGGTGATTCTGCACGTATCCATGTCGGCGATTGGCTATCTGGGGGCCATTCCGGCACTGGTGGCGCTTATCTGGTCGGTGCTGATCTTCCGTAAATGGCCGGTGGCGCTGGAGGAACAGGGGCAGCACGGGTGACGTCTGTTTGTGCCGGGTGGCGCTGCGCCTTACCCGGCCTACAAACCCGTAATAACGTCAGCCCCGCCACCCGGCAATGACCTCAGTGGTAAGTCTTAATAATCTCCAGCACGCCGTTAATAATAAACTGCACGCCCATACATACCAGCAAGAACCCCATCAGACGGGAAATCGCCTCGATACCGCCTTTGCCGACCCAGCGCATAATTGCCCCGGAACTGCGCAACGATGCCCACACAATAATGCCGATCAGTGCAAATATCAGCGGTGGCGCTACGGTCACGACCCAGTCCGGAAACGTAGTGCCGTCACGTACCGTTGAGGCAGAACTGATGATCATCGCAATGGTCCCTGGCCCTGCCGTGCTCGGCATGGCTAGCGGTACAAAGGCGATATTCGCACTCGGTTCGGTCTCCAGCTCTTCGGATTTGCTCTTCGCTTCAGGCGATTCATGCGCTTTTTGCGCCGGAAACAGCATGCGGAAACCGATAAAGGCCACAATCAGCCCCCCGGCGATACGCAGGCCAGGGATGGAGATCCCGAAGGTATTCATCACCAGCTGACCGGCGTAGTAAGCCACCATCATAATGGCGAACACATACACTGAGGCCATCATCGACTGATGATTGCGCTCTGCGCTGTTCATATTCCCTGCCAGCCCGAGGAAAAGCGCTACCGTCGTTAACGGGTTGGCCAACGGCAGCAATACCACCAGCCCAAGACCAATTGCTTTTATCAAATCCAACATAGTGCGTCGTTGTCCTTATCCATGTTTATCACCGCAATTATAGGGTGAAAGTGTGACATTGAGCCATTCACGCAACGTAACGATTATTTTCATAAAGGAACGATAACCCTGCGTTATCTGTATGATTTGAAAGACCTCAACAAAAGTTCATGAAACGTTTTAGCAATTCGTGGCATCCGCAGATCCATTCAGTTGACTTATACTTGCCTGAGCAATAATATCTGCCGTGATTAAACTACTTGCCAGGGCAACCATTGTGAAAAGCACCAGTGATATCTTCAACGACGTTGTTCCGCTGGGTCGTCTTATTCATCTGGTTAATCAGAAAAAAGACCGCCTGCTGAATGACTACCTGTCGCCGCTGGATATCACCGCAACGCAGTTCAAAGTGCTGTGCTCCATTCGCTGTCAGGTGTGTATCACCCCGGTTGAGTTAAAAAAGGTGCTCTCTGTCGATCTGGGCGCGCTGACCCGCATGCTGGATCGTCTCGTCTGTAAAGGATGGATAGAACGAAGCCCTAACCCGAATGACAAGCGCGGCGTCCTGGTGACACTCACCAGCGACGGTGCGGATATGTGTGAACAATGTCATCAATTAGTAGGACAAACACTGCATCAGGAACTAACAAAAAACTTAACGGCAGAGGAAGTGGCAACGCTTGAGCTTTTGCTTAAGAAAATACTGCCGTAAACAGAAAAAGAGGTATGACGATGTCCAGACGCAATACTGACGCTATCACTATTCATAGCATTTTGGACTGGATCGAAGATAACCTGGAATCGCCGCTCTCCCTTGAAAAAGTGTCAGAGCGTTCAGGTTACTCCAAATGGCACCTGCAACGGATGTTTAAAAAAGAGACCGGTCATTCATTAGGTCAATATATTCGCAGCCGCAAGCTGACGGAAATTGCCCAAAAACTGAAAGAAAGCAATGAACCGATCCTTTATCTGGCGGAGCGATACGGGTTTGAATCGCAACAGACCCTGACGCGTACGTTTAAGAACTACTTCGACGTGCCGCCTCATAAGTATCGTATCACCAGCGTGCCGGGTGAATCCCGATACCTTTATCCGCTAAAACATTGTAGTTAATCATCGCCTGTAAAGACGTAACCGAGGAAATCATGAACGTTACCGCCTCCGCCGCCCTCGCCTTGCTGGTGCTTTTTTCCAGCCAGACCTTCGCGGAGCAACCCCCTCGTGCAACGCAGCAAAATAATCATGACACGATGATTTTGCCGTCAGCACATAGCCAGTCCCCTTATGATTTCAACCACATGGGGTCTGGTAGCGACAAATCCGACGAATTAGGCGTGCCTTATTATAATCAGCACGGCTTCTGATTCGTTTTGCCCCGCCGATGCGGGGCTTTTTTCTGCCCTAATTCCGCACTCGCGCCGCCCGACGCACGCGTAAGCCAAACACGTTGATATACAGCCCGGCCATGATCAGCACCGCGCCGAGCAGCTGTAATGCACTCAGCTTTTCGTCCAGCAAAATCGCAGCGCTCGCCAGCCCGACAACCGGCACCAGCAGCGATAACGGCGCCACGCGCCAGGTTTCGTAGCGCCCCAGCAGAGAACCCCAGATCCCGTACCCGATAATGGTGGCGACAAACGCCAGGTAGACCAGTGAAAGAATAGTGGTGAGATCGATTTCAACCAGACTCGTCAGCATCACCGCCGGGCCATCAAAAATCAGCGAGGCCACCATAAACGGCACAATCGGGATCAGCGCGCTCCAGACCACCAGCGACATGACCTGCGGGCGTGTTTCATGCTGCATAATCAGCTTGTTGAAAATATTGCCGCAGGCCCAGCTCAGCCCCGCTGCCAGCGTCAGCATAAAGCCCAGCAACGCCACGTGCTGGCCGTTCAGGCTGGCCTCAATCAGCACCAGCACGCCAAACACGGCCAGAGTGATCCCCGCCAGCTGTTTGCCCTGTAAACGCTCGCCAAAAACAAACGCACCAAGAATGATGGTGAAGAACGCCTGCGCCTGCAGCACCAGCGAGGCAAGACCGGCAGGCATACCGAACTTAATGGCGCAGAACAGAAATGCAAACTGGCCAAAGCTGATGGTCAGGCCATAACCCAGCAGGAGCGTTAGCGGGATTTTCGGGCGGGCAACAAAAAACAGTGCCGGGAAGGCGACCAACATAAAGCGCAAACCGGCCAACATCAGCGGGGGCATGTTATGCAATCCCACTTTGATGACCACAAAATTAAGTCCCCATACGATGACCACCAGCAGTGCCAGCAATCCGTCTTTACGCGTCATACCCTGCCCCTGATTTATTAATAATTTGTTAACACTTCAAGGTAACAGAAAAAAGTGCGTCGCGAGAAGATCATTAATTCTGGCAGGCAGTTGAAGCACTTACGGATAAATTGGGCGCTATACAAGCTTCTTATGTCGTGATACTCCTTTTAGGACACACTATAAAAAAGTATAAGCATTTGTCGGGCAGGAATATGAAACCATCTCTCAGACGCTCAACCGCAGCGCTGCTGGCATCGTCATTGTTATTAACCATCGGTCGTGGCGCTACGCTGCCGTTTATGACTATTTATCTCACGCGCGTGTTTAACATGAGCGTCGAGAATATTGGTTATGCCCTGACCATCGCCTTGACCATCGGCGTGGTATTCAGCCTGGGGTTTGGCATTCTGGCCGATAAGTTCGATAAAAAGCGCTACATGCTGATCGCGATTGTGGCGTTTATCGCCGGTTTTGTGGCGATCCCGCTGGTCAATAACGTCACGCTGGTGGTGCTGTTCTTTTCGTTAATCAACTGTGCCTATTCTGTTTTCTCGACGGTGCTGAAAGCCTGGTTCTCCGACGTGCTGACCTCCAGTGAAAAAGCCCGCGTTTTTTCGCTGAACTACAGTTTTTTGAACATCGGCTGGACGATCGGGCCGCCTCTTGGCACGTTTCTGGTGATGTACAGCCTGCAGCTGCCGTTCTGGCTGGCCGCGTTCTGTGCCGCTCTGCCGCTGGGGTTTATCCACTTCTTTGTGCAAAAAAGCATTGCGTTAGATACCGCGGAGCAGAAGACAACGTGGCAGCCGTCGGTTTTGCTGAAAGACCGCGCGCTGTTCTGGTATACGCTCTCTGGCCTGCTCGCGTCATACGTCGGCGGGTCGTTCGCGAGCTGTATTTCGCAGTATGTTCTGGCCGCACATGCAGACAGTGATTTCGCCGAAAAGGTGGTCGCCGTGGTTCTGCCCGTCAATGCCGCCGTGGTGGTGACGCTGCAGTACGCACTCGGACGCAAAATCTCTGCCAGCAATATTCGCCCGTTGATGACGGCCGCCACCCTGTTTTTTATCGTGGGGTTGGGTGGCTTTATGATCTCCGGAGAAAACCTGATTTACTGGGGCATCGCCGCCGCCATCTTTACGCTGGGTGAGATTATTTATGCACCGGGTGAATATATGTTGATCGACAACATCGCCCCGCCGGGTATGAAAGCAAGCTACTTCTCCGCTCAGGCGCTGGGCTGGCTCGGCGCGGCGGCCAACCCGATGATCACCGGCATCATCCTGACCCATTTGCCGCACTGGTCGCTGTTTATGATTATGATGGCGGCTATCGTCATTGCCTGGCTGATGATCCTGCGTGGAATGAGCGTGAAGCGTGAAGATTGCGTGTCGGGTAGCGCTGCGCTAACCCGACCTACAAAACCCTGATCGCAGGCCGGGTAAGGCGTAGCCGCCACCCGGCAACAGCAACAGTCTAGTGGTGCAGCATCTCCTCCACCACCTGCTCTTTGTACATCTCGTTTGGATAATAGGTCGGCCAGTTATCCATCTCTTTCAGCAGTGCCTCGTGGGAGGTATTGCCCATAAAGATGTGGAAGTGGGATGAGGCTTTTGGCGCAATGGTGTGGTCGCTGAACTGAACAAACTTCGCTGCCTTGCTGCCCGCGTCCTTACACTCAAACAGATAGCGAACACCTTTTTTGCCTGACGCGTAGGTCAGAATTTTGTAGCCGCTGTAATCATACTGACAGCGGCTGACCTCTTTACCTTTATGGAATTCCATGACGTTATTTTCGATGCCGATAGCTTCCACATCGGTGGCGTATCCCGTGCGGTAATAGGCTTTGATCTCGTCGAACGTTTTATTGTCCTTCTGTGCCTTCTTTCTGAAGACCGGATCCAGCGAGCCATCCAGCAGGAAGGGATAAACGGACTGCCAGGTGCCGTCCCAGTCGGACAGTTTCCGGTCCTTAACGTCTTTGTCCGCAAACACGCCGTTTGCCGCCTTTTGCTCCGCTTCGGTCATCTGGTGACCGTGTGAGTGGGCAAACAGCTGGCCGCTGACCAGCAGCGCCCCCAGAGTCATCGCAAATTTTCCAATATGTGCAGCCACAACAGTATCCTCACTCCGTTTTTATAAGAATGAGGATGTTATATTATAACATTTCAGATCGCAACCTGTCCGCGAACGCCCTCCTGCTCCATGTTTTCTCCCCGTCCTCGCTGGATAATGGTGCCGCGAGACATGAGCAGATAGCTGTCTGCCAGCGCTGCCGCAAAGTCATAAAACTGCTCCACAAGCAGGATCGCCATGTCCCCCCGGTCTGCAAGCTGGCGGATCACGTGGCCAATCTCTTTGATTACCGAGGGCTGAATGCCTTCGGTAGGTTCATCGAGGATCAGCAACTGCGGACGGCTCGCCAGGGCGCGACCTATCGCCAGCTGCTGCTGCTGTCCGCCAGAGAGATCGCCTCCGCGTCGATGCTTCATCTCTTTTAATACCGGGAAAAGCTGCCAGATTTCCTCCGGTACATGTTTTGCTTCGCGGGCTGAGAAGCGCGAGAGCCCCATGAGCAGATTCTCTTCCACGGTTAAGCGCGGAAAAATCTCACGTCCCTGCGGTACATACGCCACGCCAGACTGCACCCGCTGGTGCGGCTTGCTGTGGGTGATCTTTTTCCCCTGCCAGATAACCTCACCCGTTTTCGCAGGGATCAGCCCCATCAGACACTTCAGCAGCGTGGTTTTACCCACGCCATTGCGCCCCAGCAGGCAGGTCACTTCGCCGGTGATGGCCTCAAAGCTCACGCCGCGCAGAATATGACTTCCACCGTAGTATTGATTCAGTTCGTTAACCTGTAACATCAAGGCTCCTTAGCGTCCAAGATAGACTTCAATTACCTGCTCGTTGGCCTGTACCTCGCGCAGCGAGCCTTCTGCCAGCACCTGTCCCTGATGCAGTACGGTCACGCGATCGGCAATGGTTTCAACAAACCCCATGTCATGTTCAACCACCATCAACGAGTGCTTGCCTGCCAGGGTCCGGAAAAGCTCGGCGGTGTACTCGGTCTCCGCGTCCGTCATCCCGGCGGCGGGTTCGTCAAGCAACAGCAGATGCGGATCCTGGACCAGCAGCATTCCGATCTCGAGGAACTGTTTTTGTCCGTGCGAAAGCAGTCCGGCGCGGCGGTCGCGTTCACCGGCGAGCCGCAGCAGGACCAGCATCTCATCAATACGATCGCGCTGTTCGCCGTTGAGTTTGGCCCGCAGGCTTGCCCAGACGGACTTGTCGGTTTTCATGGCGATCTCAAGGTTTTCCCATACCGTCAGCGCCTCAAATACCGTCGGTTTCTGAAACTTGCGGCCAATCCCCTGGCGCGCAATGGCGGCTGGCTCAAGCTGGGTCAGATCTACCGACTGGTCATAAACGGCTTTACCGCTTTTTGGCCGCGTTTTGCCGGTGATCACGTCCATCAGCGTGGTTTTTCCCGCGCCGTTTGGGCCAATCACGCAGCGCAACTCGCCCACGCCGATGTTCAGCGTGAGATCCGTCAGCGCCTGAAACCCATCGAAGTTAACGTTGATCTTATCCAGCTGCAGCACCGGGTCCGTCTGCTCGCGATAGCGATCCCCGGGCAGCTGGCGAGTGAATAATCCTTCTGCTGGCTGCATTATTTCTCTCCCTTACGAAACAGGCCGTAGACGCCGCGCGGTAAAAACAGCGTAACCGCGATAAAAATCAGCCCGAGAAACAGCTGCCAGTACTCCGGCATTGCGACGGTGAAGAAACTCTTCGCGCCGTTCACCAGCGCCGCGCCAATGACCGGGCCAACCAGCGTGCCGCGGCCGCCCAGCGCCACCCAGATGGCGGCCTCAATGGAGTTGGTCGGCGACATTTCACCGGGGTTAATAATCCCGACCTGCGGCACATAGAGCGCTCCCGCCAGGCCACACAGCATGGCGGAAAGCGTCCATACCAGCAGCTTAAATCCCTTCGGATCGTAGCCGCAAAACGTCAGGCGGTTTTCAGCGTCGCGCACGGCAGTCAGAATACGCCCGAACTTGCTTCTGGCGAGGGCAATGCCGATGCCAAGCGTGAGGAGCAGCAACATGACGGTCGCCAGAAACAGCGCGATACGTGTCGTGGTCGCGGTGATGGAGAACCCCAGCAACGTGGTAAAACCGGTAAAACCGTTATTGCCACCAAACCCGGTTTCGTTGCGAAAGAACAGCAACATTCCCGCGTACGTCAGGGCCTGCGTCATGATCGAGAAATAAACCCCTTTGATTTTTGAGCGAAAGGCAAACCAGCCAAACACCAGCGCCAGCAGCCCCGGCACCATCACAATCAGTACCAGCGCCCAGGCAAAGTGCTGGGTTCCCCACCAGAACCACGGCAGTTCGCTCCAGGAGAGAAACGACATAAATGCGGGCAGCCCATCGCCCGCGGCCTCGCGCATCAGGTACATCCCCATGGCGTATCCGCCTAGCGCGAAGAAGATCCCGTGGCCCAGCGAGAGCATACCGGCATATCCCCATACCAGATCGAGCGCCACCGCAACGATGGCGTAGCACAGGATTTTGCCGAGCAGCGTCAGCATCCAGGTCGACAACGCCAGCGGATGGGTGGCGGGCAACATCGCAAAGAACGGCAATATCAGCAAACACGCCACCAGCAGGCTGCCTGCAATCTGCGTTGTGCGTGGCGCTTTTCGCGCCAGTTTTAAGGTAAGTGGCTGGCTCATCAGTCAGTGACCCTCCCTTTCAGCGCAAACAATCCCTGCGGACGTTTCTGAATAAACAGAATAATGGCCACCAGAATGACGATTTTGCCCAGCACGGCCCCCATCTGCGGCTCAAGAATTTTGTTGAAGATCCCAAGGCCAAACGCTGCCGCCACGCTCCCTGCCAATTGTCCAACGCCGCCAAGAACCACCACCAGGAAGGAGTCGATAATGTAACCCTGGCCCAGTTCCGGCCCGACGTTGCCCAACTGGGAGAGCGCCACGCCGCCTAAACCGGCAATGCCGGAGCCCAGACCAAACGCCAGCATATCGACACGTCCGGTCGGCACCCCGCAACAGGCCGCCATGCTGCGGTTTTGCGTTACCGCACGCACGTTCAGGCCGAGACGGGTTTTATTCAGGACCAGCCAGGTGAAGAACAGCACCATCAGCACAAAGCCCAATACCACAATGCGGTTCCACGGTAGCGTCAGGTTGGCAAACACCTGCACCCCGCCTGACAGCCAGGCCGGGTTTGCCACCTCCAGGTTTTGTGCGCCAAACGTCATGCGTACCAGCTGAATCAGCATCAGGCTGATACCCCAGGTGGCGAGTAATGTCTCCAGCGGACGACCGTAGAGATGGCGGATCACGGTGCGTTCAAGGATCATCCCGATGCCTGCGGTCAGGCAGAAGGCGACAGGCAGCGCGACGACCGGATACAGCGCCAGCCACTGAGGCGTGACGCTGGCCATGATCTGCTGAACCATCCACGTGGCGTACGCCCCCAGCATCAGCATCTCGCCGTGCGCCATGTTGATGACACCCAGCAGCCCATAGGTAATTGCCAGCCCCAGCGCCGCCAGCAGCAGGACCGAGCCCAGCGACAGCCCCATAAACGCCTGCCCGAGGAGATCGCCCCACATCAGACGGTGCTGAATTTGGCTCAGGCTCTCCCCGGCGGCGGCACGTACGCGGGCATCCGGTTCGGTTTGCGTCTGGGTATATGGCATGAGTCGGGATGGCACGTCCGGGTCGTCAGATTGCCCGAGCCGTTCAATAGCCTGAAGACGCACGTCAGCCTGTGGGCTGGCGAGCTGGAGATTAGCCAGCGCCAGCAGCAGCGACTGGCGCGCCACATCGTCCGTTTCACTGCTTACCCGCGTTTGCAGTAGGCCGATCATTTCCGGCTGCGCATCCCGCTGTAACTGGCGCGCGGCGGCACGCCGCTGCGTGACGTTGTCACTGATAAGCTGATGCGTAGCGTTGGCCGTGGCGGCCAGCACCCGCAGACGGTTGGTCAGGCGTACGGCTTTGGTTTGCCCTTCTGCAGCAGGGGAATCTCCCAGCGCCACCATCTCGCCATTGCGTCGCGCAAAGGCATGTTTCTGGCTGTCGGCAAACAGATTTTCGTTTTGCAGCGCCTGCAGTAACGGCAGTCTTGCGGCATCCGGCGCGAGAGCCCAGCGGGTCAGCATATCCGCCTGCTGGCTGCGGCTGGCGGCAACAAATTGATCGGCATCCGATGCCTGCGCCATCCCTGGCAGCAGTCCGGTAAGCCATACAATAGCGATCATCATGCGCATGGCGTTCATGACTTTTCTCCCTGCAGTAATGGCTTAGTTGCTGGCGGTCTTCATCGGCTGATCGGGCTTTTTATCATTCCCGGCGATGAACGGGCTCCACGGCTGGGCGCGTACCGGCTCTTCCGTCTGCCAGACCACGTTAAACTGGCCGTTACCTTCGATTTCACCGATCATGACCGGCTTATGCAGGTGATGGTTGGTGGCATCCATGGTGAGCGTAAAGCCGGAGGGTGCCTTAAAGGACTGTCCGGCCATGGCCGCACGCACTTTATCCACGTCGGTGGTGCCTGCTTTCTCTACCGCCTGCGCCCACATGTGGATCCCAACATAGGTGGCTTCCATCGGGTCGTTGGTGACTACGGTATCGGCGTTAGGCAGCTTATGGGCTTTGGCATAGGCTTTATAGTCCGCCACAAAGGCCTGGTTGGTCGGGTTATCGACGGACTCGAAGTAGTTCCACGCGGCCAGGTTGCCGACCAGCGGTTTGGTGTCAATCCCGCGCAGCTCCTCTTCGCCAACGGAGAACGCCACCACCGGGACATCGGTTGCTTTCAGCCCCTGGTTAGCCAGTTCTTTATAGAACGGGACGTTAGAATCACCGTTGATGGTGGAGACCACCGCGGTTTTACCGCCTGCGGAGAATTTCTTGATGTTGGCAACGATGGTCTGGTAGTCACTGTGCCCGAACGGGGTGTAGACCTCTTCGATATCTTTGTCTTCCACGCCTTTGGAGTGCAGGAAGGCGCGCAGGATCTTGTTGGTGGTTCGCGGGTAGACGTAATCCGTGCCCAACAGGAAGAAGCGTTTAGCGCTACCGCCGTCTTCGCTCATCAGGTATTCCACCGCCGGAATGGCCTGCTGGTTTGGCGCCGCACCGGTATAGAAGACGTTCGGCGACATCTCTTCGCCTTCGTATTGCACCGGATAGAACAGCAGACCGTTCAGTTCCTCAAATACCGGCAGTACGGATTTACGTGACACCGAGGTCCAGCAGCCAAACACCACGGCCACTTTATCCTGGCTCAGCAGCTGACGCGCTTTTTCGGCAAACAGCGGCCAGTTAGAGGCCGGGTCAACCACCACTGGCTCCAGTTTTTTACCCAGCACCCCGCCTTTGGCGTTGATCTCGTCAATCGTCATCAGGGCGACATCTTTCAGCGGCGTTTCTGAGATCGCCATCGTGCCGGAGAGCGAATGCATAATCCCCACTTTGATGGTATCGGCCGCCTGTGCGCCAAAACTCATCCCCATAGCAACGACTGACGCAGACAACGCGAAGGCTTTTAATAATGTACGACGATGCATATTTTCACTCCTGAAAAAGAACGCTGTGCGAAGACGTCCGTTACGGCATGGACGCGGAAAAATGTCTCAGCGAAACAGGAGCAAAAAGGATGCCAGGATGAATAACGTGCTATTGCAGGATGTGTAACGCGGGATGTAAAGAGAACGACTCAGAATGGTACAGCGCTGCACTTTTATAATGCAGCGCTGTGACGACGGGATTACCAGACTTCGCTGGCGATCTGTGTGACCAGACGCACTTTGTCCCACTGCTGGGCTTCACTCAGGGTGTTGCCCTCTTCGGTGGAGGCAAAACCACACTGCGGGCTGAGGCAGATCTGCTCTTTTGCCACGTATCTGGCCGCCTCCTCCAGGCGCGCCTTCACCCCTTCAGGGTTTTCCAGCTCGCCATTTTTGGTGGTGATCAGCCCAAGTACCACCTGCTGCTTGCCCGGGCGGACAAAGCGCAGCGGTGCGAAATCACCGCTACGGTCATTGTCGTACTCCAGGAAGAAGGCATCGACGTTCACCGTGCCGAACAGCACCTGGGCCACCGGCTCATAGCCGCCTTCGGAAATCCAGGTGGAGCGGAAGTTACCGCGACAGACATGCAGACCGATGGTCAAATCGTCTGGTTTTCCTTCCAGCGCCTTGTTCAGCACGCGGGCATAGGTACGCGCCAGCTCATCGGCATCTTCCCCGCGCTCGCGGATCTGACGACGCTGGTCATCCGAACAGAGGTAGGCCCAGACGGTATCATCCAGTTGCAGATAGCGACAGCCTGCATCATAAAATGCCCGGATGGCGTCGCGCCAGGTGGTGGCCAGATCGTCAAAATAGTCATTCAGATCAGGATAGACCGTCGCATCGATGTCTTTGCGACCGCCACGGAAGTGCAGCACGCTCGGGCTGGGAATGGTCATTTTTGGCTGCGCGTTGCCGCTGATGCTTTTCAGATAGCGGAAGTCTTCCAGCATCGGATGATCGCCAAAGCCCAGCTTGCCGGTGACGCGCACGCCGTGCGCTTTGGTCTGCACGCCGTTGAACTGAATGCCCTGCTGTGAATCGTAACGCTCAACCCCCTGCAGACCATCGAAGAAATCGAAGTGCCACCAGGCGCGACGGAACTCACCGTCGGTGACCACGTGCAGGCCGCAGGCGCACTGCTGTTCGACCACCTGGCGGATCGCGTCATCTTCCACCGCGCGAAGCTGCCCGGCATCAATCTCACCGCGGGCAAACTGCTGGCGAGCCTGTTTGATGGCATCCGGGCGTAAAAAACTGCCGACTACATCGGCGCGGTATGGGGCGTGCTGTCGCTGCATGGAAATCTCCTCTGTCTGCCGGCGATAATTGCCAGCAGTGATAATTCATCTCTTGAAGCTTTAGACTTCTGGATGTCTAAATGTCCAAAAAAGATGACATACCTGCTGTATCCCGGCAAACGAGAAAATTTCACGACAGTTGAAATTTATTCATGTTCACAGCACGGCAGCGGTTTCGCTACTGGCGAACGCGTACTGTTCGTCCTCCCAGCCGGTGATGCCGCCAATCATGATTTTCACCGGCAGTCCGAGACGCGCCAGCTTCAGCGCGGCTCTGTCCGCGCCGTTACAGTGCGGCCCCGCGCAGTACACCACAAACAGCGTATCGGCCGGCCACTGCGCCATGCGCGCCTCAGTAATCTGGCTCCAGGGCATATGTATCGCGCCGGGCACATGACGACGGGCAAACTGCTCAGGTTTCCCGACAACATGCAGCAACACAAAGTCCTGCTCGTTATTCGTCAGCGCATGGTGCACATCGGCACAGTCTGTTTCGACGCTCAGGCGACGCAGAAAATGGGTAACGGCTTCCTGCGGCTCGGCAGCCGGAAATTCAGTAACATAACTCATGATCCTTCCTCATCTTTGGCGTTTGTGTTAACACTACTCTATCCAGAAATTGATCACGTGAATGCGTCCGCTTATGCCAGAAAACAGCAAAAAGATGACAAACTTAAGACAGGTTTCCCGCCCGCAGGTGGTGGTACTGGCCTATGACGGTTTGTGTACCTTTGAATTTGGCGTGGCGGTGGAAATCTTCGGTTTGCCACGTCCCGAGCTGGGCGACGAATGGTATCGTTTTGCGGTGGCGGGCATTGATGACGGTGAGCTTCGGGCAACCGGTGGGATCCGCATCCTGACCGACGGGGGGCTTGATCTGCTGGAATCGGCAGACCTGATCGTTGTGCCGGGCTGGCGAGGGATGGATGCGCCTGTTCCCGCGGCGCTCTGCGAGGCCTTACGCCGGGCCAATGCGCGCGGTTGCCAGCTGCTTTCTATCTGTTCCGGGGTGTTTGTTCTGGCCGCGTCAGGTCTGCTGAACGGGCGTAAAGCCACCACCCACTGGCGCTATATTGAGGCGCTGAAAGCCCGTTATCCGGCGATCGGCGTGGTCGAGGATGTGTTGTATCAGGATGAAGGCGATATTCTGACCTCTGCAGGAAGCGCGGCAGGCATCGATCTCTGTTTGCACGTGGTGCGGCGGGATTACGGTATGGAAACCGCCAACAGCGTCGCGCGCCGTCTGGTGATCCCTCCCCACCGGGATGGCTCCCAGCCGCAGCAGTTGAGTCGCCCGGTGGCACAGCTGCGGGAGAGCCAGCGTCTGGGACAGTTGTTCGACTTCCTGCACAACCACCTGAGCGTTTCTCACAGCGTGGATTCGCTGGCGCGTCGCGTCGGCATGAGCCAGCGCACCTTTCTGCGCCGCTTTCAGGCTGCCACAGGCACCACGCCTGCGCGCTGGCTGCTAAATGAACGACTCCTGCGGGCAAAAGATTATCTTGAGAGCAGCCGTCTCAGCATCGACAGCATTGCTGAACAAACCGGATTTGGACAGGCAGCGACCCTGCGTCACCATTTCCGCCAGCAGTTCGCGCTTTCCCCTGCGCAGTACCGTAAACAGTTTGCCCGCCCGCCACGCTGATGGCCGGTTCGCAGGCAAAAAAAACCGCCATAATCTGGCGGTAAATGCTTGCATGGATAGATTTGTATTTTCATGTCTACGTCCCGACACTCCATGCCGGGCAGCGGATCAATAACAACCTAACATGCCTGAACTCAACAAAAGCTAAACAGAGCCATTAACCCGCTTTGGTATTAATTTGCAGATAGCGCATCAGGCCCTGTTCCGCGCTCTGTTTTGCATCATCGTTAATCGCTTCCAGATAGAATGGACGCGAGACGCCATACGGTGCTTTATCTGCTGAAAAAACAGCAAACTGAAATGTTTTACTTTTCGACGGATTGGTACACCCTAATTCCCAACGCTCGTCATCAATTTGCTTGCTATTACACGCCACGCGTCCGTAGTCGCTGGTTAAATAAGAACCGACCCGAGCTTCCGCTGACTGAATATAATCCGGTTCGCCACTCCAGTTAACGTTCATACCTACAACAGCCCCAACGGCAACCACCAGAAGCGCTATTGACATGACTTTTTTCATTGAATCAGATCCATTCCTTTGTCAGAGAAATCTTATTATATAAGATTAATCCTTAAACCTCTGCCATATTTTGATACCAAATTTTAGGGTATGACAAAGATAATTCTTTTTTAAGAAAAATCTCACTACGCGCAAAATATATCCTGTTCGCGCAACATGACGTATTCTTTGCGCTAATTTGAAAATGCCAATAATAACCCTACGAAACTACGTTCATGCTAGCGTGGCATTTTTATTGAAGGGGAAGTCCATGTTCAAAAAGGGGTTAACGCTTATGATGCTGGTCTGCGCCCTGTTTTCCGGCCAGCTGATGGCAGGACACAAAGGCCATGAATATTTGTGGGTTAAGAATGTTGATCATCAACTCCGGCACGAGGCAGACAGTGATGAATTACGCAGCGCAGCGGAGGAATCAGCAGAGGGTTTGCGCGAACATCACCTGTGGCAAAAATCGCGCAAACCGGGTACTCACTTTCGTTAATTAATTACCCTTACGTTTCGGCAGGGTTTTCATCAGTTCGTCGGGGCTCACGGAGGCAACAATACTGCCCGGTGGCGGCATTTTGAAAATATGGTTTTTCATTTTGCCAATAACGTGCATTTCACACGGACGACAATCAAATTTGAGGGTCAGCACCTCGTCGCCATTCACCAGCTGCATTGGCGTAGCTTTCCAGCTCTTAATATTGCCTTTCGCCTGTTTCGGGCAAAGATTAAAGGCAAAACGCAGACAATGTTTGGTGATCATCACCGGCACATCACCCTTCTCTTCGTGCGCCTCATAGGCAGCATCAATTAACTGCACGCCGTGGCGATGATAAAACTCGCGCGCTTTATGGTTATACACGTTCGCCAGGAACGATAAATGCGACTCGGGGTAAACGGGCGCTGGCACGGTTTCCGCCTTACGGCTGCCGCGGGGATAATTCGCCAGTCGCGCGTCATCCAGCATCTCTGCCGTTTCCCGGCGGAACTGGTTCAGCAGACTATTTGGCACGAACAGCGCATCCGGCAGATTTACCGCAATGTTGCGCGCATAGTAAATGGTCTGTCCCAGCTTCGCCACGCCATCCTTCAGGCTGTTGAGGGCTTTTTCTGCATTGTTCGCCACCTCAAACAGACCGTCGAGAGTATGCGTGACGCTGATGCCGTCTTCACAGGTCATGGTCAGGATCAACTGCTCTTCCCAGCCACCTAACTCGATATCCACCGCAATGCGACGCTCGCTGGAGGTTTTCAGCAGCGCCTGCTGCCAGTTGTGGTCAAGGTTACGGTTCAGCGCGGCGTTAGGACGTGCTTTATAGAGATCGGCAGGCATCTCGTTTGGCCAGACGCGATAGCGGTTTTCACCAGTCTTTTCCACCGTATTAGCACGGAAGCCCACGACTTCACGTTTGATCATCACGTTCAGACCATCCCCGTTCGCCAGCGGTTCGGTCACCGACACGTCGAGATAATCTTTGGCGACCTTCAGCACTTCACCCACCGGTAAACCGATAAACTTCGGTGAATCAAACGCGCCAATATCGCCTTTACGGGCATTGACGAAGTAGTCCGTGCTGCCGCGGTGGAAGGTTTTATCCGTCGACGGAATAAAGAAATGCTCGGTGCGACCGGCAGACGCGCGCGCCAGGTCACCGCGATCTTCAATAATGGCGTCCAGCATCTGACGATAATGGGCGGTAATGTTCTTCACGTAGCTCATGTCTTTGTAGCGCCCTTCAATCTTGAAGGAACGCACACCGGCATCAATCAGTGCGCCCAGGTTGGCGGTTTGATCGTTGTCCTTCATGGACAGCAGGTGTTTTTCGAAGGCGACCACGCGGCCCTGATCGTCTTTCAGGGTATACGGCAGACGGCATGCCTGAGAGCAGTCTCCGCGGTTGGCGCTGCGGCCAGTCTGCGCGTGGGAGATATTGCACTGCCCGGAATACGCCACGCACAGCGCACCGTGGATAAAGAACTCAATGGTGGCATCCGTCGCCTGGTGAATATCGCGGATTTGATTCAGGTTCAGCTCGCGCGCCAGCACGATCTGGGAAAAGCCCGCATCGGAGAGAAACTTCGCCTTCTCGACGGTGCGAATATCGCACTGGGTACTGGCGTGCAGTTCAATTGGCGGAATATCCAGCTCCAGTACGCCCATGTCCTGAACAATCAGGGCATCCACGCCGGTCTGGTAGAGATCGGTGATCAGACGTTGCGCAGGCTCCAGTTCATCATCATGCAGTATGGTGTTCAGGGTCACGAACACTTTCGCCCCAAAACGGTGGGCGAACGGCACCAGCTCGGCAATATCGCTCAGGCTGTTGCTGGCGTTATGGCGGGCACCGAAGCCAGGACCGCCAATGTAGACGGCATCAGCCCCATGAAGGATCGCTTCACGGGCGATGGCGGCATCGCGGGCCGGGCTTAAAAGTTCAAGATGATGGGATTGCAGGCGCATACTTCGTCGTTATCCGTTATGGTCAAAATGGCGGCTATTGTAGTCAGAAGTATGCATCAGCGAAACAGTTTTGCGAGCCTTTAGCGGGGATAATGAATCAGGGAGTGAAAATGCACCGGTCGGCTGCTGCTGTTGCGGTAGGCATGCGGTTTATCCCCGGCAAAACGCACGCCCTGATCGGGGTAAAGGGTTCGCCATTCGCCGTCAATTTTCATCTCCAGTTCACCGCTTATTACCACCACGTGTTCAATCACTCCCGCCTCGTGCGGCGTGGATTCACTCAGTGCGCCGGGCGCCAGGATGATGGAGAAATGATCGAACTTCAGCGTCTCATCCCACGGGAACAGCGGTTTCACCACCATCGCCTGCTGCTGCGGGTCGAACACCGCCTGCCGGTCTGCCTCCGGCGTGATAAACGCCGAGAACGGGACGTTTAGCCCCGTGGCAATTTTCCACAGCGTCGACACCGTTGGGCTGGATTCATTACGCTCGATCTGTCCCAGCATGGCTTTTGACACCCCCGTCTCTTCTGCCAGCTTTGACAGGCTCCAGCCGCGCGCCTGGCGCTGCGTCTTGAGTGTTGTAGCAAGATGTTGTGTGATTTCCATGTTTCCTCCCGAGGGGGTAAGCATACCACTTGTACGCTATAACGCACAGTGCTACCTTATTGCGGACGTTATAACGCACAACGGAGATATTATGCGCCAGTCAGCCCCTCTTTTTCCCGCCATTCTTGCCGGATTTGTTGCCGTTCTGGTCGGTTATGCCAGCTCGGCCGCCATCATCTGGCAGGCTGCTGCTGCCGCAGGTGCCAGCGCACAGCAGATCGCCGGCTGGATGACCGCACTGGGGTTCGGCATGGGGATCAGTACGCTCGCCCTGTCATGGTGGTATAAAGCCCCGGTGCTCACCGCCTGGTCAACCCCCGGCGCGGCGCTGCTGGCTACCAGTCTGCACGGGATAACGCTTGCAGAAACCATCGGCATTTTCATTTTCGCCAATGGGCTGATCTTACTGTGCGGCCTGACCGGACTCTTCGCCCGCCTGATGAAGCTTATTCCCCATTCGCTTGCCGCCGCGATGCTGGCAGGCGTATTGCTGCGCTTTGGCCTGCAGACGTTCAGTCACCTCGACGGCCATTTTCTGCTGTGCGGCAGCATGATTGCGGCATGGCTGGTCGCCAAAGCGCTGGCGCCACGCTACGCCATTGTGGCGACTCTGATAACAGGGAGCGTGGTGGCCTGGGCGGGCGGTGACGTTGTCACAAACCGACTCACCCTTTCCCTCGTCATGCCCCAGTTCATTGCACCTGCGTTTAACCTCACCAGCCTGGTCAGTATCGGCTTGCCCTTTTTCCTCGTGACCATGGCGTCGCAAAATGCGCCCGGTGTCGCCACGATGAAAGCGTCGGGCTATCCACTAGCGGTATCTCCACTGATGATCGCGACCGGCGGGCTGGCGCTGCTGCTTTCGCCCTTCGGCGTCTACTCCATCTGCATTGCAGCCATTACCGCAGCCATTTGCCAGAGCCCGGATGCGCATCCGGATGCCAGTAAACGCTGGCTGGCAGCGATGGCGGCAGGCGGTTTTTATCTGCTGGCGGGCGTATTCGGGGGATCCCTTACCGGGCTGATGGCGGCCCTGCCGCCGAGTTGGATCCAGACGCTGGCAGGCCTGGCGCTGCTGGGCACCATCAGCGGGAGTTTGTATCAGGCATTGCATAACGAAACGGAGCGTGACGCGGCGATTGTCACGTTTCTGATGACCGCCAGCGGCGTGACGCTGCTCGGGATTGGCTCTGCATTCTGGGGGCTGGTGCTGGGAGGCGTGTGCTTCGCCGTTTTATCACGCTTTCGCCGCGCGTAGCTGTGAAGGCGTCATCCCCATCACGCTGCGAAAGCGGTTGCTGAAGTGGCTGGCGGAGTTGAATCCACAGGCGAGTGCAATATCCGTCAGCGGCGTCGCCGTATGCTGCACCAGCGTTTTGGCTTTCTCCATGCGGCGCTGCATCACGTACTGGTGCGGTGCCAGCCCCGTCGACTGACGGAACATGCGGGCAAAATGGTACTCACTGAGCGCGGCCTGCGCCGCCAGTTCAGCCAGCGTGAGCGGTTGAGCAAGGTTCTCTTCGATAAAGGCCAGCACGTTGCGCAGTACAAACGGCGATAGCCCGCCGGTGACCACCGGCAGCTTCCACTGCACATTCGAATAGTTCTGCAGCAGATGGGTCAGCAGCAGCGTCGAGGCCGTGCTGAGCGTCAGCTGGTTGGCTTTTTGCTGCCAGTCACAGCCGAGCAAAAACTGACGATAGAGCGCAGTGATTTTTGCATCGCTGCCAAAGATTTTTTCATCCAGCGTCAACGACAGCGGGCGTTTGTCCCAGATTTTTTCACCCACATCGCGCAGATGGTCATCGGTGCAGTAGAGGTGGACAAACGACAGGTCATCGCGAATATCCCACGTCGACTCACTCTCTTTCGGCATCAGACAAAAACGATCCGGCCCGCCGCCGTTTTTCCAGCCGCCCGGCGTTTTTTGATAGCTCTCATAACCGTCCGCCACGTACAGGCTCAGGGTGTGATGATTACTTTTTACAGTGATCGTGTCGCGCTTGTTGTACCACGCCGCCAGCTGGATACCGGAATTGAGCGCAACGGTTTCCCGCAGCACGGCGTTCTGTTGGCGTAGCGTTTCAAAGGTATCGTAAGCGTGTGACATAACCGTTAGCGCGTCTGTGAATCAGAATGTCAGTCTAAGAATTGTTGCTTCACGTTGCCAGACCCCGGAACAGAAAAAAGCGCAAGATTTTGCAAGTCCGCCGCAGGACGGTGAAAGCCTGCCAACGCCCTCGTCGCCATACTGTGGGTTTCCGTGGTTTGAGAAGAGAGACAACATGAACGCATTGTTATACGGACTGGTGGTGGTTATCTGGGGAACCACCTGGATTGCAATTTTCCTGCAGCAGGGTCCTGTGGCGGCCCCGGTGTCCATTTTCTGGCGTTTTGCGCTGGCCAGCGCCACGATGATGGTGGTGCTCCTGGCGCTTGGCCGCCTGCGTAAACTGGCGCTGCGGGATCATCTGTTCTGCGTGCTGCAAGGATGCTGCGTGTTTTGCTTCAACTTCTGGTGCTTTTACACGGCAGCGGCGCATATTAACACTGGCCTGGAGTCGGTGATATTTTCCATGGCGGTGCTCTATAACGCCATCAACAGTTTTATTTTCTTCGGACAGCGTCCACCCGCGCGTTTCTGGACAGCCGCCGCCCTGGGTCTGGTGGGGATCATCACCCTCTTCTGGGACGATCTGCTGGCCAGCGGCTGGAGCGTATCGCTGCTGACGGGCATTGGCCTTTCCGCACTCGGCACCTACGGCTTCTCGCTGGGCAACATGATCAGCATGCGGCATCAGCGCAGAGGGCTAGAGACGATGACCACCAACGCATGGGCGATGCTTTACGGCACGCTGGTGATGGGCTGCATCGCGCTGTTCAGAGGCGACAGCTTCGCGCCGCAATGGACGATGAGCTACATGGGGGCGCTGGTCTATCTGGCCCTGTTTGGTTCGGTGATTGCCTTTGGCGCTTACTTCACCCTGGTCGGACGCATTGGTCCGGGCAAAGCGGCCTACAGTACCCTGCTCTTCCCGCTGGTGGCGCTGTCCATCTCCACGGTGTATGAAGGCTACGTCTGGCACATTAACGGCATTATCGGGTTACTGCTGATTCTGGGCGGGAATATGGTGATGTTTACCAGACCGGAAACCTGGTTCAGACGCCTGCGTACGGCATAAAAAAACGGCCTGCGCTTGCAGGCCGTATATGATTATTTCGCTGTTTTATGCACATCAAACATGGTGGCGTCCGTCGCCATGTCATCAACAACCTGCTTCAGCGTCGCGAAGGTCATTGGTGAATTTTCGTTGTTCAGCTCTTTACCTTCACCTTTACGAACTACCTTGATTACCGGTTTGTTCGTCGCCGCATCAATCAACTCACCCTCGAAAAAGAGATGGGTATCCATGGTGCGATGGCCGGTTGCCATCTGCGTACCTGCCACCACCAGCGCAACAGGCACCACTTCATAGAACTGCAGACCTTCTTTCTGCGAGCTCACCCCGGTGATCGCCCCGCGGAAAATCAGGCTGTGTTTGCCCGGCGTCGTCACAATTGGCTTGCGTTGGCCAATCGCGGTTTTCATTTTGTTATTGGTGTAATTTAACAGCTCATCAAGCGTACGTTGACCAATCTGAGTGGTCGGTTTAGGTGCCGGATAATAGGTAATCGGCGTCCAGATGATACTGTCGTAATTTGCTTCGTTATAAGAAGGATCCACCCAACGCAGGGTTGGTTTACCCGTTGCGGATGTCGTTTGCTGCAAGCCTGAGTAATCTTTCAAAAAGCCGGAGTATTGTTCAGGCGCGGCGACCTTGGATGAACACCCCGCCAGCGCCAACAGACCAGAAAGCACTGCAACTTTAAAAAAAGTGTGAGTACGCATGATGGTTTTCCATGTTATCTGCAAGTATGCATTTGAAGTTATAGCAAAAGTCAGGCGGGTTTGTTGTGACAAAAAATGATGCCGGGAGCACAATTTGCGAAAAGTCTGCCCGCCATGCGACGGGCAGTGAAAAATCATGGTTTGATATCAACCTGCCAGAAGATATGTTTGCCAAACGGGTCGATTTCGTACCCCGTGACTTCCTTACGAACCGGTTCAAAAATCGTGGAATGGGCGATCATCACCGCGGGCATCTGATCGTGCATCATCTGCTGAGCCTGCTTATACAGCGCCACGCGTTTGTCATGATCGGTTATCGATTTTGCCTCGGCGATGATGTCATCAAACGGCTTGTAGCACCATTTGGCCGAGTTTGAACCGCCGTTCGCCGAGGTGCAGGTAAAGAGTGGACCAAAGAAGTTGTCCGGATCGCCGGTCGCCGTGGTCCAGCCCATCAGCGCGGCCTGATGTTCGCCGCCCTTCACTCGCTTCAGGTACTCGCCCCATTCGTAGGTGACGATTTTGGTCTGTACGCCCACCTTCGCCCAGTCCGCCTGAATCATCTCCGCCATGCGTTTCGCATTCGGGTTATAGGGGCGCTGCACCGGCATCGCCCATAAATCGATGCTGATACCGTTGGCAAAACCGGCCTCTTTTAACAGCGCTTTGGCTTTTTCGGGATCGTATTCGTAATCCTTCAGCTCGCTGTCGGCCCCCCATACCCCCGGCGGCAGCAGGTTCTTCGCCGCCGTGCCAGTGCCGTGGAACACGGCGTCAATAATGGCCGGTTTGTTGATGGCCATCGCCAGCGCCTGGCGCACTTTCACATTATCCAGCGGAGGCTTCTGGGTATTGAACGCCAGGAAGCCGGTATTCAGCCCCGCCTTGCTCATGAGATTGATATCCTTGTTCGCCTTCATCCGTGGCAGATCGGCCGGGTTCGGGAACGGCATCACCTGACATTCGTTTTTCTCGATTTTGGCAAAACGGACCGACGCATCCGGCGTAATGGTAAACACCAGCCGATCCAGCTTCGATTTCCCCTGCCAGTAGTCCGGGAAGGCGGTGAACAGGATGCGGGAGTCTTTCTGGTATTGCGCCAGCTTAAAGGGGCCGGTGCCGATGGGCTCCATGTCCACCTTCTCCGGCGTGCCCGCCTTGAGCATCGCGTCGGCATATTCCGCCGAAAGAATGGAGGCAAAATACCACGCCAGATCGGCGACAAATGGCGCTTCCGGGTGCGCCAGAGTAAAGCGCACGGTATGGTCATCCACTTTATCAATCGCGGTGATTAAACTGCCAAACTCCAGACTTTCAAAGTTGGAATAGCTGCCGTTAGAGACGTTATGGTACGGATGATTAACATCCTTCTGGCGCATAAACGAGAAAATCACATCATCGGCATTAAAGTCGCGCGTTGGCGTAAAGGACTTATTGCTCTGGAATTTCACCCCTTTGCGCAGATGGAAGGTATAGACCTTGCCGTCTTCGCTCACCTCCCAGCGCTCCGCGAGGCTCGGCACCAGCTCCGTGGTGCCAGGTTTGAAATCGACCAGCCGGTTATAGACCGGCACCGCGCTGGCGTCCACGCTGGTACCCGAGGTATATAACTGAGGATTAAAATTTTCCGGAGACCCTTCGGAGCAATACACCAGCGTTTTCGCGGCTACGGTGGAACTGACCGTGAGCGCGGCGAGTGCCAGGGTTAATGTTGTGAGTTTGCTTTTCATCATTTATTCCTGTCTTTTAATTCGACGGCTAATTAATTCTTTTGCCATTTCATAAATAACATTAAAGTGAAGGAGCAAACACCCGAAAAATAAATAAGGAAGAAAACACTATGGGCTCGCCGCTTTCCAGACAATTAACGCAACGCTTTTTCCGTTATCTCGCCATCACCAGCCAGAGCGATGCAAAAGTCAGCACTCTCCCTTCCACTCCGGGCCAGCATGAGATGGCGCGAGAACTGGCCAAAGAGTTGACACAGCTGGGCTTAGACGACATTGCCATCGATGAATTTGCCACGGTCACCGCGGTAAAAAAAGGCAATGTGCCCGGCGCGCCGCGGATTGGATTTATTACCCATATTGATACCGTTGACGTGGGATTATCACCGGATATTCATCCACAAATATTAACCTTTAATGGTGAAGACCTCTGTCTGAATAAAGAGAAAGAGATCTGGCTTCGCGTCAATGAGCATCCGGAAATTCTGGCCTATCCCGGCGAAGAGATTATTTTCAGCGATGGAACCAGCGTATTAGGCGCAGATAATAAAGCCGCCGTGACTGTGGTGATGACCCTGCTGGAAAACCTGACGTCGGCGCATCAGCATGGGGATATCGTGGTTGCGTTTGTACCGGATGAGGAGATTGGCCTGAAGGGGGCAAAAGCGCTGGATCTGAAGCGCTTCGACGTTGATTTTGCCTGGACGATTGACTGCTGTGAGCTGGGCGAAATTGTCTATGAAAACTTTAACGCGGCGGCGGCAGAAATCCGTTTTACCGGCGTCACCGCGCACCCCATGTCTGCCAAAGGCGTGCTGGTGAACCCGCTGCTGATGGCGACGGATTTCATTAACCATTTTGACCGACAGCAAACCCCGGAGTGCACCGAGGGGCGTGAGGGCTATATCTGGTTTAACGGCATTCAGGCCGGGCAAAACGAGGCCATACTGAGAGCGAATATCCGCGACTTCGATCAGGCAAGCTTTGCCGCCCGTAAGCAGCAGATTGCCGACGTCGCGGCGCTGATTGCCGCCCGACACCCCACCGCAAAGGTGGAGTACCAGATTGAGGATACCTACAGCAATATCAGCAATGCGATTGGGGAAGATCGCCGGGCCATTGACCTGATGTTTGCGGCAATGGAATCCCTTGGGATCACCCCCAAACCCACCCCGATGCGCGGCGGAACAGACGGCGCGGCGCTTTCAGCCAAAGGGTTGTTAACCCCGAACTTCTTCACCGGCGCGCACAATTTCCACTCACGGTTTGAGTTTCTGCCGCTGTCGTCGTTCGAGGCCTCTTACCACACAGCCCTGCAACTCTGTCTGCTGGCCGCCCGTTAAGCGGGTTTACGTGCCAGCAGGGTCGCGAAGCGCAATTTGATGCGGTTGCCGTTCTCGTCGGTGCGATGCAGTTCGCCGGGATCTTCGTTGTACTTAAGCAGATCCCAGCCTTCGTAATAGTGGCTCAGTTCGCCGGTTTTGAATGCAAACGGGAAGCCGACGGTACAAGGATAATCCGCAGTATCCATGGCGGCCACAATCAGGTTGTAACCGCCCGGTTTCGTGCAGCGCTGCATATTGGCGATCAAACCAGGGATGGTTTTCGCTTCAAGGAACATCAGCACCACGGTGGAGAGAATGAAATCGTATTCCCCGTCAAAGCTCAGGCTGTTCAGGTCTTTGATCGCCGTCTGCAGATTCGCTATCCCTTCCGCCGCTTTAATGCGTTCGATGTTATCGATGCTCATGGGATTTTTATCCCACGCCATCACATCGTAACCGTTAGCGGCCAGGTAGAGGCTGTTGCGGCCATTGCCGCAGCCGAGATCGAGCGTTTTACCGGGCTTAACGATCTCTGCGCTGTACAGCACCTCTGAATGGGTACGGGTGAGTCCATATTTCTCGGTGAAGTAGTTTTCGTCGACAGCCATTATTGTTCCTCAGATTGCATAAGCCGTGCTTTCTCAGTGCGCACCAGAAGTTTGCCCTGTATCAGCAGGATGAATGTACGAACCAACAGCATCCCAATGATGAAGTTAGTGAAGATAAAGAGCGGCACAGCAATGGCGTGGAAAAAGCCTGACGCGCTGCTGTGCCCCAGATGCAGGCCGGTGGTTGCCAGTGCCGACACGCCAAACGAGAAGCTCCAGAACGATGCGTTAAACGGCTGAGACATGTACCACGGCAATAGACGCAACATAAACAGCAGTTGCAACAGGCCATAACCGAACAGCATTTTGGCAAAGGTATCGGCTTCCCCGCCGTTGACGCTAATCCAGGCGCTGCAGGCCACCAGCGCCGGGGCCAGTTGAATACCCAGCGACGTACGCAGTGCGGTGGGCAGTTCACCCGCGCTGCGAAGGCGCTGGAGAATAACCGGTTCCAGGCTGAGCCAGGAAAAGACGCCTGCGCCGAGGAAGACTAACCCTGCATCGTTAAACCCCAGCGCACCACACGCCATCGCGCTGATAAAATTGTTTGCCACCGTAGGCAGATATAACCCCGGCGTTGTCGCCTCCTGAGGATGGTTACCGCGCCATAGCCCGGCGCTTTGCCAGGCGGCATAGGCAAGCTGCACCACCACGCCCACGGCAAACAACACCAGCGAAACCGGGCGGTACCAGGGGACAAACCCAATGGCAACCAGCATCGTGGTGGCCGGAAAAAGGCTGACAAAGCTGCTCATCACCGGGTGTCGCATTTCCGCCAGCACGCTACGCGGGAAACGCACCGCGCGCGTAATAAACGCCACCGTCAGTAAAAACCAACATACCACCGCAAGGGCAACCAACCCCTCACCCGGCCAGCGCGTAACCGGCCAGAGGGTGCTGGCGTATCGCCAGGCGAACCCCATGCCGATGATGCCAAGGACCATGCCAAAATAACCTGCGGGCAGGTTAAGTACCTGCCGGGTTTCGTCATTTTTATTCATTAATTTTAAAATTTAAAATGTATTTGAAATGCCATTTTAAGGTGTTTCCGCCTCGGATGCCAGCACAACGCAAAGCTGAAAGTTTGCTACGTTTAGTGAAGACGCTCACCAGGGATAACACGATGAAAAAATATCGGCTCAGCGATGAAACCCGGCTCTGGCACTGGAAAAATGGCGAAACGCCCCACTCGGCTACGTTAAAGCAGATTATCGCCACGACAGATTTTAATGACGTCGCCGCCGGGACGAAAGGCGGCTGGATTGAGGATGAACGCGCCTTGTCTCAGGAGGGGAACTGCTGGATCTACGACGAAAACAGCGTAGTTTTCGCCGGTGCGACCGTCTCGGGCAATGCGCGTCTGACCCTGCCGTGCGTCGTCAGCGACCATGCCCATATTAGCGGCAACAGCTGGCTGGACGGGGCAAACGTGAGCCATGGGGCGCGAATAAGTGACAACGTCACCATTCAAAACTCCACCGTACGGGGGGAATGCCATATTTTTGGTGATGCCCGGGTGCTGCATAACAGCATGATTATCGCCGCCAAAGGCTTAACCCCAGACCAGGAGCAGATCCTTAAAATCTACGACAACGCGACCGTCAGCCAGTCGCGCGTGGTGCATCAGGCGCAAATCTACGGCGAGGCCATCGTCAATTATGCCTTTATCGAGCACCGTGCCGAGGTGTTCGACAAGGCCATTCTTGAAGGGAACGATATCAATAACGTCTGGGTCTGCGACTGCGCAAAAGTGTACGGCAACGCGCGCCTGATTGCCGGATTCGACGACGATGCCATTCCTACCGTGCGCTACAGCTCTCAGGTGGCTGAGAATGCGGTGGTGGAAGGCAACTGCGTGATTAAGCACCACGTGCTGATTGGCGGTCAGGCGTGGCTACGCGGGGGGCCGATCATGATTGATGATAAGGTCGTGATTCAGGGGCGGGCGCGGATCAGCGGCGACGTACTGATTGAGCACCACGTTGAAATCACCGACGATGCCGTCATTGAGGCTTTCGACGGCGACAGCATTCATCTGTGCGGCGAAAAAGTAGTTAACGGCGAGAGTCGAATCACCCGCACGCCCCTGCTGGGCGCGCTATAGGGGGAAGATACCGGGATAATTTCGGATTTTGCTGCTGTCATTCCCCCTCACCCCAGCCCTCTCCCAAAGGGAGAGGGGGCCGTCTGTGCATGCATTATTTATGGGGATCCCTCAACCCGAAGGGAGAGGGAATCGATCGTTAACGCATGACCCGGTCGTCAACGTAATTACGTTTGTCCGGCGCTGGCGGGAAATACTGATACAGCCAAGTTTCACTGATGGCATCGCCCTGACAACGCAGGAACAGGCGCATATCCACCGGCTCAGTCGAATCGGACGTCGGGTACCAGTCAAACAGAATGCGGTATCCGTCAAACGGCTCAACGTAGAGGATTTCCACCTGCTTCGCTTCACCGCTGGAGAGCGTAATCACCGGCTCAATCCCCTTCGGCGCGGCCGCTTTCAGATCGCCGCCGACAAAGTCGATGGCGAAGCGGCGGGCCCACACTTTCGGGTAGTGTTCACCTGGCGCCCAGCCTTCCGGGAAGCCGCCCATACCGGTACGCGTCGCGAAGACGTTGGCCAGCGGGGAACGTACCGGCGGCATGGCGCTCCAGTACAGGCGATATTTGAAGTCCAGCTCATCGCCCGCTTTGACCGCTTTTTCCGGCTGCCAGAAGCAAACCACGTTATCCAGCGTTTCACCCGTGGTCGGGATCTCCATCAGGCCAACCGCACCTTTACCCCAGTCGTTACGCGGCTCCACCCACAGGCTTGGGCGTTTGTTATACCAGCCCATCACGTCTTGATAGTGGGAGAAATCCCGGTCAAGCTGCAGCAAACCAAACCCTTTCGGGTTTTTATCGACAAAGGCATTGAACTGCAATTTCTGCGGGTTATTCAGCGGACGGCAGATCCACTCGCCGTTACCGCGCCACATGGCCAGTCGGTCGGAGTCATGGATCTGCGGATGAATGGTATCGCACATACGGCGCTCGTTATTGCCGCAGCTGAACATACTGGTCATCGGCGCGATACCGAGCTGTTTGATGTCTTTACGCGCATAGAGATGGTTTTCCACCTCCATGATCACCTGGCTCTTCTCGCAGTGGATCACGAACTTATAGGCACCGGTAATGCTTGGGCTGTCCAGCAGCGTATAGACGGTAAAGGTGGTGTCGCCCGGTTTGACGGTTTCAAACCAGAAGGCCGTAAAATCAGGAAACTCTTCCGGCGTGTCGGTAAAGGTGTCCACCGCCAGACCACGCGCCGACAGGCCGTACTGGTAAGTGTCATCTACCGCACGGAAATAGCTCGCGCCGAGGAAAGAGACAATATCGCGACGCGCCAGCTCAGGCGCTTTGAAGGCGCGAAAGCCGGCAAAACCGAGGTCGCTCTGCCCTTCCAGCTGTTTGGTATCTACCCCGGTATCCCCGTAGCTGAACAGCTCCGGGCGGAAGTGGATCTCACGCGCCTGAGAGGTCGACTGGTCCAGGGAGAACATCCGCACGCGGCGGCGGAAGCCCATCCCCATGTGGAAGAACTGCACGTCAAGCTGACGGCCTTCAATGTTATTCCACAGGGACTGCTTTTCATCGTACCGGATGGCGTTATAGGCCTGCGGCGTCATGGTTGCCAGCGTTTCCGGCAGCGGACGCGGCGCACCACCCCACGGGGTTTTCGCCAGGTCATGGGCCATGGATTGCAGTACGGAGAAGTCAAAACGACGGCTCTGGCCATCGGCGATGTCAGAGTCAGCGGCATAGGCCGCTCTGGAGAACAGTGAAGCAAGGCCAGAAGTGCCGCTCAGGGCTGCCATTGCCAGCGAACCTTGTAAAAAACGTCTGCGATTCATGCCTGGAAAAACGTCCTTATGGTCGTGTGAATGTGTTTCGCGCTCGGCGAAATGACGGCAAGAAAGAACGCACAGCCTAAACAAAAACGGTTAAGAATCCAATTGTTGGCCGGTGATTATATGAGCAAAGTGAGAAATATTTTCTGTCGACCAGAACGGCCCGAAAGTGGTGTAAAGAAAGCCTGGAAAGTGTGAAGAAAAATGCCCCGGTGCGACATCGACAACCGGGGCGAAATGAGGTGGTTATTTTACGCTGACATCGATACCCGGGAAGTACTTATCAGCGAGTTTTGCGATCGTGCCGTCGGCACGAACTTTATCAATCGCGGCATCAAGCTGCTTTTTGGTGGCCTCATCCCCTTTGCGCAGCCCAAAGCCGATCCCGCTGCCGAGGATGGTGTCGTCAGAAACCGGTTTGCCGATAAAGCCAAACCCTTTCCCCTGCGGCTTGCTCAGGAACCCTGCCTGCCCAGCCGCGGACATCACCAGCGAGGCGTCGATGCGGCCATTCAGCAAATCGCCCCACGCCATATTCTGATCTTTATACGACACTACCGTGACACCCTGCTTTTCCCAGTGCTCTTTGGCATAGGTTTCCTGAATGGAACCCTGCAACACGCCAATGGTTTTGCCCTTCAGCCCTTCAGGTGTCGCCTCTACTGCGGTTCCGGCCTTGCCCACTAACTGCGAGGGGATGCGGTAGATAGGTTGGGTAAAATCAATACTTTTGCGCCGCTGTTCGGTGATGTTCATCGCCGAGTTGATGGCATCAAATTTCTTGGCCACCAGCCCCGGAATCAACGCATCAAAGGACGTTTCCACCCAGGTGCATTTCAGCGCTGCGGCTTTGCAAATGGCATTCCCCAATTCAACGTCAAACCCTTCCAGCTCGCCGGAGGCATTGCGGCTTTCAAACGGTGGATATTCCGCTTCCAGTCCGTACCGCAGTTCGGTGGCCGCGAATGACGAAAACGTACACAGCAGTCCCATGCCGACAACTAACGCGCGTAATTTCATCTCAAACTCCTTAGCGTGGTTCAACCCGACACAGGGCCTGGGCACCTGCCCGTAACGTCGCCTCATCTTTGGCAAAAGAGAGACGAATCAATTTATTGTCCGTACCATCCGTATAGAAAGCGGACAGCGGAATGGTCGCGACACCGCACTCAACGATCAGCCGTTTCACCATCTCGCTGTCGGGCTCGTCGCTGAATGGGCTGTAATCTGCCAGCAGGAAGAACGAGCCCGCGCTCGGCAGCAGTTTAAACGGCGACTCAGCCAGCAGAGTTTGCAGCAGATCGCGCTTGCGCTGATAAAACGGCGCCAGCGACAGCCAGGTTTGCGGATCGGTCATATGTTCGGCAAACGCATGCTGCATTGGCGTATCGGCAGAAAACATCAAAAATTGATGCACTTTACAAATCTCTTCCATCAGTGCCGCCGGCGCAACACAGTACCCCACGCGCCATCCGGTAACGTGATAGGTTTTTCCGAAGGAAGAGATAATGACGCTACGCTCCGCCAGCTGCGGGTGTGTGGCCATACCGTGGTGCGGCTCATCGTCAAAAACGACGTGCTCGTACACTTCGTCAGACAAAATAATGATATCGGTATTGCGCGTCACGGCCACCAGCTGCTGCAGGTCATTCGCGGAGAACACCTGCCCGCTTGGATTATGTGGCGTGTTGATGATAATCATGCGCGTTTTGGGGGTGATGGCTGCGCGGACCTCATCCCAGTTCACGGCAAAATCCGGTACCGTGAGTTTAATGGCGACCGGGGTGGCGCCCTGAAGGCGAACAATCGGCGCGTAGCTATCAAATGACGGTTCGAAGTAGATCACCTCATCGCCCGGATGCACCAGCCCGCTGATGGCGGAATAGAGCCCCTGGCTGGCACTGGCGGTAACCAGCACCTCGCGCCCCGGGTCATACGTGGTGCCGTAAAGGGTGGCAATTTTCTCCGCGATACGCTCTTTCAAAGGCTGCAGGCCGGTCATCGCGGCATACTGGTTATGCCCTGCCTCCATCGCACGGGTTACGCCCGCAATCAGTTTCGGGTCGCAGGAAAAATTCGGTGCGCCCTGAGAAAGATTGATGGCGTTGTGCTGAGTAGAAAGCTGGCCGATTACGGTAAAAATGGTGGTACCCACATCCGGTAATTTGGAACGGGTTTGTACCGCGGTCTTCAGGGTCATCATTTATCCTTCTCATGGGGATTGCATAACTATTCAAACAACAACACCGTTGCCGGGACAATCGAATTGTTGTCATAATAGCCATGAGAAAAATGCATAGCTGAGGTGTTTTTATGTCGCGCCGTTCGCTCCCGCTCAATGCCATCGACGCCTTCCTGGTGACCGCGCGTCACCTGAATCTCACCCATGCCGCCAGAGAGCTTTGTCTGACTCAGGGGGCCGTGAGCCGTAAAATCGCCGCTCTGGAAGCGTGGTTTGGCTTTCCGCTGTTTGAGCGCCACGCGCGCGGGTTGCGCCTCTCTTCCCAGGGTAGCGCCCTGCTGCCGGAGCTACAATCCGCTTTCGAACAGATGCTGAACGTGGCCGATCGGGCCCGCACCCACCATACGGTGATCCGGCTGAAAGCGCCCACCTGCGCCATGCGCTGGCTGGTGCCGCGCCTGCTAGAGGTAGAGCGCGAACAGCCCGATCTGCAAATCGCGTTGACCACCACCACCGATCATAACGTCAACTTTAAAACCGAATCCTACGACGCCGCCATCGTGTTTGGCACGCACATGAGCGCGGGCGATCTGCTGTTCGAAGAGGCGTTAACTCCGGTGCTCAGCCCGCTGCGGGCGGGGACCGGACTGGGTTCATTGACCTTTCTTCACCCGACACGGGATAAAACCGACTGGTCACTGTGGCTGGCGAAACAGGATGAGCCGGGCGTTGTTATGCACAAAAATCAACACTTCGACACGATGGATCTCGCCATTACGGCGGCCATTCAGGGGCTGGGCGTCGCCATCGCCGATGAAACGCTGGTGGAAGAGGACATCCGCGCAGGAAGGCTGGTGCGGCCTTTTGCGACCAGTATCAAAACCGGTGCGAGCTACCGGCTGGTGCTGCGCGAAGCGCCAGGCACGGAAAACGGCCTGGCCGCATTTCGTGCCTGTTTGCTTAATCGAGGTTAACGTGGTGCTTCATCACCCGTTTAAAGAGGCTCATGCGGGCGCGCATAAAGCGGTTTTCAAGCTTAAAAACTGCATGCTTATTCACACCAATGCGTAACAGGACGTCACGCCCTTTACGGCAGGCTGGCCAGTGCGTCGGCCCAGGCAGGCTGTCACGATGTCCGGCATCGCGGGCAAAACTTACCCAGTAGTCGGCCACGTGGGCGGCGAACTGTAAATCACGCGCGTTCACATACTGCCGTGAAGGTTCCACCTCTCCGAGCGTATCAAACACATACGGCACCTCGTTGCCGTGCCAGGCACCGTTGATATAGGTGGCGTGCTCCGCTTCGGCCACATAGTCAAACCAGTAGCGCCAGCACGGCTCGCCGACGCGCTGCTGGGCCTGCATCACCACATAGCCCATGGTGGTGAACGCCATATCCCGGCACACCTGCCTTCCCAGCTCTTCATCGCCTTTCACGCCCGGATAGAGCAGCTTGATCAGCCCCAGACCAAAGCGCCGCTCCCGGCGGAGCTTCTGAATTTGTCCGGCGAGATCGATGCCAAACACCGCCATTACGCTCGCCTCGTCGCTGTTGGAGCCAATCATGATGGGGACAGGCTGCTGACGGGCGGCAAAGAAGACGTCCAGCATCGGCTCCGGCAGCACACAATCTCCGGTGACAGGCGCCGGGGCGATATTCAGCGGTGCCGTCAACGGCCAGAACGACTCAGGTGGAATAGCGCGCAGCTGCTCCGCTGTCGCGTTCTCCAGCCCAAAATGCGCGGCCAGCGCTTCCCCTTTTCGCAGGGCCTGCTCGCGCGGGGTATCCGGCAAGGTATAGCCACTTTGCACAATCGCTTTATGAAATAACCCTTTCGCCAGCGGCGAGGCCAGCAGCGACAACACGCTGCGTGCGCCAGCTGATTCACCAAACAGCGTGACGTTTTCGGGATTGCCGCCAAAGGCGGCGATATTGTCCCGCACCCACTCGAGGGCGGCGATCTGATCCAGCAGGGCAAAATTATGCACCACGCGATCTTCTTCCCCCTCCAGCGCAGGATGGGCGAAAAAGCCGAGATGACCAAGACGGTAATTGAGGGTGACCACCACCACGCCGCGTTCCGCCAGCGCCCTGCCGTTATAGGGCGGTAACCCACCCGCGCCGAGCGTGAACCCACCACCGTGCAGCCAGACCATCACCGGCAGCGGCTCAACGCGGTCAACGGGCGACCACACGTTAAGATAAAGACAATCCTCTGAAAACTGTCCGGGATCCCCGCCGCCCAGCTCCTGGCAATATTCGCTGCTTTGCCAGCTTGAGGCGGAAAACGCCGTTGCCGTGCGAACCCCATCCCAGCGTTCGGGCGGTCGCGGCGAGCGCCACCGCCAGTTGCCAACGGGCGGTGCGGCGTAGGGAATGCCGTACCACGCCTGAACAGTATTATCCGTAAAACCAGCCAGTGCGCCGTAGCGCGTTTCAACCACAGGGGCGGAGGGATATTGCATAACTACCTTCTTTTTACATCACACCCCTGAAGAGTAACGATTTCAGAGCAAACCGCAACGCTGTTTGCTGCGGATTTCCGCCTCCTCGTACAGTGCGAACTCGTCATAAACCGGGCAGCCCAGCGCCGCTTCGAAGGCATCCCGGCTGGCGTTACCGTGGCTGCGCGCCTGGGTTTCATTCCCGAGATTGGACTGGAAAATCCCTGCGGCGCTGACCGGCAGGAAATCTTCATAGGTGATCGGCTGGGCAACCACCCACCCGCGTTCAATTAACGGCTGCGGATCGTCGCCCGGACGAAACGCATGACGATGCGCTTCACCCGCTGGCGTCAGGCGATAGCGGAAATACGCCAGCTCCTGTCGGCGCATCATCAGCTCGCTGTCCGGGAAGGCGCTGAACACTTCACGCAGATGAAGCTGATGGGTCAGGTTGTCTTTGCCGGTGCCGGACTCGGCGAGCAAACTGTCATAAAGCTCGCGACCTTTCGGCGTCAACGCCACCCCGCGCTGTTCAATTTCACCAAAGCGCGCGGTATGGGTGCCTTTATGTTCCCCGGCAAACAGCACCGGCTCTTCCAGCGCCTTGAAGCTGGTCTGACGCAATAACACCGGCACCTCGCGGCGCGGCGGCCCTTCAATCAGAATTTTGGGTTCAATGCCGTACTTCGGCATCAGCTCCTGCACCCGGTCAATATCCAGCGTGCGTGGCGTAAGGTGGTTGATGTGGCATCCCGGGAAACAGACCACATCCGCAATCAGGCGATGCTCATTATGCAGCGCCAGATAGGTCTCCTGATCGACCGTCGCATGACGGTGCCAGCGGAAGGTTTCTAACGCTTCCTGAACAAACTCCCGCGCCTGCGCCTCGGTGAACGCCCCTTCTTTTTCGTGCAGTTCGATGAGCGCCAGGCAGCGCGGCGTAAAGATGTTGCGGTGAGAAAGGATCTCCGCCGCCCGCTCGCGCAGGGCAACGTTCTCAATCAACTCAAGGCGCAGCAGTGAGGTAAAGATACGAAACGGGTTACGGCACAGCGCCGCATCATCCACCGGGCGAAATGCCGTCGAGTGAACCGGAACGCCCGCCTGAGAGAGATCATAGTAGCTGACCGGGTACATGCCCATGATGGCAAACATACGACGCAGGGTAGAAAGCTCTTTTGCGGTGCCAACGCGGATAGCCCCGTGACGCTCCACATTCAGGCGCGCCAGCTCATCTGCATTCGCCAGTTGTTCATGTAAGAGTGGATTGTTTTCCAGAACCGCCAGGTTTACGTCCGCGACCAGCTCAAGCAAGGTGCCGTACTGCGGAACTTCCTGCTGGTACATCGCCGACATAGCCTGCGAAAAATGTTCCCGAATATCATCAGCCGTGATGGTGTTCGCCATGGTGTCATGCCTCCAGTGAATATTACCTGGAGTGTAGAGAAACCCGTTCCTTCCGGGGGGAAGAATTTACGATTTGTGATCTTACGACGACAGTGGTCAAACCGTGTGCTGCCCGAACCTGTCGCGGCCGTACCAGGCCCCCTTCCTTTCCCCCGGCCCGTCGTCCAGGAGTTTCCTTATAATTAATGATTATTCTGTTTTCTAGCTATAAAGGAGTAATTTTGGAGGCCATCCCGGCTAAAAATTGAACGAAATTGTGGCGCTACAATTTTTATCTTCACCTTTCAGGTTTTTAGCGGCAACTTAGGATTAATCCGAGCATTTTTTTACAAGTCCTTCCCACTCATCCATATTTTTTCGCCAAACGAAGCGTAAACCCACCAATATTTTTAAATAACGCAACCGTGAATGGCGAAACGCATTTGACGCATGCCGCACAGCGTCTAAAGTTATTACTCGAACGACGAGTGATACGGAATATTTCTGTATCGTACTGACATAACCAATATATGACTATGAGGTTTAATATGGCAGAGCATCGTGGTGGTTCCGGTAATTTCGCTGAAGACCGTGAAAAAGCATCAGAAGCTGGACGTAAAGGCGGCCAGCACAGCGGCGGTAATTTCAAAAACGATCCGCAACGCGCATCTGAAGCAGGTAAGAAAGGGGGTCAGAATAGTCACGGCGGAGGCCGTAAATCTGATAACTCCTGATTTTATTAAGCTGTCTCAGTAATATCAGAGAGCATGCTGCGGGCCGAAAGGCTCGCAGTTCCCTTAACGTTTTAACCGGAGCAAAATATATGAATATGAAAAGTATCGAGGATGTTTTTATTCATCTACTGTCCGATACCTACAGCGCGGAAAAACAGCTTACCCGAGCCCTGAGCAAACTCGCCCGTGCCGCCTCCAGTGAAAAGCTCAGTGCGGCCTTCACCGCCCACCTTGAGGAGACGCAGGGTCAGATTGAGCGTATCGACCAGATCATCGAACAGGAAGACGGTATTAAGCTTAAGCGAATGAAATGTGTGGCAATGGAAGGCTTAATTGAAGAGGCCAATGAGGTCATCGAAAGCACAGAAAAGAATGAAGTCCGTGATGCTGCATTAATTGCTGCTGCGCAAAAAGTGGAACATTACGAAATTGCCAGTTACGGTACCCTTGCCACATTAGCAGAACAACTTGGCTATAAAAAAGCCGTTAAACTTCTTGCCGAAACACTGGAAGAAGAAAAAGAAACCGATCTTAAACTCACCGACCTGGCCGTAGGAAATATTAACCAAAAAGCGCAAAAATGACGCTATAACACAGGTTAAATATAATGAGCATCAGTCCCAGGACAATTAAACGGTGCCATTTAACGGCAGCTATAATATGGTTCATCCTTGCTATCCCTTCCGTAATATGGTGGAAGAATAGCGTACTATGGGTCATTATCATCAGTATTTACGCCAATATTGTCGGCCATTTATCTGGCTACAGTGCCGCACGTGCCGATCAGGCTGCTGAAAGTGAGACCAAATAAGCGAACCTATAATGAGGAACGAAATATGAATCACGTAGAACACTACCATGACTGGCTACGCGATGCCCATGCAATGGAAAAGCAAGCCGAATCAATGCTGGAATCGATGGCCAGCCGTATTGAAAATTATCCTGATGTTCGCGCCCGTATTGAGCAGCACCTTAATGAGACAAAACGGCAAATCACATTGCTGGAGGAAATCCTCGATCGTAATGATATTTCTCGTTCGGTTTTAAAAGACTCGATGAGCAAAATGGCTGCGCTCGGCCAGTCCATCGGCGGCATGTTCCCGTCCGATGAGATTGTTAAAGGCTCCATCAGCGGCTATGTTTTCGAACAGTTCGAAATTGCCTGCTACACCTCCCTGCTGGCCGCGGCCAAAAAAGCGGGCGACACCGCCTCTGTACCCGCCATTGAAACCATTCTCGCCGAAGAGCGCGAGATGGCCGACTGGCTAATTCGTCATATTCCGCAAACGACGGAACAGTTCCTGCTGCGTTCTGATGCATCAGGTGTCGAAGCGAAAAAATAAACCACAGGAGAGTGTATGTTTCGACACGTCAAACAACTGCAATACACGGTTCGCGTTGCTGAACCGAATCCCGGCCTCGCCAATCTTCTGCTGGAACAATTTGGCGGGCCGCAGGGTGAACTGGCGGCCGCCTGTCGCTACTTCACCCAGGGCCTGAGTGATGACGATCCTGGCCGTAAAGATATGCTGATGGATATCGCGACCGAAGAGTTGAGCCACCTCGAAATCATCGGGACGCTGGTCGGCATGCTGAATAAAGGGGCCAAAGGCGCGCTGGCGGAAGGGGTAGAGAACGAAGCCGAGCTGTACCGGTCCATGACCGAAAACGGCAACGACAGCCATATCACCTCCCTGCTCTACGGCGGCGGTACCCCGCTCACTAACTCCGCGGGTGTGCCTTGGACGGCGGCCTATGTTGATACCATTGGTGAACCTACGGCGGATCTGCGCTCGAACGTGGCCGCAGAGGCGCGGGCAAAAATCATCTATGAGCGTCTGATCAACGTGACAGACGATCCCGGGGTGAAAGATGCACTGGCGTTTCTGATGACGCGAGAGGCGGCGCACCAGCTCTCCTTCGAGAAGGCGCTTCTGTCTATTCGCAATAATTTCCCGCCGGGGAAATTGCCGCCAATCGAGGAATTCACCAACAAGTACTACAATATGTCTGAAGGTGGCGAGGTCCGCGGAAGCTGGAACAGCGATAAGCATTTCGACTACGTTGAGGCCCCCCAACCTGCGGTTGACGGTGGAGACGGGAGTGCAAGCGTGACGCTCTCGACCGAACAGGCTACGCTCGTCAAGGCGATGTCTGCTCGCACAAAATCCGATCCGAACGCCGACCCGTTAACAGGTGCCGAGCTAGGCGCCGGTAAGAAAAAACCGTAACCGGTTTTGCCAGGCAGCTCCCGCTGCCTGGTAATTCTCGTGCCCCATCGTTCCAGAGGTACGGACCATGTTCGAACTCGACGCGTTTCATCTGGCGAGAATTCAGTTCGCTTTTACCGTCTCGTTTCATATTCTCTTCCCGGCGATCACCATCGGGCTTGCCAGCTATCTGGTGGTGCTCGAAGGGATGTGGCTGCGTACCAAAAACGACGTCTGGCGCTCCCTGTACCATTTCTGGCTCAAAATATTTGCCGTCAACTTTGGTATGGGCGTTGTGTCCGGGCTGGTCATGGCCTATCAGTTCGGCACCAACTGGAGCGGGTTCTCTCAGTTTGCAGGTAGCATCACCGGGCCATTGCTGACCTACGAGGTATTAACCGCTTTCTTCCTGGAGGCCGGTTTTCTCGGCGTAATGCTGTTCGGCTGGAACAAGGTTGGACCGGGACTGCACTTCTTCGCAACCTGCATGGTGGCGCTGGGTACGCTAATGTCCACCTTCTGGATCCTCGCCTCTAACAGCTGGATGCACACCCCGCAGGGCTTCACCATTGAGAACGGTCAGGTGATCCCTGAAGACTGGCTGGCCGTCATCTTCAACCCCTCTTTCCCGTACCGGCTGATCCATATGTCCATTGCCGCGTTCCTGTGCAGCGCGCTGTTTGTGGGCGCGTCGGGAGCCTGGCACCTGCTGCGCGGCAACGACACGCCCGCCATTCGCAAAATGTTCTCGATGGCTATGTGGATGGCCCTGCTGGTCGCCCCCATTCAGGCCGTAGTCGGGGATATGCATGGCCTGAACACGCTTGAACATCAGCCTGCCAAAATCGCCGCCATCGAGGGGCACTGGGAAAATCCGCCAGGGGAAGCCACCCCGCTGCTGCTGTTTGGTCTGCCGGATATGGAAGAGGAGCGCACCAAATACGGGCTTGAGATCCCGGCCCTCGGCAGCCTGATCCTCACCCACAGTCTGGATAAACAGGTCCCCGCGCTGAAAGATTTCCCGAAAGAAGATCGCCCGAACTCCACCATCGTCTTCTGGTCGTTCCGCATCATGGTTGGCATGGGGCTATTGATGATCGCCCTCGGCGTCCTGAGCCTGTGGCTACGCTATCGCCACCGGTTGTATCACTCGCGCCCGTTCCACTGGTTTGCCCTCTGTATGGGGCCTGCCGGTCTGCTGGCGCTGCTCGCTGGCTGGGTGACCACCGAAGTGGGTCGCCAGCCGTGGGTGGTCTACGGCTATCTGCGCACCATCGACGCGGTCTCTCTGCACAGTACGCTGCAAATGAGCATCAGCCTGCTGGCCTTCATCGTCGTTTATTGCTCGGTGTTTGGCGTGGGCTATGTCTACCTTGTGCGTCTGATTAAGAAAGGACCACAGCCGGTGGACACGCTAACCTCGAACACCTCGGGCACTCCCGCCCGTCCGCTGTCTGCCGCTGAGTCTGTTCCGGAAGAGGAGAGAATCTGATGGGCGTCGATATCTCGGTTATCTGGTTTGCCATCATCGTCTTCGCCACCCTGATGTACATCATTATGGATGGCTTTGATTTGGGGATCGGTCTGCTGTTTAACTTCGTGGGCGATGCTAAAGAGCGCGACGTGATGGTGAACAGCGTGGCCCCCGTCTGGGACGGCAACGAAACCTGGCTGGTGCTGGGCGGCGCAGGGCTGTTTGGCGCCTTTCCGCTGGCCTATGCGGTGATCATCGATGCGCTCACCATTCCGCTTACCGCCATGCTGATCGGTCTTATCTTTCGCGGTGTCGCCTTTGAGTTCCGCTTCAAAGCGACGCCCTCTCACCGCCAGTTCTGGGACTATGCCTTTGCGGGAGGCTCGCTACTCGCCACCTTCAGCCAGGGCGTGGTGGTCGGCGCGGTGATCAACGGTTTTGAAGTAGAAGGCCGACGCTACGTGGGGTCTGCCCTCGACTGGCTGACCCCCTTCAACCTGTTCTGCGGTATCGGGCTGGTGGTGGCCTACACGCTGCTGGGCACCACGTGGCTTATCATGAAAAGCGAAGGTGCACTGCAAAACCGCATGCGCGAACTGACCCGCCACGTGCTGCTGGCGCTGATTGTCGTCATCGCGGTGGTGAGCATCTGGACGCCACTCGGCTGGCAGTACGTGGCCGAGCGCTGGTTTACCCTGCCTAACTTCTTCTGGTTCCTGCCGGTGCCTCTGCTGGTAGGCGTATTTAGCCTGTGGATCTGGCGCTTGACCCGCAACCCGGCCAGCCACGCGCGTCGGTTCCTGTTGACGCTTGGGCTTATCTTCCTCGGTTTTAGCGGACTGGGCATCAGCCTGTGGCCGAACATTATTCCGCCGCGCATTAGCCTGTGGGATGCCGCGGCCCCGCCCGCCAGCCAGCTCTTTATGCTGGTGGGGACGTTACTGATTATTCCGGTGATCCTGGTGTACACCGCCTGGAGTTACTACGTCTTTCGGGGAAAAGTTTCTGATACAGAAGGTTACCACTGAGGTGCAGGATGGCAGGATGGCATACACGGGCCATTATTTATCAAATTGATACGGCACTGTTTTACGATTTAAACGGCGATGGCTGCGGAGACATCGCCGGAATAACGGCCAAATTGCGATATATACGCCGCATGGGGGCGACAGTAATCTGGATCACTCCGTTTTACCTTACCCCTTTTCTGGACGAAGGGTATGACGTCAGCGACCACCTGCAGGTCGACCCCCGGTTCGGCAAACTGGCGGATATTATCGCTTTTATTGAGCAGGCACGTGAGCTGGGGATGCAGGTCATTATCGAGCTGTTGATCCAGCATACGTCGGACGCCCACCCCTGGTTTCAGGAGGCCCGGCGCAACCCGAAATCCCCCTTTCGCGACTATTATCTGTGGTCAGATAATGACGATGACGATACGCCTCCGATGTTCCCCGGCGTGGAAAAGAGCATCTGGACATGGGATGACGAGGCGGGTCAATACTACCGGCATATGTTTTATCGCCACGAGCCTGATCTCAACCTCACCTCACCTGCGGTAATTAAAGAGATAGAGAACATTATCCTCTTCTGGCTTAAGCTCGGCGTATCGGGATTCCGTCTGGACGCCGCGTCGCATCTCACCACCCAGGCCGGAGGCGGTGACGAGGAAAAGGGGCTGTGGATCCTGGAGCACTTGCGCCGCCTGATTACCCAACATAACCCGCAGGCGATCCTGCTCGGTGAAGTTGACGTAGAAGTGGAAGCCTACAAGGACTATTTCGGCAATAACGACCGCCTGCATCTGGTGCTTAACTTCTGGCTTAATAAATATTTCTACGTGAGCCTGGCCAGGAAAAGCGCCCGCCCGCTGCGCAATGCGGTGAAGAAAATGATCGTCCCGCCGGACTCCTGCTGCTTTGCCAACTGGCTGCGTAACCACGACGAGCTGGATCTGGAGGGGATCGGTAAAAAAGATAAACAGTTCGTCCTCGACACGTTCGCCCCGGATGAAGAGATGAACGTGTACCAGCGTGGGATCCGCCGTCGCCTGGCGCCGATGCTGAATGGCGACCAGAAGCGGCTGGCACTCTGCCACGCCGTGCTGTTCTCCCTGCCCGGGGTGCCCGTTATGCGCTACGGGGATGAAATCGGCATGGGTGATGATCTGGATTTAGAAGAGCGTTACGCCGTGCGTACGCCCATGCAGTGGGCGCCCTCTCAGGGCGGTGGCTTCTCTGATGCAGACCCGCAGAGCTTTATCGCGCCCATCATTGACCACGGGCCCTATCGTTATCAGAAAATTAACGTGGCGGATTCGCTGTTGCACCGCAACTCGCTGCTGCACCGGATTATCGATATCGCCAACACGCGGTCTGAATTCCCGGAGATTGCCGTGGCGCCGTTTCATCTTATCGCCATCGATAATGATGCAGTGCTGGGGATTTACTACGAGGCTGAAGATCGCAGCATTCTTACCTTTGTTAATTTCAGCGATAAACCGGTGACCTTCACCGCCAGAGGGATCCGCCACGCCACCTGGACCGCCTGTCTGGCAGACAAACGCTACGAGGATGCGTTGGTCTGCGGCAAAACCGTTGAGCTGGATATAGGCGGCTACGGCTATCGCTGGTTCTGGACAAACCGTAGCGCGCTGCGCTGACTACTTTTTGCGGCCGCGCATCAGGCGTGTGAGCACAATCCCTGCGACGGCCAGGGAGCCCAGCAGCACTTTCCCGGGCGCGCCAGAGGAGACAGCGCTGGCGCGCGTTTTCGCCTCAGCGGAGAAATGGCCGTGGATTTTGTGCAGGTCGTTGACCGGCTGGTCGAGGTAATCCCGCCGGTCTTCTGCGTTCAGGGTGTCGGTCATCTGCCCTTCCCAGGCCTTTTTCACCATCAGGCGGTCAAGAAAGCCGGGGAAGAGGAACTGGCCGACAATCGACTGGATGGTACTGCTGCCCACCCACAGCTCGCGCACCGGTTTTTGCGCCACCCTGAAAATGGCACTCGCGGCCACTTCCGGCTCAAACACCGGCGGAACCGGGCGCATCGCCCAGGCAACTTATTCCGTGCCCATTCAAACTGCGGCGTATTCAGCCCCGGCATCTGGACCATGGCGAGCTGCACCCGGCTGTTCTCATGCATCAGCTCGGTACGCACCGCATCGGTAAAGCCCCGGATCGCGGCTTTGGCGCCGCAGTAGGCGGACTGCAGAGGAATGGAGCGGTAGGCCAGCGCGGAGCCAACCTGAATAATCACGCCCCGATCGCGCGGCACCATCAGTTCCAGCGCGGCACGGGTACCGTTCACGTAGCCAAGGTAGGTGACTTCTGTGACGCGGCGAAATTCATCCGGCGTCATGGTCCGAAACGGCGCCAGCACCGCTCCCATGGCATTATTGACCCACACATCTATCGCCCCAAGGCGATACTCAATTTCGTTGGCGGCATCCACCACCGCCTGACTGTCGGCCACATCCGCCTGCACGGCCAATGCATTGACGCCAAAACGGCGTAGCTCTTCCTGGGTCGAGTGCAGGCTTGTCTCCTCGCGCGCAATAATGCCCACATCGTAGCCCGCTTTTGCAAAGTGCAGCGCCGTGGCTTTCCCCACGCCCGCCGTCCCGCCAGTAATGACCATCACAGCCATAAAACCTCCGCGTTATTTCAGCCCGATAATTTCGTCACTAATTCAGCCAGCGAGTAATGCACCGCTTTTTCCACCACGTCCTGGCAGTCGCCGGAAAAGAGCACCCTGCTCGTTTCCGTCTTTCCGCCGATATTCCAGGCGAAGCACACGGTCCCCGCCGCCGTGCCGTCTTCTCCCCCTTCCGGCCCGGCATAGCCGCTGATGGCGATACTGACATCGGCCTGGGCAATGTCGCGGATGCTGGCCGCCATCTCGGTGACGGTCTGTTCACTGACGGCGGTAAACCGCGCGAGGGTTTCCGGGCTTACGCCCAGGATCCTCTCCTTCGCGCTATCGCTGAAGACGACCAGCCCCACGTCATAAAAATCGGCAGTGTTCTCTTCCGCGCAGAGCGCTACCGAAAGCTTCCCGCCGGTGCAGGATTCTGCGGTTGTTAAGCGAAGCCCGGCATCGATTAACCTGCTCGCCAGTTTTTTGGTCAGTTCAGCCACGGTAATGGTGTTGTCGTGGTATAGATTGCTCATCATCAGGCCTCTCATTTTTTCTCAGGAATAATGGAAATATGGCCATTACGTTCCAGAATGGCATATTTGATTTCGCTTAACTTTGTAATACCATTATTCTGCCGGGCCGAAACCAGAATATCATCACATGAAACATCGACCTTTTTGAGTTTATCTGCTAAGGGCACGCCGTTCTCAACCAGAATTACCGGCGTGCCATCCAGAATATTCTCCACCGGCGAAAAATACTTTTTCATCAGTCCAAAAATAATATCCACAACCACCAGCGTGGTGATGGTTATCATTGCACCCGTGACCGAAAAATCCTCCCCCAGCAGGGCCTGCTGGGTTGCTTCGCTGATAATTAACAGGAGAATAAGGTCAAAGCTGGTCATCTGCAGCAACGCACGTCGTCCGGCAACTTTGAAGACCACCACCAGAAACAGGTAAATCGCCAACGCCCTAAAAACCATATCCATGGCAGCCTCCTAAGGGTAAATAAATTGCCAGAAAGGAATATCCGGCAGGTTGTTTACACGAATGACGTTGTGCCATTTACCGCCTCTGGTCGGGGTAATGAACAGCCAGACCGCAAAATGTGGCGATTTTTCAAGATGATTATAGACAAAATAGAGCGTGTTCCCGCGGCTGTACATGCTGTCTGGCTGCGGCCAGACGCTGCCCGGCTCGTAGGCGTCGCTGCTCTCGCTGGTCATGCTCACGGTGTATTTGCCCTCGTTGTTGACCGGAAAGGTCAGCTGAAGTCGCGACTCCGTTTGCCGACGCGCAAAGCGCTCATAGTTGAGGGTCAGGGATTTTGCAGAATTGGTTTTCTCCGTGTCACTCACTATCCCACTTGAAAACAGACCAGCAATCGCCGCGATGATAATACTCAGTAACACAATAAATCCGACCTGGCGAAATGCATATTCAAACCTCAGCAAGCGATAACTCTCATTTATCCCGGGTAACTTTTCATTTTTATCATTCATGGTAGCTATCACCGTTTCGCTTATTTACCAAACGTTCTTTTTTGTATGGCGAATGTTTTTAAGACTTATCACATTTGCCACATAAAGGAATAGCAACAATACTTAATAAGTCAAGACACCTTAAATGAAGGATATCAGATGAAATTATCACTTATTTCCGCTTTTTTAATATTTATGGTGCCAACCGCATGGGCTGATAATAACGGCGGGTTACAAAAGGGTGAAGCACCGCCTCCTCCGCATGCACTGGATAGCGGTTATCGCGGCACGGATGATGTCCGTATTATGACCATCGACCAGGCGAAACAAATGCATGATGGCGCGACCATTTCACTGCGCGGCAACCTTATTGACGGTAGCGGCGATAAGTATGTATTTCAGGATAAATCCGGAAAAATCGACGTTATTATCCCAAAAGCAGTTTTTGACGGCAGAACAGTCAAACCAGACCAGATGATCAGCATTAACGGTTCGCTTGATAAAAAGTCATCGCCTTCCGTTGTACGTGTCGATCATCTGCAGAAATAACTCAGCGAAGCGTTAACGCTGTATTTTCATCCTAACTCACCTATTGGCTTAAGGAGTCAGCTATGAGTGATACTCAACAACGTACGAACGCTTATCCGCAACCCCCTTTCCCGGAACAGCCGCAGACGCCACCAGGACTGGCTTCTGAGATGCAACCTGTTCCCGATCACGGGGAAACGAGCTATAAAGGCCACGGCCGCCTGGCGGGCAAAAAAGCGCTGATTACCGGCGGTGACTCCGGTATCGGCCGCGCGGTGGCCATTGCCTACGCCCGTGAAGGCGCCGATGTCGCCATTAATTATCTGCCTGAAGAAGAGAAAGACGCCGCAGAGGTCATCGACCTGATCAAGGCCGAAGGACGCAACGCCGTCGCGCTGCCGGGGGATGTCCGGGATGAAACCTTCTGCCAGAACCTGGTGGAAGAAGCGGTGGCTAAACTTGGCGGGCTGGACATTCTGGTGAATAACGCCGGTCGCCAGCAGTATCGGGAATCGCTGGAAGAACTCACTACCGAAGATTTCGATGCCACGTTTAAAACCAACGTTTATGCCCCGTTCTGGATCACCAAAGCGGCGCTTCGCCATCTGAAAGCCCCTGCGGCAATTATTAACACCTCCTCAGTGCAGGCGGTAAAACCCAGCCCTGTCCTGCTGGACTATGCCCAGACCAAAGCCTGTCTGGCGGTGTTTACCAAATCCCTTGCCAAACAGCTTGGGCCGAAGGGCATTCGCGTTAATGCCGTGGCTCCCGGGCCTTACTGGACGGTGCTGCAATCCAGCGGCGGCCAGCCGATGGAAAAAGTGAAGCAGTTTGGGGGTGACACACCGCTGGGCCGTCCGGGCCAGCCGGTGGAGATTGCACCTTTATACGTCACGCTGGCGTCAGATGAGTGTTCCTTTACGACCGGCCAGGTATGGTGTTCCGACGGCGGTGATGGCGTGATTTAACGTTTCCCTGCCCGAATGTGCAATAAATGAACAAGGACGTTCAGCCTCCCGCCAAAAACATGTTGTAACTCAAACAGATCAAATGTTAAAAATATTTTGCTATCAAGTTATCAAAATTAAACAACTTAGCTTGTCACCCGCATCGCTCTGTTTTTAACATCGCCTATGGAAAAAAATGGTCTGTTCAGTCAGCGCATACGCTTGCGCCATTTGCATACATTTGTGGCCGTCGCTCAACAGGGAACGCTGGGGCGTGCGGCTGAAACCCTTAACCTGAGCCAGCCTGCTCTCTCAAAAACGCTTAACGAGCTGGAACAACTGACCGGTGCCCGTCTGTTCGATCGCGGCCGTCTGGGCGCACAACTGACCCTGGTCGGCGAGCAGTTTCTGACCCATGCAGTAAAAGTGCTTGATGCGCTCAATACCGCCGGACAGGCGCTAAACCGTAAAGAAGAGCAGACGCACGAGATTGTCCGTGTGGGTGCCCTGCCCACGGCGGCGCTGGGCATTCTACCGCCGGTGATCGGTCAGTTTCACAAACAGCAAAAACATACGACCCTGCAGGTCGCCACCATGAATAACACCATGCTGCTTGCGGGGCTGAAATCCGGCGAGCTGGATCTGGGTATCGGACGGATGTCAGATCCTGAACTGATGGTGGGTCTGAATTATGAGCTGCTGTTCCTGGAATCCCTGAAGCTGGTGGTACGCCCCAACCATCCTCTGTTGCAGGATACGGTTACCCTAAGCCGGGTGATGGAGTGGCCGGTGGTCGTGTCACCAAAAGGTACGGTTCCACGGCAAAATGCCGAAACGTTACTGCAGATGCAGGGCTGTACGCTGCCGACAGGCTGTATTGAAACCCTGTCCGCCTCCCTGTCACGCCAGCTTACCGTGGATTATGACTACGTCTGGTTCGTCCCCTCCGGTGCGGTCAAAGATGATTTACGCCAGGGCACGCTCACCGCACTGCCGGTGACCTCGCCCGGCGCCGGCGAACCGATTGGCATTTTAACCCGCGTTGATACGCCGCTCTCCTCAGGTGCACAGACGCTACTGAGCGCGATACGTAAATCGATGCCTGCCTGATTCCTTTCCCCTTGCCCTGACCCTCTCCCCCCGGGGCGAGGGTCATTCCTGCGTTCTAATCATTTAATGCGAAATCATTTATTAACAATTGCGCAAAACAATTTAACAGTTTTATCATAGCGACGAATTCACCAAATGGTTCGTAAATATTTTATCAACCCCGAATTCAAGCGTATTAATCATTATTCCCACTGCATTTATTACCCACCTGGTACACTTCCGGCACGTTGTCGTGCTGTGCAGCGGGGGTTCTTAAGGAGAAAGAGATGGCATTTGGCAGCGCGCCACGTGGGATACCCCGTATCCTGCAGTGGCTCCTTGCCGGACTGATGGCGATCGTCGGTCTGGCCGTTGGCGGGTTGGGTTTTAAACTCGTCACCGTAGGCGGAAGTGGATACTTCCTGAACATGGGCGTGGTAATGGTGATTGCCGCGATCCTGATTTTCATCAACCGCAGCAGCGGGATTGTGTTGTATGGCATCGCGTTTATCGCGTCGCTGTTCTGGGCGGTAAGCGATGCCGGCTGGGATTTCTGGCCGCTCTTCTCACGCCTCTTCACTTTTGCGGTTCTGGCATTCCTGTGTGCCCTCGTCTGGCCGTTCCTGCGTGCGGCAAACCGTGCGACGCCGGTGAAAAAAGGCCCGGCCTTTGGCGTGGCGGCGCTGCTCGCCGTGGCAATGCTTGTCAGCCTGGGCTGGATGTTTAAACCCCAAACGCTGGTGGCGGCGAATGAGCCGGTGCCGGTGAAACCGGTCGCGGCTGGCGAACAGCAGAAGAACTGGGAACACTGGGGTAACACCACCCACGGGGATCGTTTTGCGGCCCTCGACCAGATCAACAAGCAGAACGTTAACGAGCTGAAAGTCGCGTGGGTTGCCCATACCGGGGATATCCCCCAGAGCAATGGCTCCGGTGCGGAAGACCAGAACACGCCGCTGCAGATTGGCGATACGCTCTACGTCTGTACGCCGTACAGCAAAGTGCTGGCGCTGGATGTAGATTCCGGGAAAGAGAAGTGGCGTTACGACGCCAAAGCCACGGCCCCGAACTGGCAGCGCTGCCGTGGGCTGGGCTATTTTGAAGATTCACAAAACGTGACAACGTCACAGACAGATGCGCAGCCCGCCGCCTGTCCGCGCCGTCTGTTCCTGCCCACCACCGATGCCCGCCTGATTGCCATCAACGCCGATAACGGTAAAGCCTGCGAAGACTTTGGTGACAAAGGTACCGTGGATCTGAGCGTGGGTATGGGTGAGATTAAACCGGGCTACTATCAGCAAACCTCCACGCCGCTGGTGGCAGGAAACGTGGTGGTAGTCGGCGGACGCGTGGCGGATAACTTCTCCACCGGCGAACCGCCGGGCGTGGTGCGCGCCTATGACGTTCATACCGGTAAACTGGCCTGGGCGTGGGATCCGGGTAATCCGGACCTGACCGGCCTGCCGCCGGAAGGCCAGACCTACACGCGCGGTACACCGAACGTCTGGTCTGCAATGTCCTATGACGCAAAACTGAACCTGATTTACCTGCCAACCGGTAACGCCACGCCAGATTTCTGGGCCGGAGAACGCACCGCGCTGGATGATAAATACAGCTCCTCCATCGTTGCCGTTGATGCCACCACCGGCCAGGTCCGCTGGCATTTCCAGACCACCCATCACGACCTGTGGGACTTCGATCTGCCTTCTCAACCGCTGCTGTACGATCTGCCAGACGGTAAAGGCGGAACCACGCCGGTACTGGTGCAGACCAGTAAACAGGGCATGATCTTTATGCTCAACCGCGAAACCGGCAAACCGGTGGCGAAAGTGGAAGAACGTCCGGTCCCGGCGGGTAACGTGCAGGGCGAACGCTACTCCCCGACGCAGCCGTATTCCGTCGGTATGCCGATGATTGGCAACCAGACCCTGACCGAATCCGACATGTGGGGCGCGACGCCTGTCGACCTGCTGCTGTGCCGCATCCAGTTTAAAGAGATGCGCCATCAGGGGGTCTTTACCCCGCCGGGTCTCGATCGTTCCCTGCAGTTCCCTGGCTCACTGGGCGGGATGAACTGGGGCAGCGTCTCGGTCGATCCGAACAACGGGCTGATGTTCGTCAACGATATGCGCCTGGGTCTGGCCAACTACATGGTACCGCGTGCCAGCGTGGCGAAAGACGCCAGCGGGATTGAGATGGGTATTGTGCCCATGGACGGCACGCCGTTCGGCGCCATGCGCGAGCGTTTCCTGTCACCGCTGGGTATTCCATGCCAGAAACCGCCGTTTGGCACGATGTCCGCGGTTGACCTGAAATCCGGCAAGCTGGTGTGGCAGGTGCCGGTGGGCACCGTGGAAGATACCGGCCCGCTGGGTATTCGCATGCATATGCCGATCCCTATCGGGATGCCAACCCTTGGCGCGTCGCTCTCCACCCAGTCTGGCCTGCTGTTCTTTGCCGGCACTCAGGATTTCTACCTGCGCGCGTTCGATACCGCCACCGGAAAAGAGATCTGGAAAGACCGTCTGCCGGTCGGCAGCCAGTCCGGGCCGATGACCTACGTTTCACCGAAAACCGGTAAACAGTACATCATTATTAACGCTGGCGGCGCCCGCCAGTCACCGGATCGCGGTGATTACGTTATCGCGTATGCGTTACCCGATAAAAAGTAAGCGATGAAAAAAGGGACCGAAAGGTCCCTTTTTATTTGTAGGTCGGGTAAGGCGAAGCCGCCACCCGACACAACACGCCACTCAGAACGTCTCCCAGTTATCCCCGGAAACCGCTGCCGCCGGACGCAGCGGCGCATTCTTCGCCACTGGCGCAGACGTTGCCGCCCGGCCTTGCTTCGCGCCGCTCAGTCGAAACGCACCCACCGCCTCGGTCAGACGCGCGCCCTGTTCTTCCAGCGACGCCGCCGCGGCGGAAGCCTCTTCCACCAGCGAGGCGTTCTGCTGGGTCACTTTATCCATCTCAGAAATCGCCTGGCTCACCTGCTCAATACCACGGCTCTGTTCATCAGACGCGGCAGCGATCTCCAGCATAATGTCCGTCACGCGTTTAACCGCTTCGACGATTTCATTCATGGTATTACCGGCGGCGACGACTTCGCCCGAGCCCTGGTCAATCAGCGAAACGGATTCGTTGATCAGGCTTTCGATCTCTTTGGCGGCATTCGCACTGCGGCTTGCCAGAGTACGAACTTCGCTTGCCACTACGGCAAACCCGCGCCCCTGCTCACCCGCACGCGCCGCTTCTACCGCCGCGTTGAGCGCCAGAATATTGGTCTGGAAGGCGATACTGTTAATCACGGCGGTAATTTCAGAGATCTTCTTCGAACTGGTAGAGATATTGCCCATGGTTTTAACCACCCCGGAGACCATCTGGCCGCCACGGCTGGCTTTACCGGAGGCATCTTCCGCCAGCTTGCTGGCATGGTGCGCGTTATCGGCGTTCTGTTTCACCGTTGCGGTGAGCTGCTCCATGCTGGCTGCCGTCTGCTCAATGGCAGCCGCCTGCTGCTCGGTACGGGAAGAGAGGTCGGTGTTGCCTGCGGAGATTTCGCTGGTGCCACGATAGATCTCTTCCGCCCCCTGACGCACGGTACCGACGGTGTTCTCCAGCGAGTGCTGCATGGTTTGCAGGTCGCGCGTCAGGCGGCCAATTTCGCTGCGTCCGGCCACATCGTCCGGCATGGTCAGATCGCCTTTGGCGATATTTTCAATGCGTTTCGCGGCGCGCTGCAGCGGGGTGATCACCGTGCGTCGCAGCACGACAAAGGTCATGGCCGTCAGCACCAGCGCCAGGGCAAACGCGCCCACCATAAACATCAGGCCCAGTTGGGTGCGGCTGTGTGCCTTAACCGTCAGGGCGTTCGCGCGCTCGGTGCGGATCTTAATCGCCTTCAGCAGCACGGCGTTGTAGGCGTCATCCAGCGGGCGGGCGCTTTCGTTTTCATGGTTAATGATGGCTTCAAACATGCCGTTTTTAGCAAACTTAAGCATCGGCTGCAGGCCTGCGATATAGGCGTCATAGCGTGTTTTCAGATCGGCATCCAGCGCTTCATCCTCAGGCGTACGAACCGCGCGATTGATGTAGGCATTAAACCCTTCCTGAGACTGTTTGATCCGTTTTTCCGCCTCAGCGATGTTTTGCTTCATCGCATCCATTTCCGCGATACGGCTCGCCGCCCCGGCGTGGATCATATTGATACGCGCGGTTCGCAGATGGTTTGAGCTATTCGACAGCCCCATACGCACCTGAATTTCAGACGTGACATCCTGCTGATCGGTGTCGGCCTGTAAAAGGAAATACCCCGCCAGACCTGCGCTCAAGGCAAATAGCAGAATAATGCCACCGAGAATGGAGGAAAACAGCGGAACCAGCCTGATGTGATGCAAGAAGCCCAGCTTGCGCTGCGCTGGCATCGAAGTAGTGTTGTCCATGACCGTCGACTCTCTTGTAGGTAAGATGCGTAAAAACACGCCTGTTAAATAGTCATCGGCACGGCTGAGATTTAGATTACGGCTAAAAACGCCGCACTGGTCACACTTTAGAGAAGATTATTAAAGAAACGCCAGCGGCGAAAAACCGCTGGCAGAAGAGTTACTTGTCGCCGAAATGAATAACAGTACGAATGGATTTACCTTCATGCATCAGATCGAACGCCTCGTTGATCTGCTCCAGCGGTAAACGGTGGGTAATGAATGGATCAAGCTGGATTTTCCCGGCCATCGCATCTTCAACCATCCCCGGCAGCTGCGTGCGCCCTTTCACGCCGCCGAACGCTGAGCCACGCCATACGCGCCCGGTTACCAGCTGGAACGGACGGGTTTTGATCTCCTGGCCCGCACCGGCCACGCCGATGATAATGCTCTCGCCCCAGCCTTTGTGGCAGCATTCAAGCGCGGAACGCATCACGTTCACGTTGCCGATACATTCGAAGCTAAAGTCCACGCCGCCGTCGGTCATCTCAACAATGACCTCCTGAATCGGTTTTTCGTGATCTTTCGGGTTCACGAAATCGGTCGCGCCCATTTCACCCGCCAGTTTGAATTTCTCCGGGTTGGTGTCGACCGCGATGATCCGCCCGGCCTTCGCCTGGACCGCGCCCTGAATCACCGCCAGACCAATCCCGCCAAGACCGAACACCGCCACGGTGTCGCCCTCTTTCACTTTCGCCGTGTTGTGTACTGCCCCAATCCCGGTGGTGACGCCGCAGCCCAGCAGACAGACTTTATCCAGCGGCGCCTGCGGGTTCACCTTCGCCAGTGAGATCTCCGCGCAAACGGTGTATTCACTGAAGGTGCTGGTGCCCATGTAGTGGTGAACCGGCTCGCCGTTGTAGGAGAAACGGGTGGTACCGTCCGGCATCAGCCCCTTGCCCTGGGTGGCGCGAACCGCCTGGCAGAGGTTGGTCTTACCGGATTTACAGAACTTACACTCGCCGCATTCTGCGGTGTAGAGCGGGATCACGTGGTCGCCCGGCTTCAGGCTGGTCACGCCTTCGCCCACTTCCACCACCACACCGCCCCCTTCATGGCCGAGCACCGCTGGGAAAACGCCTTCCGGATCGTCGCCCGACAGCGTAAAGGCATCGGTATGGCACACCCCGGTATGGGTAATTTTGATCAGCACTTCGCCCTTCTTCGGCGGTGCAACGTCGATTTCAACGATTTTGAGCGGCTGGCCAGGGCCAAATGCGACGGCTGCGCGAGATTTCATAGTGTCTTCCCTTATTGTGTGGTGTGTGGGTTTATTTTAGATAAGCGCGCAGCAAATGGCCGACTTCTGCCATGCGCACGGCTCGCTGATCCGGCGTGGTTTCCCCCGTTACCAGCTCATCTTTGAGGTGAATTTCGACCATTTCGCCCATCAGGCCATTGGCAGCACCGCGCACGGCGGCAATTTGCTGCAGGATGGCCAGACAGGGGTCGCCCGACTCCAGCGCGCGTTCAAGGGCATCAACCTGGCCCCGAATGCGACGAACGCGAGTGAGGATACGTTTTTTATCTTCGGGTGAGTGCGGCATACGGCCTCCTGATACTATAGGGGGGTATGGTACCTTTTTTAGCAATCTTATGTAAACATTATGTTTTCTATGGTTATCATGCATTTACCCGACGTAGTCAAAAGGCACTATCGGACATTAAAGGACTTTTTACTGCCCCAAAATTTTCCCCAAACCGCCCCAAAAATGTACCCTCGATCCTATCCCACACATCACCGGATTATCATCAAATTCCATCGTTCGCATGTCGTTAACCGCGTGCATAATCACGCCCAAAATCCCGTCATCATCAGTGTTTATACGTTCCTTTCGGCAGTCACCGCCCAGGCTTTTCAGATGCTTATATGGGTTAGTCCTGAATCTCCGAATATGAAAATCCCCCGCAAGCTTGCTTATCGGAAAAATTATGTTCTTTAAGAGAGCAGAAAAAAAGGAGTTAACCCATTGTAATTTAATGATTTATCTCTCATTATTTAATTATTTAAAAACAAAGGCTTACGCGGTATACTCTCGTTCAACACATTGATTTTACTACGTGATATTTCACGCTCGGAATTATTCTCTAGCTCAACAATACATTTACTATTGATTGAAAACCAGCATGAATAAAATCACAACACAAGGAGTAATAGCTTGGAAATTAGAAAAGATCTCGCACAAGTAACTGCAGAAATATCCAGACTCGTCTCTATTGGAGAAGAATTTCATTCCTTTGATAAAGATTGGAGCCATCTAAAAAATAAAGAAGACTTCCGTTATATTGCTAAAATTCCCCATACAAAAAGAGGCAAAGTCGAAGCCCTTTATAGCGATGGACGCAGCATGGCTATGTTCATAGCAGGAGTTTTATGTAATATCAATAGTGACTTCAGCTCATACCCCACCCTAACTTCAATCATTAATGTTTTGAAGAATTCATGGGCCTTTGGTAGATATGACCCGAACGTTCCGGATGTTGCAAAAGCAGTTTGTGAAGAATGCAATGTCGATCTGTGGTCTGTAAATCAAATGATTGCACTTTTTAAAAAACAAGAGCAAATTCTCGCTGCAATTCGTGTAACCGTTAATATGCTCGAACAAAGTGACCTCTATAAAATGGAAAACGGCATCCCTATTATGAAACAAGAATCATCCATTAACGTAAGCGGCATTTCTGGATCTAGTATAAATATCAATTCTGCAGGCGCTACAGCTTCAGTGGCAACAAATTATAACGAACCAACAATTTTCGCTGACATGATAGAGGCCATCAAATCGAATCAACTGGACGAAGAAACTGAAAGAACATTAATAGATAACGTACAAGCTCTTGCTTCGAGTCATCAGAGCGGTGGTTTCAAGGAAGCTTACAAAGATTTCATGCAAAATGTATCTGCGCACATTACTGTTTTCGCGCCATTCATTTCTGCGCTATCAACTTTGTTATAAAAAACTATATATTAACAACTTAATGGTTAAGAAGTTGTAACAGAGATTGAGCTATCAATCCAACTTGATTAATAGTTTAAAGTAAAATTTGCTCACGCGGATTTTACTTTAATTGTCACCCCTAGGAGGTGGTTTAGGGGTGACAATTAAATCCGCCATAAGGCGGTTTATGAATTACTTAAAATCATATTTCTTTATAATTTGTTAGCTCTTGAACCTTTCTAAACTCGCCAGCTATGATTTCTTTCATAGCATCTCTTACTGTATTGAGACCACTATTAAAAGTATCATGATCGATTTCAATATCTGTCGATTCGAAATCATTTAGAACTTTATAAATCGAAACCATCCCTTTCTTGAGCAAGAAATAGTCAACCCCTCTTTTTTCAAGATGCAAAAGCATCTTCCAAGAAGCTACAGAGAAAACATGTCTTTTTTCTTTTTGTAAATCCAACAAATGATTTTGACGTTCTTGGCTATCATTTCTACGAAAAGACTTTGTAGCATCCTGCATAATGAATTTCACAGTTTCAGCGGCAGCGACACATTCCGCAGCTACATTAACCAACTCTTCGATATAATCAGTCTGATTTTTGGATTCAATTTCTGTTTTCAAAGCAAGCTTTGTCATCTGCTATTGATGAGCCATTTGCTTTTGCAGTGATTCTGCAGTAGATCTTAATGCCTCCCACGCCATAATTGCTGGTAAACCGCCAGCCAAAAGTGCGGACACTAGGCTGGCAAAGATGATCCAGCCACTATCGCTTTCAACCACGATCTTGGGTATCTGCTTAAGAACGAAATCGCCATGGTAAAACACGTCATTACCGTTTAATTGAAAAGGAATTCCCAGCCAATCCATAACTACTCCTTAGTGAAGTAGTTATCATATCAGTACCGCTCAAGGCCAATCTAGTACAAACATTTACGATGAAGCTTAAGCAAGCTTTGACAACGTTAAAGCTTCTCATCATCAGGTTAGAATCACTGTAACGGTCAACAGTAGCTCCAATGACAAAAGACCACTCCAACTTACAAAGAGAACGGCAAAGCGATGAAGAACGCCGTTAATGCGCCCTGTATCGCCATACTGTTCTCGTGTAAAAAATTAATTACCGGACCACAGTCCCTGGCTGGATGTAGTTCTGCATGATTCCTCCCAAATTACAGGCATAAAAAAACCGCCGTTAGGCAGCTTAGCTTAATAATTTATGTTTAATCATCTAATACAAAATACTCATATTGATCTTTATCACTAAGTCCTCTTGCTTCATGAACACGAACAAGCGAATTAGTTTCCACATTGTATGAAATAGATGTAAACAAACATGCTGAACTTACCTTTGCATTGCGCTCATGTAATGTTTTGAAATTAATCCTTACCCAATTGAGAATTACTTTATGTAAAGCATATGTATTCTTGCCGGAAAGTTCCTTGCTAGCTTTAAATCCCATAGCAAACAAGCAAAAACCTAGTATTCTTGCCCCTTGAAAGTTTGGAAAAGTCTCCATTCTTTTTATTTGATCATATATCTCGCGCCGCAATTTATGCTGAATTATTTTGCCAGCAGCGCCAGTTACCTCGTAAACATCAAAGAAAGAATCAAGGAGCGTATTATGATGAATGGACCAACAATCCCACCAAGGATTATTTATGTAGGATGCATTATGATGACCTGCTCCCCGTTGATTAGTACACCCCGATGTTAGTAATGTCTTCATAAGCCACATGAGGACATCCCCATGAAGAAGCGTTTTTCCGACGAACAGATCATCA